>DHFK01000240.1 GCA_002400365.1 Anaerolineales bacterium UBA4826 | reverse complement strand
GTTGCACGCGCGCGCTCACTGCCGCGCGCGTCACCATCACGCCGTTATCGTTGTAGACTTCGACCCAGTCGTTATCGTTCACACCAATCTTTGCCGCGTCCTTGTCGTTGATCCAGCACGGCTCGATGCCGCGCGAGAGCGTGAGCATCCGATGATTGTCATAGTACGTCGAGTGGATGTGCCACTTGCCGTGCGGCGTAATGTAATTCAGCACGATGCTCTGGTCGTCCACCGGACTCTTGACCACGTCGCCGGTGCGCACNNTTGAGTTTCGGTTTGTACGTCGGCAGGTGCTCGCCGAAATCGAGATAGTGCGGGTGGTCAATGTAGAGACCCTGGCGACCGGTGAGCGTGCGCCATGGGATGAGCCGCTCGACGTTCAGACACCACGCGGCGTACGCGCGCCCATCGTTCACAATGCCCGACCAGCACGGACTGATAAGCGTGCGCCGCACCTGGCGCGTAATGTCGAGAAACGTCATGCGCACGCTGCGAATCTTTTCGGCGAGGTCGGCGAGCGGCACACCGACGTGTTCTTCTTCGTGCTTGAAGGCGTTATACGCGACTTGGCCGTTCGTCTCCGGGGCGAGCGTGAGCAACGTGTTCGCCGCGTCGAGCGCGTCTTCGAGACTGGGATATTTTTGTCCGCCCCATTCGACGCAGCGCATGTGCCGCGGGTCGAGTGACGTGCCGACCGGATTTTTCAACAACTCGTCGTACTGTTCCGTGATGGGAATCTGCACGCCGTTGCCGTTGACGCCGTCCTGCCGCAATTTTGGACCGAGCGAGATAAAACGATTGTAGAGATTGCGATAGTCGCGTTCGACCACGCGCAGGTGCGGCATCGTCTTGCCGGGAATTGGCTCACATTCGCCCGCGCGCCAATCGCGCACCTGGGTCTGCGACAACTCGTCCGGCGTGTCGTGCATCAGCGGATACGCGACCAAGTCCTTGACCGGCTCGGGGAAAACGAGCGGCGCGAGTTCGCTCACCTTTTTCGCGAACGCTTTGAAGATTTCCCAGTCGCTCTTGGCTTCCCACACCGGCGGGACCGCTTGACCGAGCGGATGCACGAACGAATGCAGATCGGTGGTATTCAGATCGTTCTTCTCGTACCACATCGCCGTCGGTAGAACGATGTCGGAATAGAGCGCGGACGTGTCCATGCGAAAGTTGATGTCCACGACCAGGTCCATCTTGCCGCGCGGCGCGGGCTCGCGGAACGTCACCGTCTTGACTTTGCCTTTGGCGTGTTCCTCGGCGACGATGTTGTCGTGCGTGCCGAGATAGTGGCGCAAGAAAAACTCGTGCCCCTTGGCGCTCGACATGATCGCGTTGCCGCGCCAGATGAGCCACACGCGCGGAAAATTCTCCGGCGCGTCAGGATCGTCCACCGCGAATTTCACATCGCCTTTTTTCAATTGCTCGACGACCGCATCCGCGCTGCCGCTCCTGGCAAGATCGAGCGGATTGCGATTGAACTGGGGATAGTACGGCATCCAGCCCATGCGGACTGCGCGCGCTTCGTGGTCCATCGCGTGACCCTTTGCCCATTGCGCGTTTGGCGGCACCGGCGCATAGTCGGTAAAGTCGCCTTCGTAACGCCACTGGTCGCTGTTCACGTAATGCCAGGTTGGCGATTGCTGGCGGCGCGGCGGCGCGGTCCAGTCGAGCGCAAAGGCGAGCGAAGTCCACGGCGCGACGAGCGTCAACTTTTCCTGACCGACGTAATGATTCATTCCGCCGCCGTTCACGCCGCAACAGCCGCACAGAATCAACGCGGTAATCGGCGCGCGGTACGACAGGTTGTTGTTGTACCAATGGTTGATGCTCGCGCCGATAATAATCATGGACTTGCCGTTCGTCGCCTCCGCGTTCGCCGCGAATTCGCGCGCGAGGCGGATCACCGTCTCACGTCCGATGCCGGTGTACTGCTCCTGCCACGCGGGGGTGTACGGCGTGGTGTCATCGTAATCCTTGGCGTAATCGCCCAGTAACCCGCGCGAGACGCCGAACTGCGCGACGAGCAAATCGAACGCGGTTGCAACGGGCACGCGCCCTTGGCTCGTTTCGATGTACTTGACCGGCACGCCGCGCAGGTACGTCTTGCCGGACGCGAATTCGTAAAACTCGACCTGCAATACGTCGTCGTGCTGGTCCAGGAACGAAAGCATTGGATCGATCGGGCTATCGTCCAGCCCGTCTTCCATCTTCAAATTCCATTGCCCCTTCTTGCTCTGCCAACGATAGCCGACCGTGCCTTTGGGCATCTTGGGCTGCCCGGTCGTTTGATCGAAGACGAGCATCTTCCAATCGCCGTTCTCCACGTCGCGATAACGCGCGAGGCGATTGGCGCGCAATAGCTGACCAGGTTTCAGACTGTTGACTGTTGACTGTTGACTGTTGACTAACTCCACCAGGAACGGCGAATCCGTATACTGCTTCAAGTAATTGACAAAGTACGGCACCTGACGTTTCGCATGGAACTCGGTGAGGATGACGTGATTGACCGCCATCCACAACGCGGTGTCCTGCCCGGCTTGGACCGGAATCCACCAATCGGAATACTTGGCGACTTGCGAAAAGTCCGGCGCGATCACGACGAACTTGGTGCCATTGTGCCGCGCCTCGGAAATGAAATGCACGTCCGGCGTGCGCGTCATGTTCGGATTGGAACCCATCGCGATGATGTACTTGCTATTGTACCAGTCCGCGCTCTCGCACACGTCGGTTTGATCGCCCCAGATCTCCGGGAACGCATTCGGCAGATCGGCGTACCAATCGTAGAAACTCATGTTCACGCCGCCGAAAAGTTGGAGAAAGCGCGAGCCCGCGGCGTACGAAAGGTACGACATCGCCGGAATCGGCGAGAAGCCAAAGACGCGGTCGGGTCCCCATTTCTTCGCAGTGTAGAGCGTGGACGCGGCGACGATTTCCAATACCTCGTCCCAGGTCGAGCGGCGAAAGCCGCCCTTGCCGCGCGCCTTTTGATAGCGGGCGCGCTGGGTTTCGTCTTCGACAATCGAGCCCCACGCTTCAATCGGATTGGCGCGTTTCGCCTTCGCCGCGCGCCACAAGTCCATGAGCGGTCCGCGCACGTACGGATACTTGACGCGGATCGGGCTGTAGACGTACCACGACGCGGAGATGCCGCGCTGACAGCCGCGTGGTTCGTACGGCGGCAAACTCGATTCGAGCAAAGGGTAATCGGTCTGTTGCATCTCCCACGTAATGATGCCGTCTTTGACGTAGACCGCCCACGAACAGCCGCCGGTGCAATTGACGCCGTGTGTGCTGCGGACGACGTTATCGTGCTGCCAACGATTGCGATAAAACTCTTCCCACTGCCGCGCTTGAGGATTAACCAGGTCTTGAATCCAGCCCATCTTGTATTCTCCGTATTGGGTATTGGGTATTGCGTGATGCGTAGCCGAAAACGGAATACGCACTACGCAATACGATTTTTCGTCACCATCGGTCGCCGCACCGCGACGAGCCGCTTGCGCCAATACAGTTGCGCGATCACCAAGAGAACGATCATGCCAGCGACTGCCAGCACCGCCAACTGTCCCACGGCGTCAATCGGGCGCTCGGTCACGGCGGCTTGCTTGAGAAACGCGACGAGGTCGGCTTGCTCTTGCGGTGTCATCGGTTGCCGCGCCCACACCGCGTTCATCGTCACGGTCGGCGCCGAATTCAGAAATGCCGTCAAGCCCGCATCGCCGTTGTACTTGGCGTACGCGCCAGTGAGATCGGGACCGAGCGCACCGCCGCCCAACGCCCCAATGCCGCCGACGCTGTGGCAGCCCATACACGGCGGTCCACCGTTCTTAAAGCGTTGCCCACCGTTGAACAACGCCTTGCCGGCAGCCGGCTCACCGACGACTGCGGCGGGCGCGGGTTGTGTCTGTGGTTGTGGTGGCTGGGTCGGCTGCGGCGCGGCGCCTCCGCTTTGCGTTTCGAGATACGCGATCAACGACGCCACTTGCGCGTCGGTCAGCGCCATGTTTGGCATGGCGAGGTTGTTGTATTCCGCCACAAGTTGTGTCGCGATGGGGTCTTTTGCTGCAAGCATCTTGTCCGGCGCGGTGATCCATTGAACGAGCCACGCTTTGGCTCGCTTTTGCGTGATCCCCTGCAAGTCGGGTCCGACCAATTTACCTTTGCCGATGGTGTGGCAACCGACGCATTTTTCCTGAAAGATTTTCTGTCCCTCGGCCGGCGTTTGCGCGGGCGGCGCTGCTTCCGCCGCGTAAGCAAAGGCGATGAACACCCAACCGATCAAACCCAAGACGACGATTCGGAACTTGAGAGAATGCCAATCCTGCATTGACTTGACCTCCGAACATCAAAGAATCATGCCAGCGCCGCGAGACGCTCCACGTCGAGCAGCGTGATCTGGTTGCGCTCGATCTTGACGAGTCCCTCTTTCTCCAATTTCTTGAGCGACCGCCACGCCACTTCGCGCACGGTGCCGACCATCGCCGCAAATTCGCGTTCGGAGAGCGTGCGCCGGAGGCGGATCCCCCCACGGAAATGTTCGCCCTCGGCGTCGGCTTGATCGAGCAGAACCCTGCAAATGCGCGCGGTGACATCTTTGAACGCAAGGTCGGTCGCAATAGTGGCAAGCCGGCGCAAGCGCGCGCTGACGCTGCTCATCACGGCAGCGAGGAGCGGCGGCGTCGCCCAGATGAGCGCGCGCGCGGCGGCGCATTCGACAAAATAGAGCGTGACCGGACCGCGCGCGCTCGCGGTGAGCGAGTGGGGACCGTCATCGAGGAACGGCACCAGGTCGAGCGGTTCGCCCGCGCCGACGATCGCGAGGAGTTGCTCCTTGTCTTTGCTCGCGCGCAGCAATTTGACCTGCCCCGCTTGGACGATGTAGAGGCCCTCGCAGCGCGCGCCTTCCGCGAAGATGACTTGGCGGTTGGTGTACGCGCGCGCTTGCACCTGGCTCGCCAGCGACTTGAGTACGTCGCCGCGTAGGCGCGTGAAGAGGGGAATCGCTTTGAGTGCTCTAACCGATGGCTTCGTCATAGCGTGACACAGCATACGCGGAATGTGACGAAAATACTAGCAAAAAAGTCACACCATCTTTGCCAATCGCTCGATGCACCGAATCACAATGTGCTTGCCCCGCGCGTCCACAATCCCTTCGCGTTCCAGGCGCAGGAAATCGTGGGCGATCATTTGGGGCGTCATGCCGAGGACGGTGCCGAGCAGTTCGTGGGAAAGATCGAGGTCCAGTTCGATGCCGCGGTCGGTCGCATTGCCGCGTTCGTCCGCGTAGGTCAAGAGCAGGTCCGCCAGGCGCGGCATCGAGCCGCGGAGCGCGAGCCCACACGAGAGGCGGGTGAGGTGCCGGGCATGATTGGCAAGCACGCGCGAGACGAGGCGCGCCACCGACGCGCTGGTGGCGGCAAGATCCAGCGCGCGTTGGCGTTCGAGGAAATAGAGGGTGGCGGGTTCGAGCGCCTGCGCGGTGACGGGGCAGAGATCGCCGTCAATGAGCGGGCAGCCGCCGAGGCAGGGCAGACGGTCGCGCCGCGCGATGCACAGCGTGAACTCGCGCCCCGCGGCACTGGTTCGATAGAGCCGCACGCGACCGCGCCGGACGAACCACAAGCCCGGACTCGGCTCGCCCTGCGCGAAAACGAGCGCGCGCGCGGCATAGTCGCGCGCGCGCATCGCCTGGCAGACCTCCGCCAGCGCGGCGGCGTCGAAATGGGCGAAGAGGAAAATCGAGCGCAGATCGTCGGGTGATACGTTCATCGGTCACACCCCGGCAGAGAGAACAGCATCCGTTACTGTCCGTAGGTCAGTTTACTGCCGTGTGACCTTCCTGTCAGTGACTTTTGTCGCAGTTCCTCAGGTCACATTGAGTTGTTTGGTGCGGCCGACTTGACAGTGATCGCGCGCTGCGCTCTGCTCTGCTATCCCACCGCCAGCAACAGCATCGAACCGAGCATATAGACCGAGGCGTACTTGAACAGCCCGTGATTCAATCGTTCCGAGGGCCGCCACATGCTCACCGCCGCCAGCGCGAAGAGTCCGCCGCTCAGCACGATCAGCAAGCGCAGATAGCCCCAACTCATTCCGATGCCGATTGCCGCGAGCATCACCGCGCTTGCCGCGCCAACGGACGACAAGGTGATGATGAGGCGCGTCGCGCGGACGCCGTACGCGGAGGGAAAGGTCGGCACGCCCGCGCGCGCATAGTCGTCCGCGTACTTGATGTTGAACGTCATGATGTGCGTCGGGATCCAAAGCAAGACGGCGAGCGCAAGCAAAACGCCGAGCGGGTCAATCGCGCCAACCGCGAGCGTGCGTCCCGCGAGCGCGGGCATCCCGCCCGCCAGCCCGCCCAGGATGATCGAGTACGGCGTGCGGCGTTTGAGCCAAATCGTGTAAACGACCACGTCGAAGAACAAGCCCGCCGCGACGACCGCGCCGTAGATGGGGCTAAGCGAAAATGCCCAGGCAATGCCCGCATGCGAAAGCAGAAAGCCCAACAGCAATGCTTCGCGCGCCGACACCTTGCCCGATGGCAGCGGCCGCATACACGCGCGTTTCATCTTGGCGTCAATGTCGCGGTCGTACACCATGTTCAACACCGTACTGCCGCTGATCGCGAGGAACAATGTCGCCGTCACCGCGAGCAAGGTTTCCCAGGTTGTCACCGGACAGCGCACGCTCATGTACGCCGCCAGACCTGTGATGAGCAGCAAGCCCGTTTGCAGACTTTTGATGAGCG
>DHFK01000232.1 GCA_002400365.1 Anaerolineales bacterium UBA4826 | reverse complement strand
TTGACGTACTTTGACGAAGCGTTGACGCAGTACCTGCGCGCGATCGGTTTCGTCTATCAGGATTTTCTCAACGCGGGCGTAGATTTCTTCTACATCCACGCGGAATGTGACTATAAATCGCGCGCGTTCTTTGAGGACGTGCTGAACGTCCACGCGCGCGTCGGCAACATTGGCAATTCGAGCGTCACGTTTGAATTTGCCGCGTTCAAGGCGCATAACGACGAACTGGTGGCAACCGGCAAGATCGTCGCGGTGGTGATTGATCGGCAAACGAAAAAGCCGGTGCGTGTGCCGGAGGTGTTTCGGGAGGCGGTGGCGCAGTACGAAAAATCGTGATACGTGATGCGTGTTCCGNNCTCTGTGTTCTCTGTGCGATGGCACGTCAATAATTCGCCGCCAAGCGGCGATTCAAAGATGTGCCATCGTCTATGGCGGAAAGGAAAATGTAACATTGTCAAGACGTATCACGCATCACGACAAATTTGGAATCAGGAGTCTGGGATGAAGTCCTACAAAATCGGCGTTGTCGCCGGTGACGGGATTGGGCCCGAGGTCGTGCGCGAGGGCTTGAAAGTTCTGAACGTCGTCGCGGCGTTGGAGCAATTCAAGTACGAATTGGTCGAGTATCCCTGGGGCAGCGAGCGTTACCTCGCGACCGGCGAAGCGTGTCCGCCCAACGTGCTCGACGAGTACCGCAAACTCGACGCGATCCTGCTCGGCGCGATCGGCGACCCGCGCTGTCCGACCGGCGTGGTCGAGCACGCGGTCATCATGACGATGCGCGTCGGACTCGATCTCTACGTGAACCTGCGCCCGATCACGTTGTACGCGGAACACCTCTGCCCGCTGAAGAACAAAAAGCCGGAAGACGTGGATATGATCGTCTGCCGCGAGAACACGGAAGACGCGTACACCGGTCCCTGGGGTCTAACGAAAAAGGGCACGCCGGATGAAGTTGCAACCGCCATCATGCTCTACACGCGCAAGGGGACCGAGCGCATCATCCGCTATGCGTTCGAGACGTGCCGCGCGCGCAACAAGCGCAAAAAGGTGACGATGGTGGACAAGGCGAACGCGGTGCGCGCGCATGATCTCTGGACGCGCACCTTTGAAGAAGTCGGGCGCGAGTACCCCGACATCGAAAAGGATCACGCGTACGTGGATGCGACGTGCATGTGGTTCGTGAAAAACCCGGAATGGTTCGACGTCATCGTGACGACGAATTTGTTCGGCGACATCATCACCGATCTCGGCGCGATGATTCAGGGCGGCATGGGCATCGCGGCGAGCGGCAACATTCACCCGGGTCAGGTCTCGATGTTCGAGCCGATTCACGGCAGCGCGCCCAAGTACGCCGGCAAGAATGTCGCGAACCCGCTCGCGACGGTCAACGCGGTCGGCATGATGTTGGATTATCTCGGCGAGAAAAGCGCGGCGGCGCGCATTGATAAAGCCGTGCGCGCTTTGCTTTCGTCCAAACGCATCCCGTCGGTCGAAGCGCGCAGCGGCTTGAGTACGAGCGAGATTGGCGATATGGTCGCCAAAGAAGTCAGTTAGTCGTGTAGTCTTGTGGTCGGATGGTCGGTTGACTAGATGAGTATTCGACTATGTGACTATCAGACTAGAGGTTGCTCATGGAACAGACAGCGAAGACTGCGACTGCAAAGGCAGCGCCGCGCTTGCACTATGGTCTCATCGTCCTAACGCTGATCGTGCTTGCGGTCTTTGGGTCGCTGGGGTTGGGGCGCTTTGGTTACACCAGCATCTTGCCCGCGATGCAGGACGGCTTGAAACTGACGAACACGCAGACCGGCGAATTGCAGTCGTGGAACCTGGTCGGCTATTTGCTCACGGTCGTTTTCGCCGGCGTGATCGCCGCGCGCTATGGACCGCGCTTGGTCGTTTCGATTGCGCTGCTCCTCGTCGCGCTGGCGATGACCGCGACCGGGCTGTTTCCGTTTTTCGACGCCGCGCGCCTGGGGCGCTTCTTCACCGGCGTCGGCGGCGCGGGCGCGAATGTGCCGGCAATGGCGCTCGTCTCGGCGTGGTTTGGCGCAAAGCGGCGCGGCATCGCCGCCGGCATCGCAGTCGCCGGGTCGAGCATCGGGTTGATGGTCACGGGACCACTGATACCGGCGATTCTGAATCAATACGGCGCGGAGGGTTGGCGCGTCAGTTGGTACGCGCTCGGCGCGATGGCGCTCGGCGTTTTCGTCTTGTGCGTTTTGTTTCTGCGGAATCGCCCGGACGAAATCGGCTTGACGCCGGTCGGCGAAAGCGTGGCGGAAAGCGACAAGCGCAACGCGGAGAAAAAAGCGTCGTCGCTGGATTGGGGCTTGGTGTACAAATCGCGCGTCCTGTGGCATCTCGCCGCAATCTACTTCGCGTTCGGTTTCTCGTACATCATCTACTCGACGTTCTTCGTCAAGTATCTAGTGAAAGAAGGTGGCTTGAGTGCGGGCGGCGCCGGGACGTTGTGGCTCCAGGTCGGTATCGTCAGCACGATCAGTGGGTTCATCTGGGGAAGCATATCGGATCGCTGGGGCCGGCGCGCCGGCTTGTTGTGTGTGTTCATGCTACAAGGGATCGCGTTCCTGGTTTTCGGATTCAGCCGGGATCTGCTAGCGGTATATTCTTCGGCGGCGCTGTTCGCGCTGACGGCGTGGAGTATTCCGGCGTTGATGGCGGCGCTCTCCGGGGATTTGTTCGGTACGCGGCTGGCGCCCGCGGCGCTCGGCTTGCTGACGATTGCCATGGGACTCGGACAGGCGATCGGTCCCTATCTTGCCGGCGCGATCGCGGACGCGACGCAATCGTTTGCGCTCGCGTTTGTCATCGCTGGCATCGTCGCGCTCGTCCTGGGCGTCGGCGGCTCGCTCGCGTTGCGTGTGTCGAAGACGGCAACGTGATGGAAATCCTGGTTCATTTCGACGAGCCGGCATGGCGGTTGGTGGGACAGAGAGACTTGTCTGTTCGTCTTGAGGGGGAGACGCGCACACTCGCCGACGTGATAGGCGAATTGACGAAACAATTCGCCGGTCTCGGTGCGGAATTGCGTGGACAGACCGGCGATTTCATTCCGTATAGTTTGTTTCTCAACGACGAGGTTGTGCGCTGGGTAGATGTCGAAAACACGCGGGTCAAGGATGGCGATCGCGTGCGCGTGATTTTGCCGATCGCGGGGGGATGCGCTCAGAGGAGGCGCAGGTGAGTGACGCGCGGATCAATGATGACTTGATCGCGCTCGAAATCCAACTTGATGCGCCACTTTTGGAGCGTTGCCGCGCCAATGATGACTTGTTCGGACAGGCCGGGGATGAGCATGAACTCGTCGGACAAGCGATTGCCATCCACGTAGAAATCCAAGCGGATGGTTTGGGTTGCTGTCAAGGTATCGCCATTTGTCGCCGTGCCAGATTTCATCGGGCGTGGCAGGATTTCGATAATGCCCAACTTTTCGGCGATGCCCGGCTGAATGCATGAATACGACGCGCCGCTATCGAACAGCGCGACTGCTTCGGCTTGCCCTTTTGAACCTTCCAGGCGAATCATTTTCTGAATAATCGCCATGTCTCACCTTTCGTAGAAATTGTAATACCCTTTTGGCGTCAAGTCAAATCAAGGAGATTCGGAATGCACTATGTCATCATCGGCAACAGCGCGACAGGAGTTGGCGCGGCGGAATCTATCCGCGCCGCAGACAAGAGCGCGACGATCACGATCATCGGCGATGAGCCGCACCACGTTTATTCGCGTCCGCTGATTTCGCATTATATCGCCGGCGAGGTCGCCGCGGACGAAATGCGCTATCGCCCGGCGGATTTCTACACGCGGCGCAACATCGAGACGCGCTTGGGCACGCGCGCCGAGTCGCTGGATGTGGACGCGCACGCGGTCACGCTCGCCGACGGCAAAGCGCTGCACTATGATAAACTCTTGATCGCGACCGGCTCGATTCAGAAATTCCCCCCGGTCAAAGGGCGCGAGCACCCCGGCGTTTTCGATTTCTGGACGCGCGCACACGCAGAAGCAATTCGCGAACGGATTCGCGCCAAGTCCGCCCGCGTTGCTGTCGTCATCGGCGCGGGGCTGGTGGGGATTCAAGCCGCGTACGGATTGCGCGGCGCGGGGTTGAACGTGGTGCTGGTCGAATTGCTGCCTGCCATCCTCAGCCGGATTCTCGACACGCCGGCTGCGGCGTACGCGCAGGCGATTCTCGAACAAGGCGGCGTGCGCGTGCTGACCGGGCGATCGGTCGCGGAGATTTTGGGGACGGCGGACGAGGGTGTGACCGGCGTCGTGCTGGACAACGGCGAGAAGATTGACTGCGGACTGGTGGTCAAAGCGACCGGCGTCGCGCCGAATCTCGCGTTGGTCAAGGACACGCCGATTCGCGTGAATATGGGCATCGTCGTCAACGAATACTTTGAGACGAACATTCCCGGCGTTTACGCGGCGGGCGATGTCGCGGAAACGTACGACGTGACGCGCGGCAAGTTGTTCGTCAACGCGAACTGGCCCAACGCGCACGCGCAGGGACGCATCGCCGGCTTGAACATGGCGGGACACGCCACCGCGTACGCCGGTTCCATCGGGATGACTTCGATGCCGCTGTTCGGCAAAGCGATTGTAGCGCAGGGGATTGTCGAGCCAGAGCCGGGCGACGAAGTGCGTCTCCGCGAATCGCGCGAGAATCAGATCTATCAGAAACTCGTTTTTCGCCGCGACCGCTTGATCGGCGCGGTGATGGTGAGCGATGTCAGCGCGGTCGGCTTGGTCAATCACTTGATCCAAGCGCAAAAGCCGGCGAGCGCGGTAAAGGACGCGCTGCTGAGTTTGAACGCGCCGTACTATGCCGCGCGCCGCGCGTGGTTCAAGCCGGAAGTGGAGGGCGTGAATTTGCCGTGGCGCGAATCACTTAGTTCGCCGGAACGCTACGAAAAGCATTTTGACGACGCCAAGTGGGCGGAGCGGGAGAGGGACGAACGCAAGTGGTAGTTGGGAGGTTAGCGACGGAATTAGGCGCGCTGAAGCGCAAGCGTTTCGACTTTCTTTTCGAGAAGGAGATGCACATCTGTGTCGTCGAAAGCCCGGACTGCGAAGACATGCGCGAGTTGAGCGAACCAGCGACTGACGTTTAGGATTGTCGCGCCGACAATTTCGTCAGTTTCCGGATCAACCCGCAGGAAAAAGAATTCATCTTCGAGGGGCACGGAGATCGCAGGACGCGGTTTGTCTACATTGATGACGAGATCGAGTTCATCGCTCTCGGGATAATAGTGATAGTCCGTGATTTTCATTTTTTCCATTCTATCACCAGCCTCTTTAGAACACGTCGCGGAAGCATTGCGGTTTCAACATAGCCACGTCGCGTGTTTCTAGATTCGATAACAACCTTGACTATCGCCGCAACCCAGTTTTTGGCGAACTTGCCTGTCAATAGCCCGCCTTTGTAGTACCAATAGACTCGCGTTCCTGGCGTCTTGTCCGCCGTTGAATCAGGGTCGAAGTAGATGGCATCCGGGTCTTGGCAGGCAAGCCGTACCGCGTCGAAATGCGTGGCAAGTTCTGGACGATAAGCAAGGTGGCTTTGCCATACATCTTCAGCCAGCGAAATCGTCAGCCCGCGCGGGTCGGAGACGGTCCAGAGAATCTTGCGTTCGGCTATCGTCGGATTCATCAAGTTGACTCTCAAGCGAGATTATAGCACAGGCAAGCAGGTTTCGCAACAGAAATAGCAGCACAAAACCATGAAGGAGATTCTATGAAACATACACCCATCACACCGCGTCCGCTCGCAACATTGGCGCACGTTGACCTGACGACGCGCCGCGTCGAAATCAGCGAAACGCCGCCGGACGTCGTGCGCAAGTTCGTGGGCGGGCGCGGGCTGAATATGTACTATCTCTACAAATACTTGAAGCCGAATACGGACGCGCTCGCGCCGGCGAATCCGCTCATCCTCGGCACCGGTATCCTCACCGGCACCGGCGCGCCGAACTCGGGTCGTCATAGCGTCACGACGAAATCGCCGGAATCCGGCATCCTCGGCGATTCGAACATCGGCGGCTTTTTGGGTCCGGAGCTGCGCTACGCCGGGATCGATCGCCTACTCATCACCGGCAAAGCCGACAAGCCCGTCTATCTCTATGTCGAAGATGGGCGTGTCGAGATCCGCGACGCGCAAGGATATTGGGGCACGAATTGCACCGAGGCGACCACGCGCTTTAAGAACGCTCTCGGCGCGGATGTCGAAGTCGAATTGATCGGCACGGCGGGCGAGAACCAGGTACGCTATGCCGCGACGCGCTACGGGCTGAAGAACTCGGCGGGACGCTGCGGCACCGGCGCGGTGTGGGGATCGAAAAATCTCAAAGCGGTTGTCGCGCGCGGCAATCGCGGTCTGCCGCTCGCGCATCCCGAAGAGTTTTTCGCCAAAGCGGTCGAACTGCGAAAGTACTTGCAGCAATCGAAAGTGATCCAGGTCTTGGGGCGCGTCGGCACGCCGTTGTTGTACGACGTGAGCAATTACCTCGGCGCGATTCGCACGCACAACAGCCAGAAGACGACGTTCGAAGATACGTTGAACGCGGAAGAGATTCACCACTACGTGGACAAGATGCTGAGTTGCGCGGGCTGCGTCGTGCATTGCCGCCATCGCAATTCTCTGGGCGGTGAAGGTCCCGAGTACACGTCCGAGGTGTTGGTCGGTGCAAATATTGGTGTGTCGGACACGGCGCAGGTCATCGAATTGCAGAACATCGTCAACGAACTGGGTCTCGATGTGTCTTCAGTCGGCACGTATCTCGCGTGGGCGATTGAGTTGTACGAGCGCGGCATGTTGGACAAGAAAATGACTGACGGCAAGGAACTGCGCTTTGGCGATTACGCGACGCTCAAGCGGTTGATCTACGACATCGCCGCGCGGCGCGGCTTGGGCGATCTGCTTGCGGAAGGGAGTCGTTTGGTGGATCGCTTCCCGGGCGCGGAAGGTTTTCTCATTGCGATCAAAGGGCTGCCGCAGTCCGACCCGCACGACGTGCGCTACCTGAAAGGATTCGCGCTCGGCATCGCGACGTCGTCGCGCGGCGCAGATCATCTGCGCAGTCGCCCCACGCTGGAGATCTTCGATCTGCCGGCGGAATTCACCCAACAGGTTTATGGACAGCCGGTCGATCCCAACCCAACCTCGTACCGCAGCAAAGCCGTCGTCGTCACTTTTAGCGAGACGATCTACGCCGTCGTGGATTGCGTCGGCATCTGCAAGTTCATCTGTCACGGGTTCAACAGTCCGCGCAATTTGAATTACGATCATTTCCGCGAACTGATTTACCTCGCGACCGGCTTGGAGTTTTCGAAGGAAGAACTGGTGAATGTCGGTCGGCGCGTGGTGGACTTGGAACGCGTCATCAACATGCGCGAAGGCATCACGCGCAAAGACGACACGCTGCCCGCGCGTTATTTCGACGAAACAATGACCGGGCGCAAGACCCAAGGGCATCACATTGACCGCGCGCAGTTCGCACAGATGCTCGACGAGTTCTACGCGTTGCACGGCTGGGACAAGGAAGGACAGCCGCCGCGGGAGCGCGTAGCGGAGTTTGAAGCCCTTTAAGCCACAGAGGACACAGGGATTATTCTCTGTGACCTCTGTGTTCTCTGTGGCGACAAAGATAATGGAGTCTACATGATGAAACAAATCTACGCCAACCCCGACCTCTGCACGGGCTGCAAACTGTGCTCGATCGCGTGCGCGACGACCAAGTTCGGCGTCGCCAACCCGCGCAAGGGCGCGATCATCGTACGGCAAAATCTCTACGCGCGGTACGAATTTCAATCGCTCTGCCGCCACTGCGATCCCGCGCCGTGCATGGATGCGTGCATGACCGGCTGCATCGAACGCGACGCGAACGGCGTCGTGCGGCTCGATGCGTCGCGCTGCGTGGGCTGTTGGATGTGTGTGATGGTTTGCCCCTACGACGCGATCGCGCGCGATCTCGAAATCCAGGTCGCGCGCAAATGTGATCTCTGCCCCGACCGCGCTGCGCCGGCGTGTGTGACGGTTTGTCCGACGGAGGCGTTAATGTGGGCGGAGGCGGGAGTCCAAAACGTAAAACGTGAAACGTAATTCACGCAATTATGTTTTACGATTGAAGAACAGGAGCCAAAATGAGATTCAACAATGTCTTTGTTCCGTACGGTGGGTATTGGAGCACGCCATTTGTGCGCTGGCAAGGAAACTTTGCGAATGCACATCCCATTGCGCTCGCGGGCGAGGTCGCGATGCGCGCGCTGAAAGAGCGCAACATCGCGCCGGAGACTTTCGACGCGCTCTTCCTGGGCATGACCGTACCGCAGAAACATTCGTTTTACGGCGCGCCCTGGCTCGCGGCGACGATCGGCGCCGCCGGCATCACGGGCCCGACCCTGTCGCAGGCGTGCGCGACGAGCGCGCGCGTCATTGCGTCGTCTGCGTTTGAAATCGAAACCGGCGCAAACCGCGCGATCCTCACGGTAACGCTGGATCGCTGCAGCAACGGTCCGCACATTTATTACCCGAATCCGCTGGGACCGGGCGGCAAAGGCGACGCCGAAGACTGGGTGTGGGATAATTTCAATTTCGATCCGTACGCCAAGAACGCGATGATCCAAACCGCGGAGAACGTCGCGCGCGAATCAGACATCACGAAAGAACAACAGGACGCGATGATGCTCCTGCGCTATTCGCAGTATCAGGACGCGCTCAAAGACGACGCCGCGTTTCATCGCCGCTATATGGTGACGCCGGTCGAAGTGAAAGACACGTCAGGGCGCAAAGTCTTGGCGACGGTGAAGGACGACGAAGGTGTTTTTGCGACGACGCGCGAAGGACTCGCGAAACTCAAACCGGTGCTCGATGGCGGCACGGTGACGTACGGCGGGCAGACGTTTCCCGCCGACGGCAACGCGGCGATGATCGTCACGACGCGCGAAAAAGCAAAGGAGTTGAGCCGCGACGCGAGAATCACAGTGCAGTTGCTCGCGGTCGGCTCCGCGCGTGCGAAAAAGGGATTTATGGCGCAAGCAGTCGTGCCAGCGGCGAAGAACGCGCTCGACAATGCGGGGATGCAAGTCGGCGATGTGCGCGCGATCAAGACACACAATCCGTTCGCGGTCAACGACATTTATTTTTGCGAGCAGACCGGCGTCAAGCCCGAAGCGATGAATCACTACGGCTCATCGCTGATTTTCGGTCACCCCCAGGGACCGACCGGGACGCGGCTGATGATCGAACTGATCGAAGAACTCGCGCTGGTCGGCGGTGGGTACGGCTTGTTCACCGGCTGCGCGGCGGGCGACACTGCGATGGCGTGGGTGGTGAAGGTCGGATAGTCGCGTGGTCGCCTAGTCGGGTGATGAAAGAGGAGAGAGGAAAGATGAAAGCCACTTTCCTCTCTCCTCTTTCAGCTCTCCTCTATTTGGCTAGCCCGCGCGGTCCGCGTCCCATCGTCACGTGGCAGTACTCGCACTTTGGAAAAATCGCGTCGCGAAACTGGAATGCGGTGCGTTCGTCGCCGGGGCGATGCGTGACGTGGCAATCGGTGCAGCGAATGAATGGGGGCGATTCTTTCGGGTCGGAGTACTTGTTGTGTTCGTGGTTCTCAAAGCCCGGCTTTTGGACGTCTTGCGCGTGGCATTTGATACACGCTTCATTCTGGACCGGAAAAACGATCGCCGCGGGTTGCCGCGCGATGCCGGCGTGATGTTTGAACGCGTCCCAGGCAGCGAGCGAGAGAACTGTCGCGCGGCCGAGGAATCCTTCACCCACATGACAATCAATGCAGCGCACCTGCTTTTTGCGATGATGAAACGATGCCAGGTCCTCGGCGGCTTGCCTTTCATCCGCGCGCAAATTGCGCGCCAAGTATTCCATCTCCGGCTGGGTATGGCATGAGACGCAAAAGCGATCGTCCTGTTCTTGATATGAGACATACGCCACGCCGCCGATGCCCGCGGCAAAGGCAATGAGCGCGCCGAGCGCAAGCCATCGTGAGGGATGAAGGCTAAGCGAAATCTCCGTCTTCATCCTTCATCCTTTTGCCTTCTGCCTTCACCCCCTGAACTCCAACACAATCGAGTGCATCTGATCCGTGCCATTCGGAAACGTGCCGCCGAGCAGGTTGAACACCGCCCCGCGCGTTTGCGTTTGCCCGCGCCCATCCGTCGCGCGCGCGGACAGTGTGTGCCGACCGAGCGGCAGCGCGTCGCCAGTCCATCGCCACACCGTCCAGGTGTACGGCGATGGTCCGCGCGTCAGTTCGGCGGGCTGCCATTGGTTCGTATCGTCCCAACCAATTTCTAGTTTTGTCAAGCCGGTCTCATCGCTGTACGCGATGCCGGATAACGCGAACGTGGGACCATTGATCACCGCGAGGTCTCGCGACGAATCAATCCGCGAGAACGGGCGAACCCTGGCTTCGTTCGACCAGCCCTGCTTTTCCCAATAGCCGATGTACTCTTGATCAACGAGCGTGATCGTTTGAAGCCATTTGGGTTGCTTCATTCCATAGCGACCGGGAAAGAGACAGCGCAGCGGCGCGCCGTGATCGCGCGGCAGCGGCGCGCCGTTCATTTCGTACGCCAGCAGCGCGTGATCGTCCCCGCCGAGTTCAAGCGGAATGCCGGTGCTCCAGCCGTCGAACGCTTCAAGTTTAAGGTAACGCGCGTTCGACTTGACGCCGGCGAGCGCGAGCAAATCTTTCAAGCGCACCGCTTTCCACACCGCATTCGAAATCAGATCGCCGCCAACCGGGTTGGAGATGCAGGCAAGCGTGCGCATCTCGGTGACAGACGGCAGCGCTTTGATCTCGTCGAGCGTCAGCGTCAACGGCTTGTCCACCAGCCCGGCGATCGTCAGTTTCCAAGCGGATGGAATCGGCGGCACGGGTCCGGCGGCTACGGTGTAGAAATCCTGGTTCGACGTGATCGGGACGCTGTCGGCGACTGACGATGGCGCGGCTGGCGTCGGCGCGCCTTTGGAGACGCTGTCCTTGGTCGGCGCAGGTGTCGGCTGGCTCGATCCGGTCAATGGTTCGACCGCGCGCTGGCACGCGGCGAGGAACGCGGTCAGCGCGCCAAAAACTGCAAGGCGCAAGACCTCGCGCCGCGAAAATCTTATCTGGTCACTCATCGAGTGCTGTCCTTTCAGATTCTTGCTTTTCACTTTTTCCTTTTAACTTGTCCCAATTATACATACGAATTTTCTTCGCGGCGCGGATGGATGCTTAAGAAAGCGTTAGAAACAAAGACCTGGAAGGTTTCCGAATCCTTCCAGGTCTGCATTTCACTTGCCCGCGATGCTCACATCTTCGATCAACACCGTCGGCGCGCCGACGCTTATGCCCATCGCGCCTTGCCACGTCACGTCGTTCGCGATACCGCGCAGGTTCAGCAGCCAGTCGGTGAGATTGCCGGAAATCGTCACCCCGCGCACCGGACCGACGATCTTGCCATTCTCGATCCACAGACCATTCGCGCCGAAACTGAACTCGCCGCTGATGGGATTCGCGGTGTGCAGGTTCATCAGATTTCTGACCCACAGCCCGCGCGCGATGCCGGCGCGCAGCGCGTCCGGCGAGCCATTGCCGGCGCGGAGCGCAAAATTCGACGGCATCGCGTCCGGCGGCAACTTGAACGACATCCGCGCCGCGTTGCCCGTCGAGCGCGCGTTCGCTTTGCGCGCGGTGTACGTCGAGTGGAGATAGCCCTGCAAGACGCCGTCTGCGATCACGACGGTGCGCTGACTCGGCACGCCTTCGTCATCCCACGCGCGCATCCCGGGCGCGCCGGCAAACGCGCCATCGTCAACGAGCGTGACGCCTTTTGCCGCGACCGGTTTGCCAACTTTGCCGGCGAAAAGCGACTTGGCCTTTTGGACATTGTCCGCGCGCACGAGGTTCGCGATGATGCCAAGAAACGCGCCGGTCATCTTTGGCTCGAGCAAAATGCTCGCGCGCTGTGTGGATACGTTGGTCGCGCCCAGCATCGCTACCGCTTTTTCCGCCGCTTCGATACCGACGGCTTGAGGATCAAACGCGGCGTAACGGCGTTTCACGTCCGAACCGCTGCCCATTTCCTGTCCTTGGGCAGCGCGCGCGACGACTAGTGCAAAGCCGCCGCAAAGGTTGTTGCGTTGTTCCGCGCCCAGCCCCCGCGAGTTCGCAATCGCTTCGTTCGATTCGCGTTCCATGTACGTGACGCGCCGCGTGACCGCGATGCGCGGGTCGTACTCTTTTGCCGCGCGCTCGATCGCAAACGCGCGGTCAATCTTTTCGTCGGCGGAATGTCGCGCCATCTCCGGGTCGTAGCCCTCGACGTTCGGCGCAGCGACGGGGTCAGCCAAGCCGATAAACTCATCCGCATCCGATGCTTCCGCGACTTGGACCGCGCGCGCCGCCGCGCGGTGCAGACTGGCTTGATCCAAGTCCGACGCGTACGACAGCCCCATCCGCTTGCCGGCCAGCGCGCGCACCGCGAGTCCGAGGTCTTCGGCTTGCTTGATCGTTTCAACTTCTCCGTTGCCGACTTCGATGGTCAGTACGCGCGTGCGCGCGAGATACGCTTCGGCTTCATCTGCGCCGGCGGCGCGCGCAAACGCGACTGTTTGTTGAACGGTGTCTAGGTTATTCATATTTTTCCTTTTCATGATCCGCGAATAACGCGAATCTCGCGAATAGAAATCTATTGCGGATTCGCGTGACTGGAAACCGGCTTGCGCGTTTTGACCTTGCGCTTCCATTCCAACTGTCTATCCGCGCCGAAATTAGCGAGCACGCCGACTTCCAAGCCGGTTGCTTTCAGATAGTTGAGCAGTTGAGATTCCTCACGCGTGGTCAGACGGTCTAGCGCTTTGATCTCCACAATCACTTTTTCAAACACCACAAAATCAGCGATGTAGGTTTTCTTCAACCGACGCCCTTTGTAAAAGATCGGCAGTTCCTTTTGGCTTTCGAAAGGAATCCTCCGATCTGTCAATTCGATTTCAAGTGCTTCTTGATACACGGGCTCGAGAAATCCCGGACCGAGAACGTTGTAAACCTCCATTGCCGCTCCGACAATCTCATACACCTCTTGTTTGCAAATCAGGTCTGTCATAAGAGCTCCCATGAAGTGATTTTGAGATTCGCGCTATTCGCGTTATTCGCGGATCATGTTATTGTTTCATTCACTCCCGCTACGATCCCACCCACCACGATCTCCGGAATCCGCACGGTCGGAATGCCGTGCCCGACCGGCGCGCCCTGGTCGTATTTGCCGCACGTGCCGATGCGCGTTGCGCCCGTGTCGTTGCCAACCAGGTCAATGATCTTGAGAACCGCCGGGCCATTGCCGATCAGCGTCGCACCGCGCACCGGTTCGGTGACCGCGCCATTTTCGATCAGGTACGCCTCTTGCACCTTGAACACGAACTCGCCGGAGACGATGTTGACCTGACCGCCGCCCATCTGCTTGACGAGCAAGCCGCGCGGCACGCTGCGAATGATTGCGGCGGGATCGTCCGCGCCCGCGAGCATCAGCGTGTTCGACATGCGCGGCATCGGCGTATGGCGAAAACTTTGGCGACGCCCGCTGCCGTTCGGCGCGACGCCCATCTCGCGCGCCGTCGTGCGGTCGTGCATATAGTTCCGCAAAATTCCATCTTCGATCAGCACGCGACGCTGCGCGGGCACGCCTTCGTCGTCGCAGCCGAGCGAGCCATACAATCCCGGGATCGTTCCATCGTCCACGATGGACACTTTGGGATGCGCGACCATTTGTCCGATTTTGCCGGCGAACGCCGACATCGGTTTGCTCGGCAAATTGAAATCCCCCTCCATGCCGTGGCCCATCGCTTCGTGAACGAGGACGCCGCCGGCTTCCGCCGCGCAGACGACCGGCATCGTGCCGGCGGGCGCGGGACGCGCGCGCAACATTCGCCGCGCGCGCTCCGCCGCGAGGCGCGCCAGGCGTTCGCCGACGTCGCCGGCGACTTGCTCAAAGCCGGCAAGCCCGCCGGTA
Source organism: Anaerolineales bacterium UBA4826 (assembly GCA_002400365.1). Taxonomy (GTDB): domain Bacteria; phylum Chloroflexota; class Anaerolineae; order UBA4142; family UBA4142; genus UBA4142. The sequence goes on along the minus strand of DHFK01000232.1, from coordinate 24,232 downwards.
GATTCGAACGCGGTCTGGATGATGTCGCCGTCGCTGGCGACCACGTCAATGCGGAACACCGTGCGCACGCGACGATCCTGCGCGACTTCTTCAAGCGAGTTGACGATGGTCACGTCCTGGATGTAATCGGAGTAGGTTGCGGTGACCTGGCGAATCGTAGTGCCAGCCGCGCGTGCGACGCGATCGGCGTTGCGGACGACCGCGACTTTGGTTGCCATCGGAATTCCGTCCGGCATCTGGCGATAATTTGCCAGCGGTCGCGGCGCGATGTTGCGATCGAGCGCGGCGACGAGCGTCGCGCCCGTGCCCGCGCGCTGTTTCGCTGCCGCGCTGGCGAGTCGCATCGCTTCGACAATCGCGTCGCGCGAGAAATCGGTCGTATAAACGTACGCTGAGGTTCTGCCGTGGAAAATGCGAACGCCGACGCCGGCTTCTTCGCCCGCACTCATCTTGTCGAGCCGTCCATCGTCGAGGACGATGCTGGTATCGGCGCGGCGTTCGGCGAAGATTTCGGCGAAATCACCCCAGTGCGCGCGCCCGGCGTTCAGCGCGGCGACCAGGTCGTTCGGATCGAGTGACATGGGAGACTCCTGAACCGAGAGGTGAGACTTGCTGAAGGTTGCAAGTTGGATGGTGGAGATCAGACGCTGGATTCCAACGTGCCGCGTCCAGCCTCCAATTTCTAATCTCTATGACCAATAATGTTCTCGATTGGCGCGATAAAACGCGAGCGTGCGTTTCAGCCCCTCGCGTAGATTCACGCGCGGCTGCCAGCCGAGTTTGCCGCGAATCTTGCGATAGTCCGCGTAGTAATCGCCGATGTCAATCGGCTTGCGGTCGTGCGGGAATGGGATGATGCGATACGCGCCGTCGCCATTCACCTCGACGCACAGCGCGGCGAGATCGCGCAGGTTGATCGTCTCGTCGCTGCCGAGGTTGAAGATTTGCCCGTACGCGTCGTCCGTCGTCGCCGCGAGCAAGATCGCGTCCACGGCGTCGTCCACGTAATTGAAATCGCGAATCTGCATGCCGTCGCCCCAGACTTCGATCGGCTCGCCTTCGATCAAGCGTTTGATCCAAACGCCGAGGAACGTCTGGCGCGCGTCTTTCACGCGCATCCGCGGTCCGTAGGTGTTCGTCATGCGGAGCGATACCGCGCGAATGTGGTGGACGTTGTTGTAGACGATGTGGTACCACTCGCCCGCCATTTTGTTGATGCCGTTCACGTCGGTCGGATGAACCAGGTGACGCTCGTCCACCGGCAAATAATCCGGCTTGCCGTACATCTGCCGCGTGCTGGTGTAGATGATTTTGACGCGTGGATTGTGCTTGCGGCACGCTTCGAGAATGGAGAGTTGCGCGCGGCAATTGATTTCGAGGTCGGTGTACGGATCGCTCATGGAATCGAGGTGCGAGGTTTGGCCGGCGAGGTTGAAGAGATAGTCGCGTCCCTGCACGAGATAGTCCATCGAGTATTCGTCGCGCACGTCGGCGATGTTGACGCGCACTTGGTCTTCAATCCCGGCGATGTTGAACAGGTTGCCGCCGTACTCGGGAATGAGTGAGTCCACGAGTGTGACGCGCGCGCCCAATTCGACCAGCCGCCGCGCGAGGTTCGAGCCGATAAAGCCGAGGCCGCCGGTGATGAGGCAGTCGGAGTTGGTCAGGTTAGTTGGATAGTTCATAGTTGCAGACTCAGTACCTCACGATTTGTCATTGATTATGAAATTGTCAAAATTCATCAGAGTCTCGGAGAGGATTGGGTTAGTATGGTGACATTCTATCACGCCACGTGAAATTCAACAAGAGTGCCGGCAGTGTAGGGAGCTCCACCACTCATTGCCCCTTCAACTCGCCAAGCCACTGCTCGACCTTGCCGCGGTTGGATACATTCGGCGCGAGCCATAAACACGTTTCCAGGATCGCTTGCAGAGAACTATGTGCCTGGTTCTCGTAATTCATTGCGCTCTTTCATTGATTGAAAAAAGTCGAGCGGTCTCCCGATTGCTTCGAGGAGTTCGGCGGGGATTTGGTCTCGGTCGAGTATGCCGGCGACGATGGCGTACGCCACGTTCAGGTCGTCCTCGCCCTGGTTGTAGCGGTTGAAAAGTGCGCGCGATGGACCGTTTTCGTACGCGTGAATGCGATGGCTCAGTTCGCCGCTGCCGATGGTTCCATTCCGCCATTCCGCAAAACTCTGATCAAGTTTGGTCAATTCTCGATACAACTCTCTTTCATACGCCTCGGTCACGCACTCGCGCAACAACCGCTTGATCTTTTTGGCATAGTCCGCCATGTTGCACCTTCCTTTCGTCAGCGCACTTCCACAATCTTGATCTCGTCCTCGGTTAGTCCGTACAGTTCATACACCAGCGCGTCAATCTGCTCATCCGTCACGTGAATCTCGCGCTCGATACGTTCGCGCGCAACGTCGCTGCGGGTGGCTTGCTTTTGCCGATGCAGTTCGAGCATCCGGTCCACGAGCGCGACCATGTTGGCGTGACGGGATTTGTCGGCAGGGTCGTCAAAGTTGATGGCGCGGATAGGAAGTTGCTCGAATTCGCGAATATAGTTCGTTGGTGAAGTGTAGGAACGCCCATACCACCAACTCAGCAACCGAGAATTGATCAATCCCAATATGTACCTGTTTGAGTAGTTGGAAGTTGAATGACAGATTATCGTTGTGCCGAGGGTGTAGAACTGCTCGGTATCCAACACCGCGATTAGGCGGGTTGAACTATATCGCTGAAAGACAATCTTTTCGTCTTGCTCAAACCGTTCCGGTTCGCCCGGTCTCGCGGTCTTTTTCTTTTTCATTTCTTCTGGGCGATAGTCCACATAACGCCCTCCTGACCATTTGATTTCGTAACGCTCTACGTCTTCACCGCTCAAGAGTGGCTTGTGATACTGGCTTTGGCGGCGCGCTGTGACGAATTTCTTGTTATCCGCAGTCATAATGCCGTACTGGAGATCGGCTATCCTCGCTAGCAGAATACTCGTCTTTTGAATCCGTCGAAGCAGACTTTTGGATTCGCTGGTCACAGTCAAATCAAAGATGTACGCCGGCGGCAAGAGCGTGCTTGCGGAGATGGATCTATGACCTGTAACAGACTGGCTAGTAATGTCGAGATGCTCTACTTGAAACGAGTACCCGGATTCTGAGCCCATTCGCACAAAGAAGATAACCGGCGCCACAGTGACCTGAGCAAAAGGATTCTCCAACGTGGCAATCTTGACGAGCGTATTGTCTTTGCAGATGATTCGTCGCAGATTTGTAAAACTATCCAGATTCAACCACGTGTTCGAAGTGATGTAGCCAAGGATGCCCCCTTTCCGCAATGAACCAAGCACACGCTCGATGAAGAAGGCATACAGATCACATTTTTTCTCTGCTGTTTCGTATCTTCCAAAATAGTACGCGAGAGATTTTTTCTCGATATTGTGCAGTTTCACATACGGCGGATTGCCGATCACGGCGTCAAAGCCGCCTTGCGCCATAATCGCGCCAAAGCCCTCGCTCTGGCTGTTCCAATCGAACGGATTGATGCGCGCGCGTTCGCCTTCATCCAGTTCGCCAATGTCGTACCCAATCAGCGAGTTGCCGCATTTGATATTGTCGCGCAACAGCGGCAAGACCGCGCGCCCCGAAACAAACCCCCGCTCGTCCTCCAGCATCTTGATGTACAAACTCATCATCGTGATCTCGACGGCTTGCGCGTCAATGTCCACGCCGAAAATATTGTTCCGCAGGATCTGCGCCTTTTGCTCCAGCGACAGTTTGAACTCGCCATACTCCGCGCTGCTCTCGCGGAACAAGCGCGCTTGACCGCCATCTCTGCCCCCGCCGCCGTGCGAGTGTGTGCGCGCCGCGTGCCAACGCGTGTGATAGTCCAACAACGCTTGGTACGCGCCGAGCAGGAACGACCCCGAACCGCACGCGGGATCGAGAATCTTGAGTTTCTCGATCTGCTTGGGCGTCTTGCCCTCGATCAGTTTACCGACCGTCTGCGCGACGATGTAATCCACAATGTACTTGGGCGTATAGTAGACGCCGCCGGCTTTCCGCACCTCGGGCTTGTCCTCGACGATGGCGCGCGTCTCGGTCACGCGAATCGTTTTGCCGAGATAGCGCTCGTAAATCGAGCCAAGCAATTCGACCGGAATCTTGTCAAAGAGGTACGGCGACGCGGGGAGGTACAGGTTCTTGATGATCTCCGCGACGAGCGGCGCGTTGCTGTCCCAATCCATTTTCTCGCAACGATGCGGCTTGAAGATTTCGCCGTTCAAGCGGTCGTTGATCTCGCGGAACAATCCGATGAGGTCAGCCGCGATAGAGACGCGCTTGCCGCTATATTCCCAGTGCGCGACGATATTGGAGAGTTGGTAAGGATCGAGGATGCGGCGGTCTTCGCAAATGCGGATGAAAATCAACCGGTCGAGGAAAACCTGGACGATGTTGTTGAGATCGGCGGGGGATAAAGCCGGATGTGTTTTGAAAACCGCTTTGGCGAGTTGCTCGCGCCACCCGCTCAGGTCTTCGAGGAACGCTTGGTCAACGGGAACGCGGTTTCGCGTGGCTATCGGCGATTGCTTGAGAAGCCGGTCAATCGAGCCCGTACCGACCGCTTCACGCGACAACTGCCACAAGTCGTCCAGCGCTTTGGGTTTGAGATAATCGCTGTAACGATACGCAAAGATCAAGCCGGCGTGTGGATGCTTGCGCTCGGGCTTGCCGGTCGCGTCGTACAGACGAAACTCTTGAAAGTCGGTGACCGCGGCGAGGAAAACGTTGGGCGAGTTCCAGGCATAGCGCTTGGCTTGCAAGACCACGTCGGTGCGATCCAGCGCGACGTGCGGCGCTTTGGCTTCGACGTAGAACACGTCGCGGCTCTCGATGCGGAAAACGTAATCCACGCGCCCATGTGTTTCGCCGGCTTCGCGGAACACCTCGCGTGTTTTGGGGCTGCGTCCGGCGTTGTTGTACACGTCCCAACCCAGCGCGGCGAAGAACTGGTCAATAAACTCGGCGCGTACTTCGGTTTCGGAGTATTCGGCGCGCAGATAGTCGGCGTGATGCTTGGCAAACTTGTCCACGAGCGCGGTCAGTTGTTTTTCGAAATCCCGGCGCGAATCATCAACCATTGCGATTTCTCCGCAGCGAATTGAATCGGGCGAGAAACGTTCCCGCGCCTCTCGCCCCAACTATCGCACTATCGCACCATTGCACTATCGCACTATCCAACGATCCACCGACTCTGCTCGCGCATAAACTGCGTCACATAGTACGGACCCAACCCGCTCTTGCCGGTGCTGCCGCTCCCTTTCCAGCCGCCAAACGAATTGACGCCGGGCCACGCGCCGGTCGTCGCGCCGGCGCGGCGGTTGGAGTACGTCACACCCGCCTGAATGTGATCGAAAAAGTAATCAATCTCTTTCTGGTCGTGACTGTAGATGCCGGCGCACAAACCGTACAGCGAGTTGTTCGCTTCGGTCATCGCTTCGTCGAACGAAGCCACGCCGGTCACGACGAGGAACGGCAGGAACAATTCGTCCTGGAACAAGCGATGCGTCTTGGGCAATTCGACAATCGCCGGTTCGACGAAATAGCCGTGCGCGAAACTTGGGGCGAGCCCTTCGACTTTGCTCAGGATAAACTCCGTCGAACCATCGCCGCCCTTGATTTGATTGCCGCCGATGTGGAACGTCCCCCCGCTCTGGCGCGCGTCTTCCGCCGACGCGAGATACAGGTCGAGCGCGGCTTGGTTGATGACAGGCCCCATGAACGTCTCTTTGCGCGTCGGGTCGCCCACCTTGACGCGGTGCTTGGTGTACTCGATCAACAACGCCAGGAACTTGTCTTTCACGCGCTCGTCCACATAAACGCGCGAGCACGCGCTGCACTTTTGCCCATCGAAGCCGAACGCCGCGCGCATCACCCCTTCCGCCGCTTCGTCAAGGTCCGCGCTCGCGCAGACGATTGCCGGATTCTTGCCGCCCATCTCGGCGATCACGGGCTTGGGAAACCTCGTCGCAAAGTTTTTGTACAACCGCATCCCGACTTGCATCGAGCCGGTAAAGATCATCGCGTCCACGCCGGGATTCTCCTGCAACTCTGCGCCGACCGTCGCGCCCGGTCCCACCATGAGGTTGAACACGCCAGTCGGCAAGCCGGCGTCCGCAAACGCGCGATAGATTTCATAGCCGATCACCGGCGATTCGGACGACGGCTTGAAGACGACCGCGTTGCCGGCGACGAGCGCGCCCGCGCTCATCCCGGTCGCCAGCGCCATCGGAAAATTCCACGGCGCGATGACCGCCCACACGCCGTACGGGCGCAGCACGCTCACCGTCGTCTGTCCTTTGCCCGGCGATTCCAGCGGCAGGACATAGCCCTTGTGATCTTCCATGCGCTCGCAGTAATAGCGAATGAGTTCTGCCGTCTCGTTCACCTCCGCGAGCGCTTCCGCGCGATTCTTGCCGACCTCGAACGCCATCCACGCTGACAAATCATAGCGGCGCTCGATGATCAAGTCCGCGGCGCGCCGCAAGATCGTAATGCGGCCGCGATAGTCGAGCGCACTCCACTTGGCGAACGCTGCGCGCGCCGCGCGGATCGCCATACGCGCGTCCTCGCGCGTCCCTTTCGGAAAATAACTGACGGCGATGCGCGTGTCCATCGGACTGGCGTGCGCGAATTCGCCGGCGGACGATGCGCGCGCCGCGCCGTTCACATAGTTCGAGAAATGTTTGCCGAGTTCGCCTTTGACCTTGACGACCGCGGCATCGTACGCCTGGTCGTCGTCCGGCGTAATCGCAAGCGTGGCATAGGTAATGCGGGGAAGTTTCGGCGCGGAGGATTTGACTGCGCGCGTTGCTTTGCGCTTCGGCGCGGCGCGTTTGGCGATAATTTTCTTTTTCGCTGGCATGATAAATTCCTCCTTGAACGTTGTGCGTAGGACAAGTTTGCAAACTTGTCCTACAGTTCCGTTCGTAAGGCAAGTTTGTAAACTTGTCTTACAAAATTCTACTCTCATTCCCCGCGCGTGTCAAAACCTGTTTGCGTTTCATTTCGTCTCGTGCTACAATTGAGCCGCGAAGGAGGAAGCGATGCCTTCACCTTTTCCGGGAATGGACCCGTACCTGGAGCATCCAACTCTCTGGCAGGATTTTCATTCCGATCTCTGCGCGCAGATTCGCACCCAACTCGCGCCGCGCTTGCGCCCCAAGTATATGGCGCGCCTGGCAACGCACTTTCTCGCCGACCGCCCGGACGAAGAGGAAATCCAGATTCTCTATCCCGACGTCGGCGTGATCGCGCGCGCGCACGGCATCGTGCGCGAAGCGCAGCCGGCGTACGCCGAAATCGGCGTGATGCCCGCGCCGGTGGAGAACGCGGTGACGGTGCGCCTGCAAACCAAGCAAGTGACGATCGAGATTCGTGAAGTGGCGACGCATCGTTTGGTGACTGCGATCGAAGTGCTCTCGCCAGTGAACAAGCGCGTCAACAGTCCGGGCTATTTGGAGTATAGGCGCAAACGCGAGATGCTGCTTCTCTCCGACGCGCACGTGCTGGAGATTGACCTGCTCCGCAAAGGCGCGCGCGTAGAAACACTGCATCCCCTGCCGCCTGCCGCGTACTATGTTATCCTTTCGCGCGGCAATCGCCGCCCGATCTGCGAAGTGTGGCCCATTCAGTTGAAGGATCGGTTGCCGGTCGTCCCCGTCCCGCTGCTCAAGCCAGACCCGGACGTGCCGCTCGATCTCGGCGCAGCCGTCGCGACGGTGTACGATCACGCCGCGTACGATCTGAGCGTGGACTATCGCCGCGCGCCGGTGCCCGCGCTGGCGGAAGCGGACGCGCAGTGGCTGGACGAATTCTTGCGCGAGAAGGGCTTGCGTTGAAATCATGGCTGATCGCATCGTCTCCCCCAAACCGACTGAGGACGAAGGCAGGTTCGAACTGTCGCTGCGCCCCAAGCGATTGGAAGAATACATCGGTCAGGACAAGGTCAAGCAGAATCTAAAAATTCTGATCGAAGCGGCGAAAGTGCGCGGCGAAGCGATTGACCACGTCTTGTTGTACGGACCGCCGGGCTTGGGTAAGTGCATTACCGGCAATTCGCTGGTCCTGACGGACAGGGGACTGGTCGAGTTGCGCGAATTAATTCCGGCGAATCTCAAACCGGGCGAGTATGCGCCAACCCACATTTCAATATTTGGTCGCAACGGAATCGAATGCGCATCGCACGTCTACGCAAGTGGAGAGACTCACACACTTCACCTTCGCACACGATCTGGCTTTGAACTAGAAGGCACATTGAATCATCCAGTTCTAGTCGCTACGCCAGATGGTCCTAGTTGGAAACTACTCGGCCAATTGACGCCGAATGATTACGTCGCCATCGCGCGCGGAACGGAATTATGGGGTAACGCTCAACAAATCACCTTTCAACCGACCTGGTTAGATAATGCAAGCCGTCGCTTGAATTCAAACCACCAAGTCCTTGAGTTGCACAGAGCACTGAGCAAACAGCTGCAACGACCACCAACCGGTCCAGAATTGGAACAAGCATATTCTGGCACAATCCGCACTACCCAATTCGCATATCTTGTCGCCCGTAGGCTGGGGCTTAACCCAAGTGATGGACGCAAGGTTACGAGTCATTCCATACCACGAACCGAAAAAGGTTCTTTGCCTGCAAAATGGCGCGCGCCGGAATCGCTCAATGCCGACCTTGCCTATTTGATGGGATTGCTTGTTGGAGACGGACACTTTGATCGCGGTTTGAACACGCCCCAATGTAGAATTACATGCAGCGAACCGGACATCCAAAATGAAATCATCCGCATTTGCCGTGAGCAATTTCAGTGGACACCTAAAGTTAAACGGTATAGTGAACAAGCGCCACAGATTCGGTTTAGTCAGAATTTTGGGCATCTGATGATTTCGCTCGGCGTCAAGCCAGTATTAGCAGCTGACAAGGTTGTTCCCCATTCCATTCTTGCCGGAACCGAAAACGATGTGCGTGGTTTTCTGCAAGGGCTATTCGACTCGGATGGGCACGCGTGGGCAAAGGAAGGATACGTAGACTGGTGCTCCAAATCCGAACGCCTTGCCAAGCAAGTGCAAATTCTACTTGCCAATTTTGGAATCATCGCCCATCGCACTGCGAAAACAGTCAAGGGACAAAAATACTGGCAGCTGTTTATCGGTGGATACGATGCGGAGATATTTTACAAAAAGATAGGCTTCCGTTTATCGCGCAAACAGGCACGCCAAGTCAACCTGCAACGTTTGCCGCGCGGCGCAACGCGCGGCGATGCGGTTCCGTATGCCAATGCCGCGTTGACCCAATTGCTATGTTCCACGCGCCCACATCCTCATGCGCTTTACAAGAAATGTAGCCACGCGCAAACCGGCGACCGGGTCCTGTCGCGTACGCGAATTGCCAAGCTTTTGAATTCCTTGCCGACAGAGGCACGTCAACATCCCGCCATGGCGATTTTGAACTCGTTGAACGATCCGCAGATTTACTGGGATCGGGTCGCTTTGCTTGAACCGAACAGGGCGGAAACATTCGATCTGTGTGTGCCGGGCACACATTCTTTTGTTGCCAACGGAATTGTTAATCACAATACCACTCTGGCAAACATTATCGCGAACGAGATGCAAGTCTCGATCAAAACGACGTCGGGTCCGGCGATCGAACGCCCCGGCGATCTCGCCGCGATCCTGACGAACCTGCGCGCCGGCGACGTGCTGTTCGTGGATGAAGTGCATCGCCTCGCGCGCCCGGTCGAAGAAGTGCTGTACCCGGCGATGGAAGATTTCCAACTCGACATCGTCATCGGCAAAGGACCGAGCGCGCGCAGCATCCGGCTCAAGATGCCGCGCTTTACGCTCATCGGCGCGACGACGCGCTTTGCGATGATGTCCGCGCCGCTGCGCGATCGCTTCGGCGCGGTGTATCGTCTCGATTTCTACGATCAGCCGGCAATGGAAACGATCGTGCAGCGTTCGGCAGGCATCCTGGGCGTCGCGATCGACGCGGACGGCGTACGCGAGATCGCGCAGCGCGCGCGTGGCACGCCGCGCGTCGCCAATCGCTTGTTAAAGCGCGTGCGCGATTACGCTCAGGTGCGTGCGGACGGCGCGATCACGGCGACCGTCGCGAACGAAGCGCTGGCGATGCTCGAGGTGGACGCGCTTGGCTTGGACGACATTGATCGCAAGGTGCTGAAGACGATTATCGAAAAGTTTGGCGGCGGTCCAGTTGGCCTGGAGACAATCGCCGCGTCCATCAGCGAAGAAGCGGACACGATCATGGACGTGTACGAGCCGTATCTGCTGCAACTCGGCTTCCTGGATCGCACCTCGCGCGGGCGCGTCGCCACCAAGCGCGCGTACGAGCATTTGGGGCTAAAGTATCCAGAATCCGCACAGGAACGGCTGTTATGAAGATCCATATTCTGCGTGAGCATCCGACCCCACAGCAAATCGCAGAAATGCTGGAAGAGTTGCAAACGTACATCAAACTCGCCGTGGATGTTGAACGTGGCATTGTCGCAGGCGGAGGCGAATAGCATCGCGATTGTGAGCAAGCCCTGCTTGACGAAGGCAGTCGTCAGGAAGATTTCTGGGGCGCGGATTGGTCTCCAAGCAAGAGAGAGGCTCGCTTTGACGCACTCATAAATATTCGCCCTCGGCAAAACAATCGCTCAATGATAATTCAGAATGCGGAATTGCGTGCAAAGATCGAGAAGATTGTTCGTTCTATTTTCGAAGGGACAGCAGAATGATTCCAGTTACAAGACATGCAAGCTATCTGCGACAGCGGGTCCCTGTCCGGCTCGGCAGTCTGGCGGCTGACTTGGCGCGGATCGCCTCTTTTGCGGAAATTCTCGACAGTGCTGCCGTTGAGAGTCTGTTGGAAGAAAGCACTGCCTTTATCGAATGGTGCGTGCCTGACTTGATCAACGAACAAGTTGAACAAGCGGCGCGGCTTGTAGACATTCAGCGCGGACTTGGAATTTGGCGTGGCCTCTGGCAAAAAGCACAGACTGAATCCGAACGACGGAAACTGATAAGCCAAGCGCAAGCCTGGTCAGACGAAGTATTGCAAATGTCTGGATTGCTCGATTCCGCATGAAACGCCCGCGCCTGATTACTGATTACTGTTCACTGATTTCTCTCCTCTTCCTCGCACACACCCTCTTCTACTTCTGGGCGCTCGGCGCCGACGCGGTAGATGACGCGTACATCTCCTTCCGCTACGCTCAGAACGCGATGCGCGGCTATGGCTTGTTTTTCAACCCCGGCGAACGCGTCGAAGGGTTCACCAATTTCCTCTGGACTGCGCTGATGCTCCCGCTGGAAGGCGCGCGCGTGGATGTGGGGCGCGCCAGTATGCTGCTCGGCGCGGTGTTTGCGCTCGCCACGCTGTGGCTCGTCGTGCGCTTTGCGCAAGTTGCCGGCGCGCCGCGCGGTGTGGGGTTCTTAGCCGCGCTGCTGCTCGCGGTGGACGGCTCGTTTGCACTGTGGGCAGTCAGCGGACTAGAGACACCGATGTTCGCGTTCTTGGTTTTCGCTGGCGCGCTATCGTATGTGCGCGAGCAAAGTGACGAGTGGCGAGTGGCAAGTGACGAGAAAACCCTCGACACGCGTCACCCGTCATCCGCCACTTTTCCTTTCAGCGGCATCTTCTTCGCGCTCGCCGCGATGACGCGACCGGAAGGGTTGCTCGTTTTCGCGATCACCGTCGCGCACCAAGCCGTGTGGCGCGTGCTGTTGGAACGCCGATTGTTCACCCCGCGCGACCTTGTGCGTGTTCTCGCGTTCGCCGCGTTGTTCGTTCCGTACTGGCTATGCCGCTGGTGGTACTATAAATCGTTTCTGCCCAATTCGTTCTACGCCAAAGTGTCCGCGTCTGGTCCTGCCGCGCAGATCGAGCGCGGGTGGAAGCATCTCTCTCAGTTCGGCGGCGTGCATCTGGGCTGGCTGATCGCGCTGCTACCGGGGCTGGGAGTGGCGTGTGGTGTGTGGAGAGTAATGCGATCCAAGTCTCTCGACACTCGCCACTCGTCCCCCGTCACTGGTGTCTTCTGGACAACCTACTTTGTCGCGCTAATCGTGCCTTATGCGGCGTACATCGTTTATGTTGGAGGAGACTGGTCAGTCGGTCGCTTTTTTGTGCCAATCCTAGTCCCATTCTACTTGCTCCTATCCACAGCCCTTGTGGATTTGTGGAAATGGCTTTGGAAAAACATCTTTGTCCGCAAACCCACCCGAATCTCTGCCCTTGAGATTAGCGCAAGTTCACGTTATTCGCGGACCAATACGAATAAACTGGGGATAACTGCGAGCATCGTCTTTGCTGTGTTGCTATTTATGTCATCCTCGTGGGGCGGAGAGTACGGCATCTATATCCGCGGCTTTGACGCGGCGCGCGCAACCGACGCGCGCGAGGCAATGGGCAAGTGGCTCAAGGCAAACACACCGCGCGGGACGCTGATCGCAGTAGATGCTGCGGGGCAAGTGCCTTACTTTTCCGAATTGCCCGCGCTTGATATGTTTGGCATCAACGATCTGCACATCGGTCGGTTACCGGTGGCTACGCTCGGGCAGGGGACGCCCGGGCACGAGAAATTCGACTTGGCATACGTGATCAGCCGGCAACCCGAATACGTTATAATCTATGGAACTTTGCTTGATGCTGTGCCAGAGTACGAGCGCGCGCCAGTCGAGTGGACCGCCGACCCGGCGTTACAAAGGTTTCTGACACTCTACAGACGAAGGCACTAAAGATATGCTGGCAGAAATCGGCAAACTGTTGATTCTGCTTGGCGTAGCGGCAGTGCTGATCGGAATCCTGCTTGTGATGATAGACAAGGTACCTTTTCTCGGGCGCTTGCCTGGTGACATCGGCATACAAATCCGAGGGCTGTCTTGCATCTTGCCGCTGGCAACATCTATCGTGTTGAGCATCGTGCTAACTCTGTTGCTCAATTTGCTTCTTCGCGTTTTGAACAAGTAGTATTATAGCAGTCGTAGGACGCGTGGATATGTGCAAACGAAGAACGGGTGTGCGAAAGTCTACCGGTGGTTGTGGCGCGCGGGTTGCCGAGTCGCGAAATAAGCCAAAGTCATTTCAAGCGCCTGTGTGAATGGTATGTGGGGATTGAATTTGGATTGTCAACAAGCCATCTGGCGTTTTTGCCTCACACAACAAATAGTGGTGGCGCGGATAAGGCAGCACAATTTGTAGGATAAACCAATAGGTTTAGAGTCAAGTTATCCCCATAACCGCTCAATTATCCCCAGTTATAGGGTAGTTATCCACATTAGGAATACTCACCAAAGCGATGGAATAGAATTGGGTTTAACATAAAAAAGAGGCGGTTCACACTGCCTCTTTTTTCGGCTCAATTCATGTTGTTTTATGTCCGGCTCTGCTCGTATAGTCTCCCCTTGATCGCCAGTATCTCGCGCCGGCGAGTATCATCTGCTTCGATCTGTTCGGTGATCTTGTCGTGCGCGTACATCACTGTCGTGTGATCGCGTCCTCCCAGCAGGTCGCCGATCTGGGGCAGCGACGCGTCCGTCTCCTCGCGCAATAGGTACATGGCGACCTGTCTTGGCAAGACGACTTCTTTGTTGCGGCTGCGTCCGGTCAGGTCCGCAATGTCCACATGGTAGTATTCTGCGACGACTGCAATGACTTGTTCGACCGTGACGGGCTGATGACGCAGGATGTCTTGCAGCACGTTATTTGCCAGTTCGACGGAGATGGTCGCGTTCATCAACTGCGCGTACCCCAGCACGCGCGTCAACGCGCCTTCCAGTTCGCGAATGTTGCTTTGGATTTTGCGCGCGATGAAATCAATCACGTCGCTGGGCACCGCGGCGGCAAGCGCGTCTGCCTTGGTGCGCAGAATCGCGATCCGCATCTCTAGATCGGGCGGCTGGATGTCCGTAATCATCCCACCTTCAAAGCGCGAGCGCACGCGCTCTTCCAGGGTTGGGATCGCGCGCGGATGCCGATCGCTGGAGATGACGATCTGCCGGTTCGCCGAATGCAAGTGGTTGAACGTGTGGAAGAATTCTTCCTGGGTGGATTCCTTGCCGCCGATAAACTGAATGTCGTCAATCAGCAAGACGTCAATCTCGCGATAGACGCGCCGGAACTCGGCCGTTGCCTGATTGCGGATCGCGTTGATCAGGTCGTTCGTAAAAGTTTCGGACGATACGTACAGGACGCGCTTGTTCTTCATGACCGGATGTTGACCGAGCGCGTGCAAAAGATGAGTCTTGCCCAGCCCGGTGCCGCCGTAAATGAACAGCGGATTGTACGATTCGCCGGGATGTTCGGCGACGGCGAGCGCGGCGGCGTGCGCCAAGCGATTCGAGTTGCCGACGATGAACGTTTCGAACGAGTACTTGGGGTTTAGCGGCGTCGCGCGCCCGATCAAATCGTCGCTGCGCGGCTTGGGCGGCGCGGCGCTCTCTTCCTCCTCGTCCGCTGCCCCGAACGGCGCGTCCGCGGAACCGCGCAAGAGCCGCGGCTCCGCGGCGGGATCGGGCGAGGAGGCGGGGTGATTGCCCGGGGAATTTTTGTCCCGCTGAGCCCGTGGGTCCTTGACCACGTACCGTACTTCTACAGAGCGTCCGACGATGCCAGTGAGGGTGCGTTGGATCGTGGTCTGCAAGCGATTCTCCAGCCACTCTTTCGCGTACGGACTGTGGACGCCGACCGTCATCGCGCCGTTGTCGAAATCAATCGCGTGCGTCGGACGAACCCAGGTATCAAAAGTGGCTTTGGTCATTTGGAGTTGCAGTTCACCGAGCGTCGCGTGCCAGATATCGTTTGCATTCATGGTGTTACCTCGAAGAACAAGCCCCGCCATTCTAACAGAAGACGGGAACGCGCGCAAGTGGTTTACCTTAAAAAAGAAAACCTCGCGCCGAGTTTTTAAGATTGACGATTGCGACAATCCAAATTCCAAATCCCACTCCATGTCGCGTTCATAAAAATTTTTGCTGTGGAAAACAAGTGTATCGGCGGCGAATAAGAAAAATTCCTCGTCGCAATACTACCACCCCTAGTATCTCGCGTTTGATAAAGACACAAGACGTGTGGACGCGATCACCAAGTGTGGGGATTGGTTGTGGAAAAAATGTGTGCTATAATGCGCGCCATGTCCAAGCGAACTGCCATTGTCTTTGGACTCATCCTCGCGCTTGCGCTCTGCGCCGCGTTTTTGGTCCATTCTAATCAAGAGACAAGACAACTGACTGGGATCGTGATGGACGCGACGACGCATCTGCCGGTCCCAGACGCCCAGGTGAGTGTGGCGGAATACCGCACGCTGACCGACGCGCAAGGTCAATACGCGATTGAAATCCGGCGCGGCACGTCCACGCTCGCCGCGCAAGCCGATGGCTACGACGCCGCGCAGACGCCGCTGAACGGCGACGATCTTTTCGCGCGCGCGTTCTCAATTGATTTCGCGTTGCAGCCGAATCGTGTTGCGGTCATCGTGCGCGATCTGGAGACCAGTCAGCCGTTGCCGAACGTTCCGGTCATGGTCGGCGATAAACTGATGACGGCGAACGCGCAAGGCGCATTGGAAGCGCGCGCGGTAAAAACCGGCACGCCGTTTGTCGTGCAACTGCCGGGCTATCAGCCGATCGCGGTCGCGTATGACGCGCAAGGCGATTTCGACTTGCTGCTCGCGCCAACCCAGGTCAGCGTCCTCGTCACGAACAAGTACACCAACCAGCCGATCGCCCACGCGCAGATCCAAGCCGACGCGCAGACGATCGCCAGCGACGCGCAAGGGCGCGCGGTGCTGCGCCGCGTAAAACCGGGGGCAACCGTGCGCGCGGCCGCGCCGGGCTTTGAAAGCGCGAGCGCGCCGATCAGCGGCGGCACTCTTCAACTCGTCCTGCGCCCCAACACACTCGACGGCAGCGTGACCGACGCGGCGACCGGGCAGCCGATTAGCGGAACGTTGATCTATTTGGGCAGCACGATCGTCGCGACCGATGCAAAAGGCGCGTACCACCTGGACAATGTGCCGGCGAAAGCCGCGGTGACGCTCAAAGCCCCGGGCTATGCCAAGCCGGACATTGACGTGAGCGGAGTCACGCGCCGCGATGTCAAACTGACGCCGTTTCTCGCCAAGGGGATTCACATTCCTTTTGGCATTCCCGCCGAACGCGTGCGCGAATTGATGGACCTGGTAGGCAAGACCGAGTTGAACGCCATCGTCATTGACGTCAAGTCAGAAAAGGGACGCCTCGCGTGGGACAGCCAGGTTCCGTTGGCAAAACAAATCGGGGCGGCGTACCTGCGCGGGATTGATCTCATCGAAGTGATCGAGCGCTGCAAGACGCAGAACATCTATTGCATCGCGCGCTTGCCGGTCTTTCAGGACAATTTGCTCGCGAGTTCGCGCCCGAACCAGGCAGTTCGCGCCGCGAGCGGCGCGGTGTTCACGGAGAACGGTGGACAGCAGTGGCTCAATCCTTATCTTGCCGAAAATTCAAATTATGCGCTCGCCCTCGCGCAGCAAGTCGTCGCGCTGGGTTTCGACGAAATCCAGTTCGACTATATCCGCTTTCCCGGTCGCGTGAATGGGCTCGATTTCGGAACGGAGAACACCGAAGAAAAACGCATCGCGGCGATTGCCGGCTTTCTGGCGCGCGCGCAAAAGGAATTGCGCCCGACCGGCGTTTTCATCTCCGCCGACGTCTTTGGCTTGACGACGGCGACGGACGACGATCAGCACACGGGCCAGCGCCTGCGCGATCTCGGTCCGTACGTGGATTACATTTCGCCGATGGTTTACCCGGATACCTGGGTCGAAGCGACTGATTTGTTGACCAAGGGCTTGGGGTTGCGCAATTGCGTCGAAGCGGTACGCTGCCCCTACGATGTAATTTACAGCAGTTACAAGCGCGCGGCGGAGAAAACGTCAACCAAAGTTCGATTGTGGCTGCAAGCGTACGTAGGGCGCGGCGATTTCGGCGTGGCGCAGTATCGCCTGCAAAAAAAAGCCGCAATGGAAGCGGGCAGTTACGGCTGGATGTTTTGGAACGGACATGGCACGTACGACCCCAAGACATTTGACGCCAAGTGAGGGCAAGGGAGTGACAAGGTGACAGGGTGACGCGGGGACACGGAGACGAAGATCACCCTGTCACCTTGTCACCCTATCAGGTTTGTAATGATCTTTCTGTTCGCCGCCGGGAACGCATAGCGCGCCAACTCGCGCGGCAACACCCACTTGACTGCCGCGCAGCCCAGCGCACGCGGACGCCCGCGCAGCCAGTGGCAATCAAACGCATGCATTGTGATACTGAAATGCGAGTATGCGTGGTTCACCGTCGCAAATTCCTTTCCAACCTTGATCGCAATTCCCACCTCTTCGCGCACCTCGCGCGCCACGCACCTTGCCAGCGATTCCCCTTGCTCCTGGTGCCCGCCCGGAAATTCCCACAGCCCGCCGAGCAGGTCTTGAGTATAACGCTGCGCGATCAGAAGCTTCTTTCCCTTCCAGACGACCCCCACCGCGACTTGATGGTGCGGCAGTTTCTTCTTCCGGCGTTTGATTGGTAGTTGCTCTTGAATTCCCAACCGCCGCGCCGCGCAGCCGCGTTGCAAAGGACAAGCGCTGCACGCGGGTTGGCGCGGCGCGCACACTGTTGCGCCCAGTTCCATCAGCGCTTGATTGAAAGCGCCCGCGTTTCCGCGTGGGAGCAATTGTTGCACCAACTCCCATAGCAGATTTCGCGCTTCTGCACCCTTTGGATCGCGTGCGATGTGGAAGTAGCGGCATATCACACGAGTCACATTCCCGTCCAGCGCTGGTTCGTCCCGCCCAAACGCGATGCTGGCAACCGCGCCGGCAGTGTAGCGCCCGACGCCCGGCAGCGTCAGCAGTTCTTCGACCGTGCCTGGAATTTCGCCGCCGAACCGCGTGGCGATTTCCTGCGCGGCACGGTGCAAATTCCGCGCGCGTGCGTAATACCCCACACCCTCCCAAACCTTCAGCACGTCGTCGAGGCGTGCGGCAGCAAGCGCGCGGACGGTTGGAAAACGCGCGAGGAAGCGTGCGTAGTACGGGATGACGGTCGCAACCTGGGTCTGTTGCAGCAGCGTTTCCGAAATCCAGACGCGGTACGGATCGTGCGCGTCGCGCCGCCAGGGGAGATCGCGCTTGTGATCGCCGTACCATGCGAGGAGGCGCGCGGCAAACGCGCGGCGCGTCGCGCTCGAAATCTTCTTACGGGACATTGGCATACTGGCTACTTTGGAAATGTCAGATTAGCCACAGAGCGCACAGAGAACACAGAGGAAGAATCTGCTTGTTCCCTGTGTCCTCTGTGGCGAAAAGAGAAATGTGACATTGTCAAACTACTGATAACTGATAACCGATAACCGCTCACTCCTTCCGCGCGTCCCACTCCTCGCGCAGAATGCACATCACATAGATGTCGTGAAACTGACCTTCGCGATACAACGCCTGGCGGCGCACGCCATCACGGCGAAAGCCGGCTTTTTCGTACGCGCGCATCGCGCGAGGATTGAAAGCGTACACTTCCAGTTCTACGCGGTTCAAACCGAGTTGCTCGAACGCAAATCGCAGCAGCGTGCGCGTCGCGTCAGTGCCGTACCCTTTGCCCCAATAATTCTTGTCGCCGATGAAGATGCCGAATACGGCGCCGCGATTCTTCAAATCCACGGCGTGCAAGCCGCAGTTGCCGATCAACTTGTTTTCGTCCAGCGTGAGAATCGCAAAGATCAGGTTCTCTTTCGATTTGCGCCGATTCTCAAACCAATCGGTCTCGTCTTCGAGGTTAAAGGGCAGGGGAATGCCGGGATTCAAGAACTGGGCGACTTGCCAATCGTTCAGCCATTCGACGTACTTGGGCAGATACTCGCGCTGGACTGCGGATAGTTCGACCTTTTCGCCGCGATACATGCGACCTCCAATTTTCGGTTCAAGATTTGCAGGCGTTGAAAGTATAGCATGAATCGGGCGCGTGAACAATTTGAGCAAAAACACCTAACGCGATAGAATGGAGGCAAAGCACAAATCTTGTTTGCGAAGATTCGCGGACAAACAGAGAGGCAACGATGCCAAGAATCGCCGTGGTCACCGACAGTGCGGCGTGCATCCCTGCCGCGCTCAAGCAACAACTAAACATCTACGAAATCCCCTTCGAGTTGGTATGGGATGGCGTGATCTATCGCAATGGGGTAGATCTCGCGCCCACTGAATTCTACCACCGCTTTCGCCAAGCCAATTCGTATCCGACGACCTCCCAGCCGCCATTGGGCAGTTTTGCCGCCCTCTACAAACAACTCGTGCGGGAGTACGATGGGGTCGTCTCGATCCACGTTTCTGCCGAGATGACGGGAACGGCGCATACCGCGCGCCTCGCGGCGGAGCAGTTGAACCATTTTCCGATTCGCGTGCTCGATTCGCACACCGCGACGATGGCGCAGGGGTTTGTCGTGCTGGCGGCGGCGCGCGCTGCCGCCAGCGGCGCATCGCTCGAACAAGTCGTCGCCGCGGCAGAGCAAGTGATTGGTCGCGTGGATTTCTTCGCCACTCTGAAAACTCTAGAGCACATCCATCGCGGCGGACGATTGGGCGAAGCCGTCGTGCTGCTCGGCAGCCAACTGAAAATCGTACCGATTCTAAACCTCAAGGGCGGACGTGTAAGCGTCGTAGGACTGACGCGCTCGTGGAAACATGCGCTCCAGGAGATCGTGGACCTGGCGACAGACCGCGTGAAAGCCAAGCGCGCTGTTCACGCGTCGGTCTTCCATGCCGATTTGCCGGAAGATGCGGAATGGCTCCGCGAGCATCTTTGCGCGCGCGTCCAGTGCGTCGAAGTTTATGTCACCGAATTCACGCCGGTGATGGGCGCGCACACGGGTCCGGATGTAGTTGGAGTGGCGTTCTATGCTGACGACTAGCATTATCCCCCTGATCTTAATCGCTTACCTGTGGGGTTCGATCTCGCCGTCGTTTCTCGTCGCACGCGCATTAAAGGGAATTGATCTGCGACGCTATGGCAGCGGCACCGTCGGCGGTTCCAACGTGGGCGAGCAGGTGGGGCGTGCGTGGATGATCGTGGTCGGTTTTCTGGATTTGGTCAAGGGGTTTACGCCGCCGACGTTGGCGCGCGCTTGGGGCTTGGAATGGAGTGTTGCCATCCTGATTGGTCTGGCAATAGTCGTCGGACACAACTGGTCGCTTCATTTGGGACTCAAGGGCGGGCGCGGTATGGGCGCGACCGTCGGCATCCTGTTCGCGTGGGACCTGCGCTTGGCGATTCTGTTGCTCGCCATCCTCGCCGTCGGCTGGTTGATCAAGCAAGGCGCGCCGAGTTCAGCCGTGGCTCTCGTCTTGCTCGCGCCCAGCGCGTGGACCCTGGGCGACGCGCCCGAAATCATCTGGGGCTGCGCGTGGCTGGCGGTCATTATCGCGATCAAACGGCTGGAGGCGAATCGGTTGCCGTTGCCCAAAGACGCGCGCGAAAAAAGAACCGTCCTCTGGCGACGGCTCTGGATGGATCGCGATGTTCCACCGGATCAAGCGTGGCAAAAGCGCGGGAAGATCAAATGAGCCAAACATGGTAACTGCCCACCCTGTCATTGCGAGGAGCGGTTTTCGCGACGAAGCAATCTCCAAGTCGCTTGGGGATTGCTTCGCTACGCTCGCAATGACACCGGGCTGAGTAGTACCAAACATGTCTTATTGCAGCACGCGCGCGATGAGCGCGGCGACGCGCGGATTTGCCCAGTAGCGATGTGATTGCAATCGTCCGCGCGCGCCATCAATTCTTTCGTCGTGAATTGGATACGCGGGGAAGACGGACGCGATCGGCGCGGCGACGAGGTCACGTGGCGCGTAGAGGTTGAACCACTGCCCAACCGTCTGCCGGTTGATCGCGCCGAGATCGGCAGAGCGCTGTCCAGTCCGGACCAGCGTGCGCAGCGCGCAGCCGAGCGTGATCCATGCGACGATGTTGTACTGATTCGCCTCGGCGCGCAGCACGTCGAACGCGACGAGGCAGCCGAGACTCTCGCTCACCAGAACGATTTCGTGACCGTGCTGCGTCAGTTCTTCGAGCGTAGCGCGCAAGCGGTCGCGGATGACCTCTTGTTTGCGCGAGGGGACGAAATAAGCGACGACGCCGGCAACGCCGTCCACGAAACGATGTAGCGTATCTGCCCCGCCGAGCACAAAACGGGCAACGTGGTTGGAAGGATGCCCCAGCAGTCGCTGGGCGAGCCCATGCAGACGTGCGGTAACCCATGCGCCCAATTCTGAAACGCGTGCGCCCGCGTCGATCAGATCGCCCCACCATACTGGACGATGCTGCGGCGTTTGCCCCAGGTGATCGGCGATCGCTTGGATCTGAGGCGCCCAAAAGTTATGCGCGGTGCGCCCGGTGCCGTGAATCGTCACAACGACTCGACTCATGCAACTCCGAAAGAAAAGGATTGCCGCGCGGGTTTCCACGCGCGGCGTCAGTGCAACCCAAGTATAGCACGGACTGGTCAATCCGTCAAAAGTTGCGTTTTATGCCGCTTGAATTCCACTTGCCTATCTTCCAAGACCCTGAGCGGGCGGCTGCTGCGCGTCTCCAGCACCCGCGCGTTCGCAAAATACTCAAAGTCGAACTGCGTCATATCGCCGGCGCGGAGACCGGGAATCGGCATGAGGCGCCCGGTCAGCGGTTTGTCCAGTTTCACTGCCAGCGTCGCCAGGTCGAGCAGGATCGCCGCGAGCGCGTCGGTTGGCGTGTCGCCGGGCAGCGGAATGGTGTCCAGCCCGGTGCCGCACACCGTCGCATAGAGCAAGAGCGAGTCCAGCGTGTACTGCATTGACCGCGCGGCGAGCGTCGCGTCTTCCAATACCGGCAGCATCAAGCCGGAGAAGCCGACGCGCGCAAAGTTCGCGCGGTTCAGGCAATCGGTGATGAACGCGGCGGCGAAGAGTGTCCCGCGTTCGCCAAAGGGCGCGCCGGTCAGTTTTTCCATCGCCGCGCCGATGCTGCGGGATGCTTCGGGAAAGGGCGCGAGCGAGAAATCAATCCCGGCGAAGCGCAAGGCAAAGCGCGCGGCAAGGTCGTTCGCGATACGCGCCAGCGTTTCACCCGCGCGTTCGATCGCGCTGACGAGGTTCGCGCGCGCCTCGGTAAGGTTGTTGGCGCGGTCGAACGCGTCCACCGCGAGCGGCGCGGCTTCAGTGGCGAGCGCAAACGCGGGCGCAGTGCCTTGATGATACGCCGCCGGGAAAAAGGGCGAGTGCGGCGGACAGTTCGCGAGCGCGGCAAAGCGGAGATTGCCGAACCCGTCGGGAGTTGAATCGGCCAGCGCGCGCATCACGCGCGCGGCGGCGGAGATCGCGGGCAAGTGGATGCCATCGGCGCGGGACGCGATGTGCGCGGCGGCAAACACGGTCTCCGTCGCGCCGAGCGCCGCCGGGAGCGCCTCCATCAGCGCATGATCGCCGCGCAGCGCGCCGAGCGCCGCATAGTCAATCCCGTTCGCCCGGCACGCGGCTTGCAGATCGCGCGCGAATTGCGTCATGTCGCGCGGCGCGATCTCGGCAAGTGTCTGCGTGGCGACGCGCGCGGTCTGGATTGGATAACCGGCGCGGGCAAAATCAGCGCGCGCCGCCTGGACGAGTCCACGCAGCGCGCGCAGGTCAGATTCAGCGAGNNGGCGCGGCGGGCGTTATTTGCGGGATGACGAGCGTTTCGTTGTCGCGCACCCAGCGCCACTTGGCGCGCGCTTCCGCTTCCGCAAAGTCGGGGCTTGCCACGCGGGTTTTCTGAGCGCGGAGCGCGCTGTTCTTGGCTTGGGCTTCCGCGACTTGGAGTTCGAGTTGCCTTTCGACTTGCGCCAAGCGAATGTTGGTCACGACGCGTTGACTGAAATCCCAGACGAAGAACAGGGTCAACGCAAAAACAAGAATCACGACGCCTTGAATTGACAAGCGAGGCATCAGCGCCAATCCTTTCTCAGTAGTGAG
The DNA here is from genome assembly GCA_002400365.1 of Anaerolineales bacterium UBA4826. Classification (GTDB taxonomy): domain Bacteria; phylum Chloroflexota; class Anaerolineae; order UBA4142; family UBA4142; genus UBA4142. The sequence goes on along the minus strand of DHFK01000232.1, from coordinate 1,171 downwards.
ACTGATGACTTGCTGTCGCCGGTTGCGAGTCCATCATACCTCAATTCGCGGGCCAAGTCAAACTTGACGAGGATTTCTTCAACCTCCGTGCGCCAACACGATCATGCGCGTTCTCACCCCTAGCAAAACCTTCCTGCCCTTTCTTCGACAATACACCCCATGAGGCAATGCTGCGAGACCCGCGTGCGCATCCGACCTGCAATTCGCCAATTGTGGATTTCGAAGAGCGCTTGACCCTCTGTCCCATTCGCGCTAAAATACGGCTCGATGAAACAAGATCAACTGCGCCAATTGCCCTCCGTGGATGCCTTGCTGCAAGACCACACTCTGCGCGAACTCGCGCGCCGCTGCGGTCATGCGATCGTCCTCGCAGCCTGTCGCGCCGCGCTGGACGCCGCGCGCCAAACGATCCTCGACGGCGCGGACGCCCCCATGCCGGCATGGTTGATCGAGGACGTCGGCGCGCGCGTCGAACGCATCGTGCGTCCGTCACTCGTCCCAGTCATCAACGCAACCGGCGTGATTATTCACACGAACCTGGGACGCGCGCCCCTCTCGACAGAGACGCTCGCCGCGATGCAATCAGCCGCCCGGGGTTACTCCAATCTGGAGTACGATCTCGCCGCGGGCGCGCGCGGTTCGCGTCACGCGCACGCCGAAGCGCTGCTCACCCGGTTGACCGGCGCGCCCGCCGCGCTCATCGTCAACAACAACGCCGCCGCAGTTACGCTCATTCTCGCCGCGTTTGCGCGCGGCAAGCAAGTCGTCATCGCGCGCGGACAACTCGTCGAGATCGGCGGCAGTTTTCGCATTCCTGAAGTGATGCAACAGTCCGGCGCAACGCTCGTCGAAGTGGGGACGACGAACCGCACGTACATCGCAGATTACGCGCGCGCGCTCAACGAACACACCGCGCTCGTGCTGCGCGTCCATGCGTCGAATTTCAAGATCGTGGGTTTTACGCATGAAGCGACGTTGGAGGAACTTGCCGCGCTCGCGCACGAAAAGAATCTACTATGTGTGGACGATCTAGGCAGCGGCGCGCTTGTGGATACGCGCGCGTACGGTCTCGCGCACGAGCCGATGCCCCAAGAGTCACTGGCGGCAGGCGCCGACCTGGTTTCCTTCAGCGGCGACAAACTGCTCGGCGGTCCGCAGGCGGGAATTATCG
>DHFK01000233.1 GCA_002400365.1 Anaerolineales bacterium UBA4826 | reverse complement strand
TAATGTAGCCCACCGAACGGGTGACGCCCAGGATCAACTCCAGGCCGAGCCGAATGTCGCGCACGCTGCCTTTCAGCAGGGGGAGGAGCGCGATCGCGCGGTCGATGAAGACCTTGTCCATCTGGAGGGTCGCAGTTTGGGCAGGCCGCCCCGCCGGGTGGGGTAGCAGATGCTCGACGAGGGCGTCCCAGGCCTGCTTGCGGATCTCGTATAGGCGGGTGCGCGAGACACCGTGCTGGCGCACCAGTTCGGAAACCAGCCCCCACGGGCGCTCGGGCAAAGGAACGAGCATCTGCAATGCCGCCTGGGTGCGTTGCGCTACCGTGAATTCGGGAACACGATACTCGGCCATGTCAAACCTCCCGCCCAAGTGTAGTCGTCACGGGCATGGCTATTGTCCCCGAAGTCGCCCCTGTTGGCAAGTCTATGCGATTGTTAAAGTGTCAACCTATTCTGAACCATCTCAGAAAAACCGTCGGAGATTTCAAGCGTCCGACGGTNNNNTGCGCGAACGTCTGCGGAGCAGAGTTCGGCGATCGCGCGCTGGCGGCTTGGCTCACCACCACCACGTACCACGAAAACTGGGTGCCGTTCGGATTTGCGCCAGGGTAGTACACGGTCGGATCGAGTTTGATGCTGGTCCCCTGCTTGACCGTCAGCGACGGCAGTACTTTTCTATCGTTCCCCGCAACGTACTCCACGTGCACGACGTAGAACTCGTTCGGCTTGAGCGTCGCCGGCGAAGCCCAGGACAGCGTGGGCGCATCCGATTTCCCGCGCAGGATATATTTGTCGGGGGGCCACAGCAAATTCGGTTGGGCGTAAACGAACTGCGCGGTGGGGGTCGCCGTCGTGTTGACGATTGGCGCAAGCGTTGCCGTTGGCGTCCACGCGCCCACCGGCACGATCAATTCCTGGCCGATCGAAAGCATGTCGCCGTCCAATTGGTTCGCCAGGCGAATTGCGTCAACCGTTGCGCCGTAGATCCCGGCAATCCCGATCAGGGTATCGCCGCGTTTGACAATATGACGAATCACCCCCGGTGTTTCGGCGGGGGTTGCCGGTGTCGGGGGTGATTGCATCGAAAGCGGAGTTGGAGTTGACGGCGCTGCCGGCGGCGGGTTCGTGGCGGGCCGCGGGGTCGGCGTGGGCAGTGGAATGATGAGTTCTTCGCCGATCCGGATGTTGTCGTCTTTCAATCCGTTCGCCGTCATGATTGCCTGAACCGTGACCTTGTATTTCGCGGCGATGGCAATCAACGAATCGCCGGCTTTGACCTTGTATTTGACCGTCGCGGCAGTGGGTCCCACAGTCGGCGAGGGCGCCGGCAGAGTGACCGGCAAGATCGTCACTGCCGGGGTTGGCGTGCGTGGCGAACGGGTGGGGGTTGCGGTGGCGGAGGTTGCTCCCAAGCCCAGGCGCGTGCCGCCGCCGAGCAAGATGAACAGCACGGCGCACACGACCAATATGAGCAGGGCTACGCCGGCGACCATGATCCATGGTGAGACGACCTCGCGCGTCGTCTCGCCGAGGTGCGCGGGAACGCGCTGCACCATGCGTTCGACGCGCCACGGTTCGGAGCGCCCCGGTCGCGATGGCGGGGGTGGATTGGGTCGGTCTGGGGTCATATCGTCTTTGCTCTCAGTTTGCCTCTGAAATTTGCGGCGCCACCTACGGCTTCCATTATATCAAACAATCCTGAATTTGCCAATAGGACGGCAAGCCAAACCTAGCGCGACGATCAAACTGATGGCGGAAACGATCGCGCCGATTTGCCGCGCGGGCGTGTCTTCAAAACGCAGCCGGACGACGTGCGCGCCGGCGGGCACGCGCACGAGAATCAGTCCTTGTTCCCCGTACGGTTCGACTTGCGCCGGCTGGCTGTCAATCGTCGCCGTCCAACCGGGGAAATAGCGCGTGTAAACCATCACGCGCGTCGCCGCGCTCGATTCCACGCGCAGGTCGGTGGATTGTCCTCCATAGCGCAGCGTCTCCACCGTCGCGCCGGCGTCGAGCGCGATCGCCTTTCGCAATTTCTCTCCGTTGACGTACTGCTCGACCAGGGGCGAATCCTGTGGACGCGCGCCCGTCATCCAAACCGTATCGCCCAGCAATTCGCGATACTTGACCTCGAACTCCATCTGCGTCTGGTAATTAAACACCGCCTCGGTGCGTTGCGGTTCGGTGTACGCGTAATTCGCCGCGACGAAGATCAAAGCGATGGCGAGAGCGGACGCGAGATCGCGCGCAGCGTCGGGCAGCGCGTGAATCGCCGCGCCCGATAAGAACGCGAGCGCGAACGCGCTGACGATGAGCCAGCGCCAGGGGAATTGCACGTACGCGACGACGCTCGCGAACGAATCCCACACGGGTCTGGAAATCGGCAGCATCAGAAAGACGATGCCGGCGGTGATCGCCGCGAAGAACGCGATGTGCCCGCGAATCGTGCCCTGCGTTTTCGCGAGCGCCAAAAGCGCGACGAACGCGAGCAGCGTCGGCATCAGCCCGAGTTGGAGCGAGAACTGATCGGTCCCGTTTTCGCCGGCGTAGCCGTAACCCCAAAAGGGTGACAGCAATTGGTTCGCGTTGAGAAAATGGCTGCGATAACTGAAAAAGCCGCCGATGAGCGGTTCAGGCGTCAAGTACTTTTGCTCAAAGACGACGGGGAGGAGGAAGATGGCGGCGAGACCGAGCGCGAGGAGAAGAGCAGAAAGAGGATAGATGAGAGATGAGAGTAAAAACGTGATGCGTGATGCGTGAGGCGTGAGGAGCCTGTCCTGAGCGAAGGCGAAGGATGATGCGTTACTGAGTTGGGTGAAGAACAGGAAGAGGATGTACAGACCGATAATCGGCGTGAAGAGGACGGCGGTTTGAATGTGCGAGAGCACCAAGCCCGCGTACGCGAGCGCGGCGATCGAAATGTAGCGCGCGCGGCGCGTCAAGACAAGTTCGTGGAATGCCCAGCAGACGAGCGGCGGAAAAACAAACGCGACGAGTTCGGCTTGCGCGGCGCGGACGTACAAATCGGCGAGATGATATGGGACATAGACGTACGCGACCGCCGCGACCAGTCCGGCATGCTTGCCCAGGACGCGCGACGCAAAAAGGCACATCGTCAGCGCGGAGAACCAGACCGCCAGACCATCCACGATTTTGACCGCGCTGACGAAATCGAACCCGACCAGGTGGAACGCTTCGCCGACGAAAAACGGAATCGGCGCGAGGATGAGCCACAGCGGATAGCCATAGCCGAAGACCATATCGGCTGCCCAACGCGGGTACCACGCGCCATCGCGCAGAGACAGGTCGAACATTTGAAGAAAGTAGACCGAGTGGCGCGCGTCGTGCGCGTAAATGAAATAGCCGGGCGCGGTCAAGGGCGCGAGCGCAAAGACACAGAACGCGAGAAGGATGCAGGATGAAGGGTGAAGGATGAAGGATGAAAGATGAAGGATGAAAGATGAAAACCATTTTTGCATGTTATCCTTCATCCTTCCGTCCAGCCGTCGCGAAGTGCGCGACGGTTGTGCCTTCTGTCTTTGTTCTCACGTCCCAAATCAACAACCCGAGCGCGAGCAAAACACCTAGCGCGGAAATCCAGGCGCCCGCGAGGCGCGGCGGCGTATCTTCAAAGCGCAAGCTGAGCCAGTATTTTCCCTTTGGCACCCGTACTTGTATCCGTCCCAGTTCGCCGACCGGCGTGATCGGCAGTTCGCGGATGATGGCATCGCTGTTTTCAGGCGTGATAAATGCGCGCCAGCCGGGATAATAAAAAGTGTTAAAGGTCACCGGCTGATCGTCTCTGCTGGAATCAATGCGAACGCGTTCGCCGTTCGCGCGCAGACCCTTGCCCGTTTGGTCAACCCCAACCCAGTCGGGCTGTGGCTCGGCGGTGAGATCAATCTTCGTCTTGACCTTCTTGTTGGCGAAATAGACATCCGCCATCGGCGACCAGGTGGGAATCTCTTTCACCCACGCGGTCGAACCGGTCATTTCGCCCGCACTCTGCTGAAAGCGAAACAAGCCCAGGACGCTGACGGGACCCTCGGCGGCTTGACGTTGCGTCTGCGCGGTGAGGTACGGATAACTGCCGAGCAGAATGAGCAAGCCGAGCAAAAGCGTCGGCAGAGAAATGCTGCGAGTATCCCCATTCGATTCCTGCGTGAGCGCGCTCGCCCCGGCAAGCGCGGCGAGCGGAACCGTGGTGAGCGCCATCAATCGCCACGGAAATTGGAAAAAGGCGAGAAAGGGCAGCGCGTGCCAAATCGGCAGCGCCACGTGAAGCGTCAGGAGTGCGACAATCGCCGTCGTCGCGAGAAAGAACAACCAGAAGCGCCGCGTGCCGTTCGGATTCATGACGACGGCGATGACGGAAAAGATCGCGAGGAGCGCGGGGACGACGCCGATTTGAAACGACATGCCGTCGTGTGGTCCGGGAACGCTGATGCCAAAGCCCCAGGTCGGGTTGAACAACTGGAAGAGATAGACAAAGTGGTTGCTATAGTTGTAGTAATTTTCAAACCACTGATCGGTGCGAACGAACTGATATTCCAGCGTGGCAGGGAGGAAGGAGATCGCGACGAGCCCGAGACCGAGGAGCAGCGCGGCGAGGGGAGGCAGACCCAGAGCGAAAAGATGAAAGATGAAAGATTGGGATGTCTGCGTTTTCTGACTTCGCCGAGCATCAGGAACAAGACCCAGAATCCCAGGACGATGGTGGACAGGAGCGTGACCGCGCTGTGGGAAAACAGCATCGCGCCGTACGCGAGCGCCGTGGCGACGATCGTCAAACGTTTCGGATTCACGACGGTTTCGTAAAAGCCCCAGAAGACGAGCGGGAGGAAAATCAGCGCGACCGATTCCTCCATCGCGGCGCGGACGTAGAGATCGGAGATATGGTACGGGAGGTAGATGTACATCAGCCCGGAAAGAAATGCGGCTGGGCTGGAGCCGGTCAGACGCTTGATGAAACCGAACATCGCCGGACCTGAGAGCAGGATCGCGAGCGCGAAAACGATTTTCGTCGCCGCGACGAAATCCAAGCCGANNGAGGTGCAGCGCCTCGCCAACGTAGAACGCGCCCGGACCGTAGATGTTGAAGAATGGATAGCCGTAACCGAACGTGAAATCGGGCAACCAGCGCGGGTACAAGATGCCGTCCTGGATCACGCGGTCGAACTCGAACAGGAAATAGACCGAGTGTCGTCCATCGTGCGCGCCCCAGAAATAGCCGGGCGCGAGCAGGGGCCCGATCGCGAAAAGAGAGAACAAGATTAATAGGATTAGGTATGGGTCAATGCGTTTCATGGAAGTCATCTTGGCATTACGAAGCGCATCCTGAGCGAGCNNGCGAAGCGAGTCGAAGGATGCGACGAAGCCGCCGCGTAGCGTCCAACAAGCGATTTGGGGATTGCCTCGCTTCGCTTGCAATGACAGACAGTTCGTACTATGGCGTTTTCTTCGGCGGCAGTTGTTCGGTGATGATCGGTTCCGGATCGCCGGGACGCGGTAGAATCAGATGGTCTGCGCCAGTGTCGGTGAGCGCGCGGTTGCCGGTCGCCGCGACATACAAGCCAAATTCCAAGTGATAACCTTCGCGCGGACCCTCCACGTCAATCTGGATCGTATGCGTGTCGGTGATTACTTCGCCCGGCATCCACTTGATCGTCGGCAGCGCGCCGTCTAGCGGCTTGGCATCCTCCTCCCCGTACGTCTTGCCGTCCTCGTTAATCGCATGGACGAACACGGTGTAATCGTGATCCACCGGGCGTAGCGCCTGCCAGGTCACCTGCACACGCAACGTCGCGCCGTGACGCAGCGGACCGACGATGCGATAGTCCCACAGCGCAATTTCATTGTTGCCGAAAATCGCAATCGGCGGGCGGGTGGGAACGACGTCGAGAAAACGCGGCGCGAGATAGCCGTAACTCGCGACGACGGGCAGCGCGACAGAGAACGCCAGCATCGCCGGGCGCGACCAGCGCGGATCGAATTCGATCACAGAGCCGGCGACGAGCGCGAGCGCTAGCCCGACGAACGCGAGCAACTGCCAGGGATACGTGACGAATCCGCCGAGGATATTCCACAGCGGCGCGGCGATTTCAAAGGTCAGCAGCGTCAGCACGATGGCAGCGCCGAGAAAGACGGCGAGCGCGCGGCGCGCGAGTCGTCGGTCGTTGGAAACGACCGGCTCGGTCGGGTGCAAGTCGGCTTCAAGCCGACTTGCTGAGTTAGCCGTCAAATTCGATTCGACCACGCCGCGCGCCGCCAGCGCGACCGCGATGATCGCCAGCCCAACCGGCGCGACGCCGAGTTGTAGCGGGAATTTGTCAAGGAAACTGCCGGTGCTCATGCCGAATCCCCACAGCGCGGAGAACAGTTGGAAGGGTAAAACAAAGTTCGCGCTAAACCCATCGCGCGCGCTGGTTGCGCCGTAGCGCAAAATCGTCGGTAGGTAGAGCAGCGCGCCGAGCGCCAAACCGCCGACGATGGCGAATAGCAGATGGCTGGCTGCGCCGAAGTGCGGCACAGTCATAGCAGATAGCGAATGGCTCGGTTTGTTCCAGTGCAGCGCGGCAGCGACTGCGAACGCAACGGGCGCAAAGAGAAGCGCGATGCCGGGTTGGGTGAGAAAGAGCAAAGCGAAAGGTAAAACGTAAAACGTAAAACGCAAACGACTGGCTACTGGCGACTGACTACTGACGACTGTGAGCAGCGCGACCGGCATCACTGCCCACGCGACTGATTCCGCGAACGCGCCGCGCACGTAGATCGTCGCGATGTGATAGGGCAGGTAGACGTACGCGGTTGCCGCGAGGAGTGCGCCGGCTTGGCTGAAAAACCGGCGGGCAAGCGCATACATCGCCAAGCCACTGGCGATCCACGCCAGCGCGTACACAAGTTTGATCGCGGTGAGATAGTCAAAGCCGATGAGGTGAAAGAGTTCCGCGGCCAGGTACGGCAGCGCGCCGTCGGTGCGGAACAAGTCAAACACGCGACCGACCGTCGGCGCCCAATCTAGGCGAGGGTTCTGGTCGAGGTTGATGAGGTTATAAGCGGCGAGCAAGCCGGTGTGGGACTGAAACGCGCCGGGGTATTCCAGCGGCGCGACGGCAAAGACCGCGAGGAGGACCACGAGCAATGGGTAGGCAAATCTCACGGTGGCATTATAGCATCAAAGAGTAGGGATGCAAAAAAACGTCTACGCCCTCCGGGCTCGCCTCCTTCTACATTTCAGGTTGCTCAGCCCACCTGTCATTTCGAGCGGAGCGAGAAATCTCGTTGCCGCTATGACGAGATTTCTCGGCGCAAAGACCGCGCCTCGAAATGACAGGCTGAGTTACCCTTTCAGAAGGAGGCGAGCCGCTTTTGCGGGGAGGTTGATGCGCTATCGCTACCTGAGGATCAAGGGCAGGAACAAATAAGCAGGCTCAATCAGGCGATGATCGAACGAGCCAGCCAGATCTTGCTCACCCATGAAGTTAGCCGCCGCGTATATGGCAGCGGCATTCCCCTGGAAGAATTCGTCAAAGTTGCCCATGCCATCGGTCGTGGCGAGTCGGCTAATGAAGATCCTGCCCATCCCGTCAAGCAGGTCAACCATGACATTCCTGCCGCGCCCCTGCGGATCCGCCGGCGTGACTTGGCCTTTTACCCTGACGCCGTCTCGACTGCGCGACGGCTGAATTGAGAGCCGAGATGGATCGGCAATGCGAATCTGGAAATTTACTCCGCCGAGCAAGGGATTCTCAACATGGTCGGTGCCGTTTAGAGTGTTGACCAGCAGCCGGCTGTAATTGGCTGCGACGTGGATGTGAAAGACCTGACCCGCGGTGCGGACACCATTGGGAATGACCTTCACCGGCAAATCGCGCACGCCACTCGGCGGTAGGACAATCTCCGTCTGATTCGAGTTGACGTCCAATGTCCAGTCGGGCGGCAGGTCGTGCGTCCAGAAAAGACTATAGGTCTTTGTCACAATGGACGAATCGTTGATGAGGTGGATGACCTGGTTGATTGGCGCGCCCGCGCCGCCGGACGCAGGCGGCGAATAGAACTGAGCGATGTTCTCCTGAGCCATGTTGTTTGCCGTGGTGAACTCTGTCGAAGGAGAGGTAACCTGATTGATCCGGACGCGAATGCAGGAATGAAAATCAAAGTCGCCGGTCGGCGGCGAAGCAATGGAGGGAGTCCAGTTCACATACACGTCGGTGTAGCCGCCAACGGGAATAGACGTGAGACCTGGAAAAGTGGCTGAGGTTGCTGTTCCAATTGCCGCCCAGCCACTCGCGCCGGCAACCCCCACGCCCAAGGGATCGGTCACTTCAAAGTTGACCACGACATTATTCGCGGGCTGCGTCCCGATGTTGCGGATGCGCGCGTAAACTCGATTAACATGGTTCGAGCACGGATTATCGCCGTTGCCATTGCCAACCGGGGTGCTATCGCCGCTCGGGATATAGGTCCCGTACTGAAAGGTTCCAAAGCCGTTGCAGTTACTGTCAATCCAAATGTCAGTGGTCTCGTAGGTGTTTAACGGCGGCGTCAGCCACGGCGTCAAGAAGGCGTCGGGCTGACCAGTGTTCTGGCAGCGGACGGTGACGCGATAGACGTTGGGATCAACTGTGCTGGCAATGATGAACTGAATGTTCTCAGGCGAACTAAAAGTGTCGCCATCTTTCCAAAGAACATCGCGATTGCCTCCCTTGCCTTGAACAGTCACCCAGGGATCAGCCCCGACGACGACGCGCTCGATCAGTACGCCTTCGTCCGGGATCGGATACAACTCATCCCCGTTCATCTTTTTCCGCACACTGACCATGTAATAAAGGCCAGCGCTTAGCTGAGCCACCAGGGCTTGCTGTGCGACGACCGCGCCTGGACTGAGCTCCTCCGCCGCGATGAAGACAGTGCCGCCGCACTGAGTGCCAGGGGGCGTGATGGGAATGACCGTGTATTTGCCGGCTGGCATCCAACCCGGAAAACCGGTAGGGATGTATTTCTCGAACATGCCGGTTTGTCCGGGATAGAGATCGTCCATCAACTCGAATTCATTGTTGTAGTTGGAAGGGTGCGCCGGTCCACCGCTTTGAAAAGCATGACCGATCTCATGCGCCCAGCGTCCCCAGACGTACGGTTCCGCTTCAGTTCGATTTTCGGCGAAGAGCGCCGCGGGGGAGGCAACCAGACTGCCGCCCGCGCCGATGGGCAACATGATGGTGTTTTCCACACCGCGAAAGAAGAAAGAGCCCGCCGGCAATCCCATCAGCACCATCACTGCCTTGACACCCGTATAATCGAGTCCGAGTCCGCTGGCCGCGGCGATGGCATCGTTTAACGCGAGATTCAGGTTGCCGAGACTGCTCCCGCCGGATCCGAGATAAGCCGATCGGTTCTGGGGCAATGTGACGAGGGAAGTGGCGGTAGCATTGATCGAAATAGTGTTGTAGGAAGTGTTCTTCCACAACGTGTTCAATTGACTGTCGAACAAAGTCTGCACTTGCGCTTGGGTATAGCGCGTCGTGATTCCGGCATCGTCGCTCGCCACGGCGCGGATCACGATAATTTTCTGCGCGCCGCTGATTTGTGGGGCAAGCGCGCCGACCATATCGGAGAAATGCTTGTCCGCAATCACATCGCTTTGTTGAGGCGCGGCGGACGGCGGAACATTCATCGGGCGCGCGGATGACTCTGGGCTTGGGAGTACAATGACTGCAAGTATGAGCAAGCCCAGGGCCGAAGTTAGAGAAAACGGTTTGTGCTTCATGGTTTGCTTCTCCTCTCGTATCTTGCGGGCGCGACCGGTTAGGGATCGCGCCTCTAATTTGCAATTGGACGATAGAAAAACGGATTGGGTTTATTGGCTGATGGATGCACCTCTTTTCTTCCCGTAGGAAAGCAAAGACCGACCCATCTACTGACCGTTGGTCGAAGATTTGGGGGTCGGTCTAATATGGTGCGTTGCAATCTCCTTTCATCAGAGATCACAAAGAGGCAATCATCGCCTGCGCCGGACTCTACTGTTGCGATTATCGCGCCATTTATTGGTTTTTGTCTAGTGGGGGGGGGGCAGGTTGATGAGGTTGTAGGCGGCGAGCAAGTCGGTGTGGGACTGAAACGCGCCGGAGTATTCCAGCGGCGCGACGGCAAAGACCGCGAGGAGGACCACGAGCAGTGCGTTGGCAAATTTCACGGCGGCATTATGGCAAAGCGAAACATTGCAAAAAGAATCGTTGTTCTTCAATTCGCCTTGGGAACAATCGGAAGGTACACGGGCAGGAGATAGAATTGTTTCAAGACTTGTTCGGCGGGTTTGTCGTGAGGTGTATAGTCCATGTCCGCCGCGCCACCTTGGTTTGGGTCAGTGCTCCAATACCACCAATAGATTCCTCGGAGCCATGACTTGCCCCAGAAGGTCTCCAAGACAGCGCGGTAGCAATCGGCTTGCTCTTGCAGATCAACCGTGCCACCGGATTGCCATTCCCAGGGATGCTGATTCGCTCCGTCAACGCTGCGATAGCCGATCTCAGTAAGGATGATGGGGCGGTTGTATTGCTTGGACAGGTTCTCCAAAGTGGTTGCCGGCGTAGCCCACGCAGTCTTCAGTTCAGCCAGTGTCGGATTATTCTGATTGGTCAGGGGATAGTAGGCGTCCACGCCGATATAGTCCACGGCATCCCACCAGTGAATGCTGGTCTCCTCGCCGCTGTGGTTGCTGGCGTAGACAATGGGACCGCTAAAGCGACTGCGGACGTCGCCGATGACGTTGCGCCAATCGGTTTCGCGCCCGCTTGTGCCAATCAATTCGGTGCCGATCGCGAATTGCTCCACCGCGTTCGCCTGCGCCAGGTCGGCGTAGTGGTTGATAAAGGCGCGATACGACGCGAACCACGTCTGCCACTCAGTCTCGCTAGTGAAAGCCGTGCCGATCTCCCCGCGCCAGTGCGTGNNCGTCGGTGGGTGTGCGCGGCAAAGTGTAGGTGATGTCGGTGGATGCGATCGTCTCTTGGTAGCCGGTCACCACCAAACCCAGCCACTTGGTTCCCGTCGCGCTCAGATGGTCCAGGGATTGATCAGCGGAAGGTGTCGAATACTGTCCCTGCCACCAGGTGGCATAGTCCATTCCTTTCTGGAATTCGCCGGCTGTGGAAAGCACCGTATTCGTTGCATTGTAAGTAGCAAGCAAACCGGTGGAAGATTGAAATGCGCTGGCGTTTTCCAGCGGCGCGACGGCAAAGACCGCGAGGAGAACCGCGAGGAGCAGGTAGAGAAATTTCATGGGGACATCATAGCATTGGTGGGGAGGAATGCAAAACCAATCCAAGAAGGTTCATTGACAGTTCCCCGAAGAGACTGTTGGCAAATATGTACTGTAGCAAGGGATGCCAGCCATACTGCAAGCATGATGCGCAATGATGGGCGCGAGCATATCCTCTGGATACACGACGAATCCGTCGTCAAAGAAAATCCGCAGGTTATCCACGTAGACCGATCCCGGCCTTGAGTAGCCAAAGATTCCAATGCTCAGCTTCCGCACATCGTTCAGTTGGGCGATGTCGCCTGTGGGATTCCAGTTTGTTCGTTTGGATTTCCAGGTTTCCGCACTGACATCTACAACAATCCTATTCCATCCACATTGGAGCGCTTGCTGGGAAGATTCGTGCCAGGTTAGCGGGTTGCCCGTGCTGACGGCGATGTCGCCCAAGGTCGCGTCTCCGGCATTATAGATATCAACCATCAACTTGGCACGATTCGTGTTATACCAATCTTCATGCAGGTTGCCGAGATCAACGAATGCCTTCTTGTGCCCTCTTTGAGGATCATAGTCCATCTTCAACGATCGCGTTCCCTGGGAAACGTGGTCGCTGGATAAACTGATCGCCGTGGTGTCCGAGTTGGGATCAGCTGACCAATTGTTCAAGGTCTCGACGCTGTTCAATTGTTCCTCGCGCATTCCCTGGAATCCGAGATTCCAGAAGAGGGAACCACTTGCGCCGCCATTGTAGACTCTGTCATAGTACTGTTGAAAGATACGGAGACGGTGCGTCTCGGTGAACGGGGGATTCCGGTGGAATTTCTGTCCCCCACCGCCGTATGCGTAGCCGACGACGTGAATGCCGAATTCTTCCATAATGACGGGCTTGGCGATCTCGGTCCGCGCGGCTTGCAGATGTTGGTCTATCCACTCCAACGCTTGGTCGTACTGATAGTCGTACTTTGCATTGCACAGAACGCTATCAAATCCATTGAAGCAATACCGTGCGCGGAATAGATTGCTTTCGTGCTCATCAATGTAAGTGCGAAACGTTGCATAGGAAATGTTGGGAAGGCCGACGCGGTCCTCCGTGTGAACTGCCGTATCGCAGCGTGGAGGAGTCTGATAC
>DHFK01000235.1 GCA_002400365.1 Anaerolineales bacterium UBA4826 | reverse complement strand
CGCGCGCGCCGACACGCTGAACATCGGCGAAGAAATCGCGCTGACCGAACCCGATGGGCATCTGCTCGCGGTGATGACACTCGCGGAGAAATTCGAGTACGCTAAAACGCGCGAGGCGCAGAATGTGTACCGCACGACCGACGACAAGCATCCCGGCGTCGCGCGACTCTACCAGCAAGGCGAAATCTATCTGGCGGGTNNACTCGCAAGATGTTCGCCGCGCGCGGGTGGAAGCGCATCGTCGCGTTTCAAACGCGCAACCCGATCCACCGCGCGCACGAGTACATTCAAAAGACCGCGCTCGAAATCGTGGACGGCTTGTTTCTCCATCCGCTCGTCGGCGAAACCAAGGCGGACGATATCCCTGCCGACGTGCGGATGCGTTCGTACCAAGAACTCTTGCGCGATTACTATCCGCCCGACCGCGTGATCCTCGGCGTGTTTCCGGCGGCGATGCGGTACGCCGGTCCGCGCGAAGCGATCTTTCACGCGATCTGCCGCAAGAACTATGGCTGCACACACATCATCATCGGACGCGATCACGCGGGCGTCGGCAAGTACTATGGCACGTACGACGCGCAGAAAATCTTCGACGAGTTCAAGCCGGCAGAGATTGGCATCACGCCACTCTTGTTCGAGCATACGTTTTATTGCCGCAAGTGCGGGCAGATCGTTTCCGCGAAAACGTGTCCGCACGGCGACGCAGACCATTTGGTTTTGAGCGGCACACAAGTTCGCCAGATGCTCGAGCGCGGCGAGATGTTGCCGTCGGAGTTTACGCGACCGGAGGTGGCGCGCGTGTTGATGGAAGGGATGCAAGCAAGCAAGGGAGCAGGGGAGCAGGGGAGCGAGGGAGCGATCACCCCCGCACCCCTGCACCCCCGCACCCCTGCACCAAAAAGAAAACGTGTGCTTATCCTGGGCTTGGACTGCGCCGAGCCGGCGCTCGTCTTCGACAAGTATCGCGACGAACTCCCGAATCTCCAATCTCTCATCTCGCGCGGCGCGTGGGGCGAGATCGAATCTACTACGCCGCCGATCACGGTGCCGGCGTGGGCGTGCGCGCTGACGTCGAAAGACCCGGGGCAACTTGGGGTGTACGGTTTTCGCAACCGCGCCGATCACTCGTACGAAAAGATGACGATTGCGAACGCGCGCTCGATCAACGAGCCAGCGGTCTGGGATTATCTTGGGCGCGCGGGCAAGCAATCGTACCTCGTCGGCGTGCCGCCGTCGTTCCCGCCCAAACCCGTCGTCGGTGGAACGATTGGCTGCTTCCTCTCGCCGAGCGCGCAATCGAAATTCACCTATCCCGAAAGTCTGCGCGAGGATGTTTTGCGCGTCGCGCCCAATTACCTGGTGGACGTGCCGAACTTTCGCACCGATGACAAGCCGTGGCTCTTGCAGAAAATCTACGAGATGACTGAAGATCATTTCAAGGTCATCAAGCACTTGATGAAGACCAAGCCGTGGGATTTTCTAATGTCGGTGGAAATCGGCGTGGACCGCTTGCATCACGGCTTTTGGAAATATCACGACGTCGCGCACCCCAAGCACGAGCCGGGCAACGCGTTGTTGAATTCGATTCACGATTATTACGTCTGGCTCGACCAGCAGATCGGCGGTGTGTTGGAGTTGATTGACGACGACACCACGGTCATCGTGATGAGCGATCACGGCGCGAAGAAAATGGACGGCGGGATCACGATAAACGAATGGCTGATGAACGAGGGCTATCTAGTGCTCGAAGAAAAACCGCAGGGCGTGGTGCCGCTCGAAAAGGTGAAAGTGAATTGGGCCAAGACGCGCGCGTGGGGCAGCGGTGGTTACTACGGTCGCGTGTTTCTCAACGTGCAGGGCCGCGAGCCGCAGGGCGTCATCCCGCCTTCAGACTATGAACACGCGCGCGATGAATTGATCGAAAAACTGTGTGCGATTCCCGACGCCAAGGGCAAGCCGATCGCGACGCGCGTGCACAAGCCGCAGCAAATCTATCGCGCGACGAAACACATCGCGCCCGATCTCATCGTCATCTTTGGCGATCTGTACTGGCGCGCGGTCGGCTCGCTGGGCTTGAACGCGCTGCACACGTTCGAGAATGACACGGGGCCCGACGATGCGAACCACGCGCAGATGGGCATGTTCATCTACTACGACCCCCGGCGCAATCTCGGCGGACGCGAGTTAGAGGGCTTGCGGTTGTACGACGTCGCGCCGACGATACTCAGCGAAATGGGTCAGCCCGTGCCGGCGGACATGATCGGCAGGGTGATTCGACTTTAGTGACACAGCGTTACGTTCTGCGTTTTACGCTGTAGTCCGTAGAGAGCGGACCTTATGCGCGCGATTGACATCGTTCGTCATTTTGCAGAACAATATCCGCAGGCGGAATTCCCTGCCGATTTTTTCGCGTTCCTGGAGGCACAAGAGCGGACGAGCCACCAGATCCGCCGCGTCGATACCGGGCAACCACTCGTCGCGTTCTTGCGCGATTTGGGAATACCGCACAGTTCCTTTTCGACTTTTCTAGACGCCGACTCCCGAGTCATCCTCAAGCCCAGTTTCCCGGCGCTGTTGCGCCGCTCGACCCACGAGATTGATGCTTATTTCAGCGCGCGCTTTGCGACGGCTTTTACCCTCCAGCAAATCGTGCTCGACAGCGGCATGCCGACGGGGTTCAATCGGCACGATCGGCAGCACGTTCGCATGGTCTCGCATCGCGTGTTAGAGTTGCTGCGAT
Source organism: Anaerolineales bacterium UBA4826 (assembly GCA_002400365.1). Lineage (GTDB taxonomy): Bacteria > Chloroflexota > Anaerolineae > UBA4142 > UBA4142 > UBA4142. The sequence continues at coordinate 4,900 of DHFK01000235.1, read as the reverse complement.
GGGCAAATGGGCGAGCGCCAAATCGCAGAGCCGAAAGCGAAGCGCTGATCGCTGGCTACCTGCACGACATTGGCAATCTCATCGCGCGCAAGGAGCATGGGCTGTACGGCATCTACCTGCTGACGCAACTCTTCATCGAGATTGATCGCGATGACGAAACACTTGCCAGTTTCATGGGCGTGTTGGAAGCCGCGCTCTTCCACGAAGTTGACCTGGGGTCGCGCTTTTCGTCGTTGAGCGAATTGCGCCCCGCCACGCTGAGTCTCATCATCGCCGACAAGTCGGATGTCTCCTTTCGCCGCGTTAGCGCCAAGTCGAATGTCCCGGAGGCGCTCCAAGACGCGCACACCCTGGTGAACCTGCTGACCGCGGATTCGCGCATCAAGTGTCAGAAAAAGAACTTGCAATGGGAGATCCACTTTTCTCCCAAGTTACATTCGGATGAGACCGAGCAGATGCTCGCCCTCTTGAAAAGGGCGGAGCGTGTGTGGGTCCCCGACGAATGGCAAAAGTTGTACCGCCGCGACAACATCGAGTACGTTTTTGTTTTCCACGCGACCTTTCTGCGTTTGTATTTCTCGCGCCTCGCGTTTGCCATCCGCGCGATCTTTGCGCTCAATCCAGCGGTGAAGACATTTCGTCTCGTGATCCACGATGACGAGCGCGGGGTGAGTTTGCATCGGGTCTTTACGCGTGACGATTACCAGGCGAAGATCGCCTTGATTGGCAACAACCTGTTCAAGAATATCGAAAGCCCAATTGTCATTGCAAGCCCCGCAGGAGCGAAGCAATCTCCTAGCGACCTGGGGATTGCTTCGGCGCAATCTCCGCTTCGCTCCGATCGCGCCTCGCAATGACAGATAACGGAGTATGAATTGACGACGGGGTTTACCATTTGGTTTACCGGTTTGAGCGGCGCGGGCAAGACGACCGTCTCGCGCCTGGTCGAAAAAGAACTCCGCGCGCGCGGCTACAAAGTCGAAGTGCTCGACGGCGACGTGGTGCGCGAGAATTTGTCGAAGGGACTGGGGTTTAGCAAGGAAGATCGCGATACGAACATTCGCCGCATCGGTTTCGTGTGCGAACTGCTGACGCGCAATGACGTGGTCGCGATCGCCGCAGCGATCTCGCCGTACCGCGCGATCCGCGACGAAAACCGCGCGCGCGTCGGCGGGCGCTTTGTCGAGGTGTACTGCACCGCGCCGATTCAAGTACTGGCGGAGCGCGACGTGAAAGGGCTGTACAAAAAGGCGCTCATCGGCGAAATCAAGAACTTTACCGGCATTGACGATCCGTACGAGCCGCCGCTGAATCCCGAAGTCGTGATCGAGAGCGACCAGGAGACGCCGGCAGAGAGCGCGGCGAAGGTGATCGCCAAATTGGAAGAATGGGGGTACATTCACGTACACGATCCAAATGCGTTGGGTTTTGCTCATTCGCACAACAATGTTTGGATTCGCCTGACCTACGAACGGTGGGGACACATCACCGAATCACATGATTATATGAGCGGCTTACACGAATGGGTACTTGAAACAGTATCAAATCCTGAAGCAATTGTGTTGGGGTGGTCGGGTGAGTTGATTGCCACCCGGCATTATTCCAAAACACCAATTACAGAGAAAGACATGGTGGTCGTTTATCGTGAAACTAGCGCACGGGATGGATTTGTGATCACGGCGTTTATGACTTTGGAAATCGAACGTGTGCGAGCGAAGGAGGTTCTATGGCAACGACAGTAGAAATGCGGAATGTCTATAGCGCGCTTCCATCGCTGTTATCAGTGTCGTCACATATCTGGATTGATCTGGATGAAGCGGCAGATGTCCTGTACATCAGTTTCCGCAAGCCACAACAGGCGAACGACAGCGTGATGGAAAATAACCTGGTGTATCATTATGACGGCGAGCAATTGGTCGGCATTACAGTTATCGGCGCAAAGACGCTCTTGGGCGAGACGGCGCGCCAGCGGAACAATTGATACTTGATGAAAAATTTTTGGAGCGTCAAGCGTTCGCGGTAGGGCGCAAGCGTATGCAGGATTTATGGAATGAGGATTGAATGAACAAGCCGGCTCGAGTCGGTCTCATCGGTTACGGCTATTGGGGGCCCAACCTTGCTCGCAATTTTCACGCGCTGCCCGACGCGCATCTCGTCGCCGTTGCGGATGCGGACGCGACGCGACTTGATGAACCGGCGCGCCTCTACCAGGCGCGCACCTACACCGATTACCACGAATTACTCGCCGATCCAACGCTCGACGCAGTAGCGATCTCCACACCTGCGCGCACGCATTTTGAAATTGCGCGCGCCGCGCTCGAACGCGGCAAGCACGTGCTCGTCGAAAAGCCGCTGGCGATGTCGTCTGCCGAAGCGCGCGAATTGATCACGCTCGCGGAGCAAAAGCCGCGCGTGCTGATGGTCGGGCACACGTTCGTGTACAATCCTGCCGTCTGGAAGATCCGCGAACTGATCGAGCAGCGCGCGCTGGGGGACGTGTATTACATCTACGCAAACCGCGTGAATCTGGGGCGCGTGCAGCGTGACATCAACGCACTGTGGTCCATCGCGCCGCACGACATTTCGATTCTTCTTTACGTGCTCGGCGCGATGCCGCTCGACGTAAGCGCGCGCGGCGCGACGTACCTCAACGCGAACGTCGAAGACGTCGTCTTCGTCACGCTCACGTTTCCAAACCAAGTCCTTGCGCACATCCACGCGTCCTGGCTCGATCCATCCAAGGTGCGGCAGATGACGATTGTCGGCTCGGAGAAAATGATCGTGTACGACGATGTGGACACGGAAGCACGCTTGCGCATCTACGACAAGGGCGTTTACAGGCACGGCTCAGAGTATGGCGAGTTTCAGTTGAAAGTTCACAGCGGCGACATCAACATTCCGAAAATCGAGATGAGTGAGCCGCTGCGAAACGAGTGCGCGCACTTTGTCGAATGTGTGCGCGAAGGCAAGCGCCCGCGTACCGACGGCGAGAATGGTCTGCGCGTCGTGCGCGTGCTGGAAGCCGCGCAGGAATCGCTGGAGAAGAATGGGGCGACGGTGCCGGTGAGATGAAACCAAAAATTCAAAATTCGAAACTCAAAATTCGAAAGACTGGCAGAGGAATTTCGAATTTCGAATTTCGAGTTTACCCGAATGTCCATTTCGGCACGGACGCACAAATTGGTGATTACGCGATTATCGGCTCGCCCGCACGCGGCAAACGCGCGGGCGAACCGGAGACGCGCATCGGCGCGCGCGCGGTGATTCGTTCGCACACGGTCATCTACGCCGGTAACGTCATCGGCGACGATTTTCAGACCGGACACGGTGCGCTCGTGCGCGAAGAAAATCAAATCGGCAACCACGTCAGCATCGGCTCGCACAGCATCGTCGAGCATCACGTCGTCATCGGCAACAATGTGCGCATCCATTCCAACGTCTTTGTCCCGGAGTTTTCGATTCTCGAAGACGATTGCTGGCTCGGTCCGAACGTCGTCGTCACGAACGCGCGCTATCCGCGCTCGCGCAACGTGAAAGAGACGCTGAAAGGCGCGACGATCAAACGCGGCGCGAAAATCGGCGCGAACGCAACGCTCTTGCCCGGCGTCGTCATCGGCGAAAACGCGCTCGTCGGCGCGGGCGCGGTCGTTACGCGCGACGTGCCGGCGGGCGCGGTTGTCGTCGGCAATCCCGCGCGCGTGGTCAAGCGCGTGGAGGAGATAGAAGAATATCGGTGAACGGTTATCAGTTATCAGTTATCAGTAGTCGAGCCACTGGTTACTGATAACCGATAACCGACAACTGATGAATACCTGGAGTGAACATGGAATACATCAATCTCGGCAAAACCGGCTTGAAAGTTTCGCGCCTCTGTCTGGGCTGCATGACCTACGGCACGCCGCAATGGCGCGAGTGGGTGCTGGACGAAGAGACCAGTCGCCCGTTCATCAAAAGCGCACTCGAAGCCGGCATCAACTTTTTCGACACCGCGAATTTGTACTCGCGCGGCGTGAGCGAAGAGGTGCTGGGGCGCGCACTGCGCGATTTTGCACAGCGCGATGAGGTCGTCATCGCGACCAAAGTCTTTTTCGACTATGGCGATAAACCGAATCAGAGCGGACTGTCGCGCAAAGCCATCATGCAGTGCATTGACGATTCGCTCCGCCGGCTCGGGACGGACTATGTAGACCTGTACCAGATTCATCGCTGGGACGACTCGACGCCGATCGAGGAGACGCTTGACGCGCTGAACGACGTGGTGCGCGCCGGCAAGGCGCGTTATCTCGGCGCATCGAAAATGTACGCGTGGCAGTTCGCCAAAGCGCTGTTCACGGCAGACCTACGCGGATGGACTCGTTTCGTTTCGATGCAAAATCACTATAACCTGGTTTCTCGCGACGACGAGAGCGAGATGATTCCGCTCTGCCGCGATCAGGGTATCGGCATCATTCCGTACAGTCCGATGGCGCGCGGTTTTCTTGCCGGCAATCGCACCCGCGACAAAAAGGGCGAGACGACGCGCAGCACGTCCGACGAGTTGGCGTATCGGCATTATTACCGGGATGCGGATTTTGATGTCGTGGATCGCGTCGTCGCGCTCGCGAACCGGCGCGGCCTCAAGCCGACGCAGATCGCGCTCGCCTGGCTGCTGCATCAGCCGGGAGTCACCGCGCCGATCATTGGCGCAAGCAAGCCGCATCATCTGCCGGAAGCCGTCGCCGCGCTCGACATCAAACTGAGTGACGAGGAGCGCAAGTATCTCGAAGAGCCGTACGTGCCGCATCCGGTGCTGGAGCGTAGTTGATTCAAGCGATTCGGGGGAAGAAGAGATGACCATTCCACTTGTAGACCTCAAAGCCCAGTACGCCGCCATCAAGCCCGAAATTGACGCGGCGATGCA
>DHFK01000093.1 GCA_002400365.1 Anaerolineales bacterium UBA4826 | reverse complement strand
AGTTCCAGCGTCCCGGCGAACGCCTCAAAGCGCTCGACGATGCGCGGGTTCTCCGGTTTCTTTTTGGCGAACGGCGAAATCTCTTCGGGATAGTCCAGCACGAACGTCGGCTGGATCAGCGTCGGCTCCGCGAACGTGCTGAACAATTCGTCCACCATCTTGCCCCAGGTCGGATGTGGTTCGACGCGGAGATTCAATGCGGCGATGCGGGCGCGGAGACTGGACAAATCGGCAAAGGCATAAATATCCACGCCACTGGTTTCGAAGATGAGGTCGCGCATGGTCACGCGTCGCCACGGCGGAGTAAGGTCAATCGCGTGACCTTGGTACGTGATCTGGAGCGTGCCTTGCGCGGCNNGTACAGCGGTTGCAGGACGGGCGTTTCGACCTCGAGGAAACCCAGATCGTCGAGATACTTGCGCATCGCCGTGACGATGCGCGCGCGCTTGACGAAAACCGCGCGCGCCGCTTCGTTCGACAACAGATCGAGGTAGCGTTGGCGATAGCGCGTCTCGGTATCTTTCAAGCCGTGCCATTTCTCGGGCAGCGGCGACAGCGTTTTGGCAAGCAACTCAAACCGCGCGACCTCGAGCGTGATCTCGCCGGTCTTGGTGCGGAACACGTCGCCCTCGACGCCGATGAAATCGCCGAGGTCGCAATCTTTGAGCAGCCGCGCGTAATTGTCCGCGCCAACCTGGTCGCGGCGGAACATCAGTTGAATCTTGCCGCTGCCGTCCTGGATGTGCGCGAAAGACAATTTGCCCATGTCGCGCAGCGCGACGAGTCGCCCGGCGAGTTTCGCGTTCTGCACGGTCTCGCCGCGCGTGAACGCGTCAAGCGCGGCGCGCGCGGTGTGTGTCCGCGCGGCGCGCCGCGGGTACGGCTCGATGCCGCGTTCGCGCAAGCGGTCCAGTTTTTGATAGCGTTGGCGTTCTTGGTCGTTCAAGCGCGCGGGGAAATCGTCCATCCCATAACCTCAGCGTATCTCCGTGATTCGCAAATGTCGCACGCCGTCGGGGATTTTCACCTGCACTTCTTCGCCGACGCGTTTGCCGAGGAGCGCGCGCCCGACCGGCGATTCGTTCGAAATGCGCCCGCGCGTGGGATCGGCTTCGGCGGAGCCGACAATTTGGTACACCTCGTCGTCGTCATCGCCGCGTTCCATCACCGTGACGAACGAGCCGATGCCGACGATGTCACTCGCGCGCGTTTCGTCAATCATCACCGCGTTCTTGAGCATCTGTTCGATCGTCATAATGCGCCCTTCGACAAATGCCTGTTCGTTCTTGGCTTCGTCGTAGGCCGAGTTCTCCAGAATGTCGCCTTCTTCTTTCGCCGAGTGGATACGCTCGGCGACTTGAGCGCGGCGAACGGTGCGCAAGGTCTCTAATTCCGCCTCTAGTTTGGCGCGGCCCGCAGGCGTGAGGAAAATGGGTTTTTCAGCCATACGGCATTGCCCCCTCTGAATAAAAAATCAGTCGGACACCGTCTGCGGTCATTACAGGACGACGTCCAACTTGCCCCATTATAATCCAATTCTCGGATTTGCGCAATTCAACATCAGCCCGTCATCGCGACGGCTATCCGCATCCGACGGTGAACCACGGCGCCGGCGAATACGCGCTGGATTGCGCTCATGCTGGACCTGAGCGTACGCGCCGGGCGCGGAGAAGCGTTCGGCAAAACGAGGCAAGCGTCTTCCGGCGTGGCGCGGGGGACGCCCTGCGGCTGCGCGCGCGGAACGTGGCACCGCTTGCCGCGCAGTGCTCGCAAGCGCCCCAACAACAACCTCATCGCGCTATTCGACTTTGATCCGCGTTGCTTTGGAGGCGGCTTTGTCTTTTTCTGCCTTTTCGAGTTTCTCGATCTTGGCGTCAATCAGCGAGCGCATCGCCAGCAGCATCTCGCGCTGCGCCGCCCGGCGATGGGTCTTGAATTCTTCGGGGAGCAACTCGCCGCGCCATTCCTTTGCCTCTTTGCGGAAGGCTTTGATCGCGGCGGCAAGATGATCTTCCCAGGTTAGTTCTTTTTCTTCATCTGCCTTTGCCATTTCGGACTCCCATCTCTTGCCACAGAGCAGGCTCCATTATTTGCCTCTGCGTCCCTCGTATGTTCTCTGGGGCTAATCCTCCACTGACACATCGCGTTTTACGGCGCGCGTCTCCGCGCGCTTTTCGATGCGCGGGACAACCCGCGCGGCGATCGTCTCTTCGATAAAATCCACCGGATGCGCGGCAGCCAGGCCCGCGTTCTCCTCAAAGATCACCCGGGGGCGTCCGGTTTGCGCGCTGACCGCGACATCCTGATACGGCACGTACGCCTGCACGATGCCGATCAAGTACGGCGCGAGTTGCGCTTTGGTGCCCTCGATCGCGACGGCTTCGGGTTTCAAGACGACGGGCCCGCCGCTGTTCCCGGGGAAGACGAACGCGTCCACGAGAAAGATTTTGCTCGTCCGCGCCAGCAGATCGCGCACGCGCGCGAGCGCGCCGCTGCGCACGATCACCGCGTTGCGATGTTCGCCGACGAGCCCCATCGGAAAGCCGAGCAGGTAGGCGAAATCGCCTTCGGCGACGCCAAGTTCGTTCAACGCGTCAATCGTCGCGCTGTGCTGATCGCCTTGAAAATACGCGACCTGCATTCCGCTCTCTTGCAACAAATCGAAATTGATCGGCATTACGGCGACATCCACCTCCTCGTCGGGGTGCGTGAACCAGAGCGGCTGGTCTTGGTCGAAGAGACTCAGGTCGAATTCGCGCGCGCGTTTATCGGCTTGGGGATTGCAGCGCAGATACGCTCTGCTCAAGCCCGCAAGCACATGCCGGTTCGTGACGAGGTAGACCTGGTACTCCCGCGCGCGGTTCTCGATCTCACTCAGACGATGCCCGTACAAAAATCCCGATGCAATCCACCGATGCTCGCCTTCGGAATCGTCCGTGCCGATCGCGACGACGCAATCGGCGAAGAAGGGGGGAATGAGTGCCATAGGCAACCTCAGCGTAGCGGCAGGTAGCGCACCTGCCCCTCCCATTCATTTTCCATACTACATTCAGCCAGCAAGTCGAGAGTTGGCTTTCGACGCAGCAAGCCACGCACAATGTCACCGTTAAAATTCTCGTCAGCGATAAGACGGAGCACGGCTCATTGCTTTCCGGCGCGACGCGCCAAGAGACGTTCGCGCACGCCGCGCGGATCGAAGCGTGCCTCATTCTGCCCGCGGACAAGGATTGCTCGTTCTCGCCGTTTGCCCAAGTATTCCTGCATCTCAGATTGTCTTTGCAGGTAATAGCCGATCACTGCATATACGTCCGCCAAATTCAAAGGTGGATACTGCTGCGCAATCTCCTCCGCTGTCGCGCCTTGTTCAAAGGCAGCCACGATGGTATCCAGCGTCACGCGCGTACCGCCAACGCGAATCACGCCATCCGCATCAACGTGCAGTGGGACAATTCGAGTTGTCGTTTGTAGAACCATAAGCCTCACCTCGGGCGCGCTAGACTTTTTCCGCCACGCACATCAGCGATGTGCCGATCGGCAGGTTCACGCGCGCGACCAGCGCCGCTTCGATGCGCCCAACGCCGCGCAGCAGCGCGTTCAGCCACGGCGCGACCGGCTCCATCTCGACCTGATACGCGTCCGCTTCAAAGTGATGTGAACTCAACTGCTTTTTCTGCCCCAGCCGATTCCGCAATAGGATAAGCGGCGCAGAGAGCGGAAACACGAGAAAGAATCCAAAGGTCAATCGGCGCACGCGCAACCCCGCGCGCTCGACGCGTTCTTGCAACTCGCGCGGCGTGTAGCGATGCTTGTGCCCGTTCAGCACGTCGTTGTAACTCCACAGCCATTGAAACGCCGGCGTCGTGATTGCCAGCGCGCCGCCGGGGCGCAGCACGCGCCATGCCTCGCGCAAAATCGCCTCGTCCGCGTCCACGTGCTCGATCACGTCCAGCGCGGTGACGAGGTCGAACGACGCGTCCGCAAAGGGAATGTGGCGCGTCACGTCGCCCTGGCGCACATCATAGCCGCGCGCTTGCGCCATCGCCACCGGGCGCGCGTCCACTTCGACGCCCTGGACGCGTCCATAGCGCGAGAGGTGATGAATCATATTTCCCGCGCCGCAGCCAAGGTCCAAGACATTTCCATCACGGCGCGACACGTTTTCATCGAGCAGATTCAAAAGCGCCCAGGTGCGTGTGGCAAACCACCAGTGCTGGTCTTCGGGCAGTTCGGTGATCGTCGTCATAAGTCCGGTCAAGCCAGAGAGTCGAGAGGATGGAGAACGGTATGCTGGCGTCGCCACTCGAAGAGCGCGATCGCGAGGGCATGGGTAACGTTCATCGAGCCGTTCACGCCATACATTGGAATGTGAATCGCGCGTTGGCATTGAGCCAGGAGCGGCGCGGGAATGCCATGCCGTTCGCCGCCGACGACCAACGCGCAAGAACTCGGCAACTCGGTTTCAAAGATACTGATGGAATCAGTGGTCAGTTCTAGCGCAATCAACAGCGGCAGCGTGTCGCCCTGTTTCAGGAATTGCGTGGGCGTCCAGAATTCCCATTTCACCAACGCGTCGCAGTTGCGCGCCGTGCGCTGAATCCGATTCCGTTGCGGAGGCGTGTCGTCGTTGACGAAGATAACGCGCGGACTGCCCGCGGCGTCGGCAAGCCGCAGGATGCTGCCGATATTTTCAGGCGTTTGCAGACCTGCCGCGATGACAAGCGGTCCTGGCAAGTGAGTCTGGTTCTCGCGCATCCGCTTTTGCCGCTCGTATAGAATTTGACCGTCCAGTTGTTGTCCGACAAGTTGTTGGGTACTCATACTCGTTGCGCGTCCTTGGGCAAGTCCGTTACGCCGTGATAGTTCTCTCGCAGCAGACGGCTGTCCCTGTCCAGATGGCGGGTGTGGTGTCCGACTTCGCCCATTTTTCTTGTACTGGATGACCTCATCCTTGCCGCCCGGCGCATATTGGTCAGTGTCGTAGACGACGAGCCAGATTTCCCACACGTCCCCGTTGGGGCAGATGCACCTTTCTTCAAGGCGTTCCATAATGCTTTGCGGTACCCTCCCTGAGAGTGATTTTACACCGATTCGCCATCGCGCGCAATTGCGCGCGATGGCCGAATGTTTTGCCGCAAACGCCAAAGGCGCGCAGAAAGAGACCAGGTTTCTGGGAAGAAACCTGGTCTCGTCGCATCACGCCAGATAGAGGACTGCCAAGCCGAGCAGCAGAATGTGAATGGATTGATCCACCGCCAGCGTCAGCCATCGTTCCGGCTTGCGCGCGACGATGAGGCGAAAGGCTCGCATCAGCCACACCAGGGTCCAGCCGCGATCCAGGATGGCGTGCGACACTGCCAGCAACCCGACGACGAGATACACGCGCCCATCGCCCCAGCCAAAGCGGTACAACAATACGGCGAGTAGAATAGCGTGATAAACCGCTACGTGCGACAGCAAGGCAACCCAATTGCGCGCCTTGTTCACTGCCTGCCATTCATTTTGCAAAAGCCAATCCGCAAGAAGATGGGTGAGAACCAAACTCTCCAACAGCGTCATCGCTGGCTCTCGGGTTGGGTTTTCACGCGCGCCAGTTCCGCGCTCAACTCCCGGACGCGGCTAGACATCCTTTGCATCATCCGATAAGCCAAAGACGGATCCTCGTGAACTTGGCGGAGAAAAGTTGGCTTGTCGAGCGCGAGTACGTTCACTTCGCCCAGCGCGCGCACTGTGGCAGAGCGGACCTCACGCTCAAAGATTGCCATTTCCCCGAAAAAATCGCCCTCCTTGCGCACGGCGAGTTGAACCTCTTTGCCCTCTTTCTCTTGAATCACTTGAACCTGTCCCGACCGGATGACGTACATACAATCGCCGGCTTCGCCCTGGCAGACGATGACCTCTCCGTCTGAATAAACCTGACGCAAAGTACTCCTTTCCACGATGCCCTTATCCTTGCCGGATGTTTTCAAACTTGCACTCGGTTCGCCGCATGATCCTGCTTTTACTTGAACTACCTCGCCGCTCAACTCGCGGACACGTCGCGACATCTTTTGCAAAATCCGGTACGCCAACGACGGATCTTCATACACCCGGCGCAGGAAGGTTCGTTTGTCTACCGTCAGCACGCGCGCCTCACCCAGCGCGCGCACCGTCGCAGAGCGTACCTCGTGTTCGACGAGCGCCATTTCGCCAAAAAACTCGCCTTCATTGCGCACCGCCAAGATCACCTCTTTGCCATCCTTTTCCTGAACCACCTGGCACTTGCCCGCCTGGATGACAAACATACAGTCCCCCACCTCACCTTGACGGATGATCGCTGCGCCATCGCGATACACTTTGCCCAAGGCTTCCTGCACGACCACCCCCGCCGTTCGCTCGCGGTGACTGGTGAACGAAAAGATGCCCACCGCAATATTCCAGAGAAAGTGCACCCAAAACACCGGGTGCAACGTTCGCATGAACACCTCGCGATACGGTGCGCTGCCGGTGAACGTGTCCCACAGCACTGTGCTCATCCGCTGCTCCCCACGCGTTTGTCGCTGCTCCCACGACACCGTCCGCAATACGCCGCGCTGCAGAATGTTCGCTTGCTGGATCACGCGCGTGACCAGAAACACAAATCGCCCGAACAGGTTGTCTACTGTGATACTGCGTAGCAGCGGCGCGTACTGTTTCCGAAAGTCTTGCGCGGCGACTCCTTCAAAGATCGCGGTGACTGCCGCCGCTTTGGCGGTGCGATACGCCGCGCCGATGCCGTCCTTGTACAAGCGCGTCACGCCGCAGTCGCCGATGAATACGATGCGGTCACTGAACGGATTCGCCGCGCCTTCAACGTTGATCACCGGCGAACAGTGGCACAAATCGGAGGGCATGACCCAATCCGGCGGCAGACACTGCTTGACCTCCGGCGAATTCACCAGAGCATTGACCAGGTCACGATCGATCTCCTCGCCCAACAGGCACAATGTCGCGTAATCCCCTTTGGGGATCAGCGCGGCGAATTCGAGGCGCGGCAGGTTGAGCAAATAGACGTGCATCGAACTGCCCAGGTACTGCGCGATCGTTTCCTGTCCCAGGTAGATTTCGGTGATGTACGTCTTGGTCGCCTTGGGCGGCTGGTAGCCGATGTTGAGCGCTTCGAACAACTTGAGCGCGGCGTTGTGCTTGCCCATCGCGACTGCCATCAGGTCATAGCCCTGGAATTGACCGCCCTGGATTTTGACGTGTGGGCGACTCTCGCGCAACTCGACGCCGTCCACGCGCCCGCGCACGACGCGCGCGCCTTTGTTCCGCGCTTGTTCGAGCAGGAAACTATCGAACCCGCGAAACCGGATCTCTTTGATCCCGCGCGGTCCCGCGCCACGATGCACCGCGCCGATCCGTTTTTCGTGCAGCGGCGTATCAATGCGGACATCCCCAACGTCCATGTGCAGGACGTACGAGTCAATGCCGCGCTCGACCACGTTCGTCGGCAGATTGATGCCATCGGCGGCGAGCGCCTGCACCAGCCATTCGGAGACGATGCCGCCGCACATGTTGCAGCCGGGCGGGCCAGGCACGGTGAAATCGCGCGGCTCGTAGATGTCCACCTGAATGTCCATGCCGACCCGTTCAGCCATGTCCAGCATGAAGTAGCTGAAAAACGAACCCGCCGGTCCCCCGCCAATCACCGCCACGCGGGAGCCGTCGTCTAGTTTGAGGTTGGTTTGGTTGGCCATTCTCCACCTCCGTCAGAGACCGCAGACCGCTGACCGCCGACCGCCGNNACGCGACGCGCGAGCCGTTTTCCAATCGGAGATGGGTGTCGTCGTTTCTACTCACCGCGCCTCCTTATGCCTGCCCCATCGTCATCGCACCGCCTTTTGCCATTCGTTTGCAATCTCCCGATGCGTCGGCAGATTCTCCAGGTACTGCTGCCGCATGACGGTGTCGCCAATCTTGCTGGCGCGTTCTTGCAGTTGTGTACAAGCCATGCGTAAAAAGACCAACGCGCGCGCGTCCTCATTTGCTTTGAGCGTTTGGTAGCAAGTCAGATAAACCCGCAACGGATCGTCCGTGCCATCCAGATTGTGCGTCTGCAAGAAACCGAGAATCGTTTCGACGTGTGCCAGGGCTTGCGCCAGGTCGCGCTGAGCCAACGCGATGCGCGCCAAGCCAGCCAC
>DHFK01000094.1:3386-13678 GCA_002400365.1 Anaerolineales bacterium UBA4826 | reverse complement strand
AAAGGAGGCGCAATGTTGAATCGGATCGGCTGGCTCGAAAAATGGACGCTGCGTTACGCGGTCATGGGCGTGGTGTTTCTGGCGATGACCGGCTTTGAAGGCGCGCTGATGCGTACCCAATTGATGGCGCCAGAGTCGCTGCGCGGGATGGAAGCGCTCTTGGCGATCTTTCGTCCCACCGGCGGCGCGGCGTCGTCCGTAGATATTTTCTATTCGATGCTCACCGCGCACCCTATCGTCGGCATCTATGGCTTTGCGTACCTGTGCGTGATGGGCGCGTTCTACTTTCTCGTACCCCTCCTGCTCAAGAAGGAAATCCGGCACAAGAAACTCGTGCCGCTCAATTTCTGGCTGCAAACGATCGGCGTCCTGATCGCGTGGGTTGCGGGTTTCGCGCTGTTGTTCAACAGTCTCTACACGCTGTACTGGCCCCTGCCGGTGTCATACGACCGCGTGTCGCTGATCGGCAGCGTCGTCTTTGGGCTGGGGCTGGTTATCATCGAAGCGAACGTGCTCCTCTTCGGCTTTAACCTCATCTCGACCATCGTGAGCGATGGGGTGAGCGGATGGCGCGGATTCGGAAACTATCTGAGTTCGGCGTTTGGCATTCCCCAACTCGTGCGCTGGATCACGCGCAAGCCCGAGCCGCCGGCGCATGCCGAGCAGCCGCCCGTCTTTGTCGTCGCGGTCGCGCGCGGCTCGATTGACACCGCGATCAACGCGATCGTCATCCTCTCGGCGGGCGCGCTGCTGTTGATCTACGGGCTGCCGACGTTGCTCGCGGGCGTGCGGCTCGATCCGCGCGCGATTGACCCGCTCCTTTACAAAAACTGGTTCTGGTGGGGATTGGACATGGTCGCGGATGGCAACGTGCTGATGTACACCGCCGGCACGTGGTACCTGCTCGTGCCCATGCTGGTCAAGCGGAGATTGTACGGCGAAACGGTCGTGCGCTGGGTCATCCTCGCCGACCTGCTCGTCTCGCTCTTTGTGTGGAGCCATCACCTCCTCGCCGATCGTCCGCAACCGTTCGGCTTGCAGTTGCTCTCCGGGCAGTTCGTGACCTGGGGCGAGTTCATCACGATGGGCTTGACGATGTTCTCAGTGATGATGACGATCTGGCTCGCGCGTCCGATCAAGTGGAATCCCGCGCTCAAGTTCGTCCTCGGTTCGATCTTTGGCTTTGTCGTCGGCGGGACGGCGGGGCTGGTGCAGGCGAACATCGGACTGAACGTCGTTCTGCACAATACGCAGTGGATCATCGGGATTCACGCGCACATGCAACTCCTGGCGGGTCTGGGGATGCTGCTGTTCGCCGTGGTCTACGCGCTGTTGCCGCTCTTGACGAAACTCGAAATCCGCAGCCAGCGACTGGTTGACTTGCACTTTTGGACGTGGCTGGGCGGCGCGGTCGTCATGGCGTACGCGATGGGAATGGCGGGCATCGAGGGGATGTTGCGAAGGACGATCTACACCGAAGTGCTGTATCAGCCCTACATGATCGTCGCGCTGAGCGGCGCGCTGTTGATGACGCTTGGCTTTCTCGCGTTTCTGGTCAACGTGCTGTGGACGCTCGGCTTGCCGAACACGCTGAGTCTGATCGTGTCCGACAAATGGTTGCAAAAGCGCTTTCGCATGGCGGCGGCGTGATCGAGTCAGAAGCGATGTGGAGGGTGAAATGACATAGGGCGCTCTGAGTAAGAGCGCCCTATGCCTGCGCGTACCGTCCTACTTTCTCACGGCTCGAATCTTGAGCCGTTTGGCTTTGTGGTCAACGGACCACAGAGTTCGGTTCAGCTTCGCCGCGATCTGGGGCCGGCTCAAGCCCTTTTTCGTGAGCGCCTTGAGTTGCGCGATTTCCTGCTTCGTCCATGCGCGCGCTTGGCGTTTCGCCGCTGCCATGCTTTCCTCCTGAGGTGGGATATCGGCGATAGTATACCACAATCGGACGAACGGGCAAGCCGGTTGCGCCTTCGCCGAGCGCCGCGGCGGTCAACAAGACCAACGTAATCCACACCAGATTTGCCAGCCATAGATGCGTGAGTTGCATCCACACGGGTACCTGCAAAAAGACGTTGAGCCCGCCCGCGCCGAGTTCGAGCAGAAACAACGCGGTCAGCGTTGTCGAAAAGCGCGCGACGAAGACACCGGCGCGCGACACGCGCACATGGTTCGCGACGAACAACACGAAAGCGCCATCCACGATCGCGATGAGTGGATGCCAGACGCGCAGCCCCACCAACAGTTGCGCGCTCGACGCGAGGTTCGCGTATGCGCCCGGCGTTAGCGACGCGACCGGCAGTACCGTATCGCCGAGCGCGGTGATCGCGCCTGCCATCCCCGTGATCAAGGTCGCGAGCAAACTGCCGCCCAATAGCCACGTCGTCGCGTCCGGCTTGCTCAGCCGCAGCGGCGCGCCACCGGACGCCCACCACGCGGTCAGCGCAAGCGCCGTAAAAAGCGAGAAGGTGATCGTAAGGTGGATCGGCATGACGATGACGCGTCCGAGCGAAACGTCATCGGCGACCCAGTGGAAGACGACCAGCCCCGCGCCCGCCAGCGTCTCCGCGATCATACACGCCATCGCCGCGCCCGCGCCCCAGCGGACGCGGTGTCCGGCGGGATACGCGCGCCGCGCCCAGACGACCATCGCTACGACGACTAGAAACGCTAGCCCGCTGCTGAGGCGATGCGCGAATTCGATGAGCGTTGCGATGGGCGGAGTCAGCGGCACGACGGTGCCATTGCACAGGGGCCAATGGCTGCCGCACCCCGCGCCAGAGCCGGTCGCGCGCACGACCGCGCCCCATAGAATCACGCCCAGATTCAGAGTCAGAACGCCCCACGCGAAGCGAGCGAATGAATTGAGTTGCATCGAAAGATGACCTCGGTCATAACACGCTCGCGAGGCAAATGAGTACTAGCACCAGCGCGAGATAGATATTCAAGAGAAGAAAGAGCGACCGCGCGCGCGGCGGCGTTGGTTCTACGATCAGCCGCGCGCAGCGCCAGAGCAGCGCGCCGGTCAGCAGCGTCACCGGCAGCCAGTACAACCAACCGGCGGCGGTGGCAACGCCGATGGCGCACGCGGCAAAGCCAGTTGCCGCCGCGTGCAGCGTCACCCACAGCGCCGATCGCCGCATGGAGGTGCGCGCCGGCAGCATCGGCACGCCGACGCGCGCGTAATCTTCGCGATAGATCATCGCCAGACTCCAGAAATGCGCGGGCGTCCACAGAAACACGAGCGCGCCCAGGATCAGCACGCCCGATTGAGACCAACTCCCCGCCGCCGCGCCGCCGCTGAGTACGGCGCACGTTCCCGCCAGTCCGCCAATGACGATGTTCAGAATCGAACGCGGCTTGAGCCAGATCGTATAGACGCCGGCATAGATCGCCGCGCCGGCAAGCGACCAGAAAGTGAGCGCGGGATTGACCGGCAGGATGACGAGCGCGGGAAGAAAAATCAACGCGAGCGCGACTGGCACGACCCAGCCCGGATGGGCGAGCGCGCCCATGACGAGCGGGCGCTTGCGCGTGCGGCGCATCACGGCGTCCGTCGCGCGTTCGAGATACTCGTTGAGCGCGGACGCGCCGGCGGCTGCCGCTCCGCCGGTGAGCGTCATCAAGATGAGCGGCGCGAAACCCGGGAAACCGCGCGCGGCGAGAAACGCGCCGCCCACCCCGGCAAAGAGCAGCAAGGCGACGATACGCAACTTGAACAGCGTCATCGCAGTTTGGAGAAATGCGGCGCGCGCGCGCGGATTCGGCGCGGCGCGCTTGGAATTAGGCAGGGTCTTGATTAAAGTTGTCATTCGATTTTCCTATGCCGCATCGAGGCGCGCTATGATGGCACGACCACGCTGGCGTGACATTGACGCCGCGCCTTGCGCGGCATTATGGTCACGCCAGCGCGCGCGGCAAAGCAGCGCGTCAAAGACGTGCCATCACGCGCGCGATGATCACCAGCGCCGCGCCCATTGGCAAACCTAGTCCGAGCGTCGGAATCAATGTCAGGCGCAGACTGTCGCGCGGTCGCACTTCCAGTCCGATGTAGCCGCTGGGATGGATCGTGCAGAGATATTTGAACGTGCTCGCGCGCTCCAGCGGGACCGTGATGGTCGTCTTGGCGGGAATCCAGAATGGTCCCACCTGATGGTTTGCAGTGTCGTCATTGCGCAGCGCCAGCACATCGCCGGCGACAAAGACCGCTTTAGCCGGGATCGAAGGGACGGCTTCCCCGGCTCGCACGCGCGCGGCAGCGCCTTCGGGAATCACGAACTCGATTCGTTGCGGCGCGCGGATCACCCCGCCGCCGAGCAGCAGCCACGCCAAAAGACTCAGCGCGCCCATGAACGCGGGACCCGTCAGAAACAAGAGCAGCGATTGTCGGTTGACCGGGAAATTCCGGCGCGGCAAAGAAAGGATCATCGCATCACGCGGACTTGGTCAAAAAGAAACGGAGGTCGGTCGCCACGTCTTGCCACGGAATGTCGGTATAAATCAGACGCACTTGCCCTTGGTCGTCCAGCAAAAAGACCGAACTGGTGTGGGCGACCATCCCCGGCATGCCATGCTGCGCGTGTTCGCTGGGCATGATTTTCTCGACGCTGATTCCGTAAGCATGATATACCTGCGCAAGCGTCTCGGGCGCGGCGGTCAAACCAATAAAAGTCGGATCGAAATTTGCCAGGTACTGTTTCATCTGCGCCGGCGTGTCCCGCGCCGGATCTACCGTCACGAACACAAAGCGCACCCGCGCCGCGTCTGCGCCGAGAGTACCGCGAATCTGCTTGAACTGGGCGAGCGTGATCGGACAGGCGTCGGGACAGTTGGTGTAGCCGAAAAAGAGCAGAGTCGGACTGCCGCGGAAATCGTTCAGATGCATCGTCTGACCGTCTTGGTTGGTCAGCGCAAAATCGGCGACGGCAAGCGGCGGCTGCAGCAACGTGCCATGAAAAGCCGGCGCCTGGCTGCCGCAGCCGGCAAGCGCGATCGCCAAGAGCAGCCACGCGAACAGCGCAAATCTGAATTTCATGATCGCACTCCTGAAGATAGGTTCGTAGTGGGCGATTCATCGCCCATTGTCTGCGCTAAAGCGCATACTACGAACCTTATATTACCCGCGAACGATCCGAAAGTACCGCTCGCCCATTGGCGTGATTCGCATCACTCGCGCAATGCGCGGACAACTCGCCCGGTGTTTCAGCGCATACCCGGCGTAACCCACCGCCAGCATTGCCGCCAGCGCAAACCACGTCAGCGCATAGCCCAGGTGCGAACCTTCGCTCAGATCAAGGTCCGGTTCACTCCGATAGGGCAGCTTCGTCCAAGCCGGGTCGGGCGACTGCTCGATGTAGATCGGCAGCAGCGGATGCGATACCTGGCGCTGCAACGCGGCGATGTCCACCCGAAACCAGGAATCCTGACGTTTAGAAACTGGCGCGACCGGAAGCGGCGCAGTTTGTGTCGCGAGAATCCGCCCGCGCACCTCGATCACGCCTGGCTGTGCGAACTTGGGCCAGTTTGCCGGCGCGGACTCGGCGTACGGAATCCACCCGCGATCAACCAACACGGCGCGATCGCCGCCGGCGATGACGAGCGGCGTAATCAGATGCGCGCCCGGCTGCCCTTGCCATTCCTGGTTGTTGAGCGCGACCTGCTGCGTGAAATCGTACGCGCCGCGCAGGATCACCGCGCGATGGTTCAGACCTGAAAGGTCCGCCAGACCTTCCAGGTCTGTTGCGGTCAGCGGCGGCGCGTGCAAACGGCTGGAGACCTCTGCGTTGAACGCGCGCCGCTGCGCCAGCCGATCCAATTGCCACATGCCCAATCGGATCATCACGCCGATGGCAACCAGCACCAACAAGGTTGTGAGAAATGCTTTTCCTCTGCTCATTCTGCTACTTGGAAAGACTCTTGATGTAGGCGATCAGGTCGTTGATCTGTTCGGGCGTCAGCGACTTGCCGAGACTCGGCGGCATGACACCTTTCGAGAACCCCTTGACGACTTTAAAGTCGGGGTTGAGGATGAACTCGCGCAGGAACGCCTCGTCGGCTTTCATCGTCGTGCCATCCTCGAAAGCGACTTGGCTGCCGTAGAGATTCAGCCAAGTCGGTCCGACGATCTTGCTGCCATCGGTCGAATGGCACGCCGCGCAGCCCAGCGATTTGGACAGCGTCGCGCCGCGCGCGACCGGATCGTCAGAGATAATGCTTTTTTCCTTCACCCACGCGTCGAAATCTGTCTGGCTCACGATCCTGACCGGCGCGCTCATCGCCGCGTGACTCGTACCGCAAATCTCGGCGCACTGCACGCGCAAGTTGAAATCGTGATCGAAACTCGCGAGCGTGTTGGGCGTGACGTACATCGTGTTCACTTGACCCGGCACCGCGTCCATCTTGTCACGAAAAGCCGGAATCCAGAACGAATGTAAAACGTCCGCCGAGGTGATTTCGAACTTGACGCGTTTGTCCACCGGCAGAACGATCTCGGTCGCGCCCGTGATGTTGTACGCCGGGTAGGCAAAATCCCACGCCCACTGCCGCCCCGTGACCTTTACGACCAGGTCGGCGTTTTTGTTGCCCTGAAATTCCGCCAAGCCGGTCATGCCCGGATAGATGATGACAGTTATGCACAAACCGCCGGTAATTGCCAGCCAAACTCCGGCAACCCGGTCGCTGCCGCGAATCGGCGCGCCGTTTTCCAGCGCGCCGCCCCGCGCGCGAAAGCGGATCAGACTGTAGAGCAGCACGGCGACTACAAAAGTGAACACGGGCGTGCCGAGCGCCATTAGCACGCGGAAAGACTCGTCGCTGACCAGCGCTTCTTGAGCCGCGGCGAGCGGGAACAGTCCATAGAGGGGAGGGAGCGAGAGTTCGGCTACGAGCGTCAGCGCGAACCATAGGATTGCCGCATTGATAATGTCGCGTCGCATGGCGTTTTCTCCATTTTCAACCACGAAGACACAAAGGCACAAAATTCAGGACAAAGTTTCTCTTCGTGTCTTTGTGGTGAATTTTCAATCGCAATTACGAGCCGACCAAATACAAGGTGGGATAGACAAACACCCAGATCACATCTACAAAGTGCCAATAAACGATGCTGGCTTCCGCGCCCCAGTGATCGTCAACCGTATAGCCGCCGCGACGTCCCTTGAGGAACGCCAGCGCCAGGATAAAGACGCCGGTCAGGACGTGGAACGCGTGCATGCCGGTCAGCGCAAAGAACGCCGTCCCATAGCCGGTGGAAGGCGGCGCAAAATGCAGCGCCTCGGGCCATTCGATCGTCACGACGCCGGCGAGAAAGACGAGACCCAGGCCGATCGTCGTCAGCAGGAGCCGCAGAAAGGACGACCGGTCGCCGTGGGCGATGGCAACTTCGGCGCGGTTCGCCGTGAAACTGCTGAGCAGCAAGATGCTGGTGATGATCAGTCCGAGCGTCTGGTTCACTTCCGCCGGGCGGTTCGTGCCTTGCATGTAAAAGCGGCTTGCCAGCAACGCCAGAAAGATCATGCTCTCCGAAACCATGAAAAGCCACAGTCCCAACCGGCGATTGACGATTTGGTACTTGAGAGTTGTCGCTGCCACAGTCATTCGCGTTCTCCTTCTTCACCGCGGAAAACTTGCCCCGCGTGCATAAAGTACGTGCCGATTACTACAACCTTGGCGAGCGCGATCAATGCCAGGAACCACAGCGCAGTCGCCGAATGGCTCGCCGCGACCCAGAATTCTAGCGCGGTCAGGATCGCCAAGCCGACAAACACCATCACGCCCTGACGCAAAAGCGCCGCTGTGCCGTGTTGCATCGTTAGCTCCTTTAGATTATTCCGCCGCCGGCGCGGCTGCCGGCATGGGCGCGCCGGTCGCCGGGGCAACGTGTGTCGAATCGTCCACGCCGTAATCGTACGGGTGACCGTTCACGCGCACCGCGTAACTGAAATTGTGTTCCGGCGGCGGAGACGACGTCTGCCACTCGAGCGTGCGAAGTTGCCAGGGATTCGCCGCCGCGACCGCGCCGCGCCGCAGCGCGGTCGCCATGTTGTAAATGAACACCAGGAAACTCGAACCGAGCACGAACCCGGCGATGCTGATGAACATGTTGATTCCGTTCAGTTCAGGCGGATAGGTCGCGACGTGCCGATTCATCCCGTACAACCCGGCGATCATCATCGGCGCGTACAGCAAATTGAACGCGACGAACATGATCCCAAAGTGCAGTTTGCCGAGCCGCTCGCTGTACAGCCGCCCGGTGATTTTGGGGAACCAGTAGTAGATGCCGGCGAGAAAAGCGAAAATCTCGCCGCCCATGATCGTGTAGTGAAAGTGACCGACGATCCAGTACGTGTTGTGCAGTTGCAGGTCGGTGGGCGCATCGGCGTTGAAGATGCCAGTCAGTCCGCCAATCGTAAAGTTGAAAAGAAATCCAAGCGCGAACAGCATCGGCGTGGTCAACCGCAGCTTGCCTTGCCAGATCGTGCCCAGCGTGACCAGAAAGACCAAGCCGGTTGGAATCGAGATCAATTCGGTGGAAAGCATGAACGGCGCGGTCAGGAAATCTTGCATCCCGCTGGTGAACATGTGGTGCGCCCAGACGATGCCGCTCAAGCCGACGATACCCAGCAGCGCGCCGACGGCGTACTTGTAGCCGAACAACGGCTTGCGCGAAAAGTGCGCCACGATTTCCATCAAGAGTCCAAAGCCGGGAATGATCATCACGTACACCGCGGGGTGCGAGTAGAACCAAAAGATGTGCTGGTACAGAATCGCGCCGCCGCCCTGGTCAGGCGCAAAGAACGCCATCCCGACGACGCGGTCCAGCAACTCCATCAAGAGCGCGGTCGCGACGAACTGCGTAAAGATCAAACTGAGCAGCGAAGCGCAAAAGATGCTCCAGACGAAAATCGGCAAGCGCCCCCACGTCATGCCCGGCGCGCGCATGCGGATGATCGTGACGATAAAGTTCAGTCCGCCGATGATGGACGACAAGCCGAACGTCAAAAAGGCGATGAGGAAAAGCAACATGCTGATGCCGCCGCGCTCGGCGAGGGGTGGATAGACGCGCCAGCCGGAGGTAAAGCCGCCGGGCAGCAGAGAGCCGACGACCAACAGGATGGCGACCGGCGGAACGAGCCAGTAACTCAACGCGTTCAAGCGCGGAAACGCCATGTCTTCCGCGCCGATGAGCAGCGGAACGAAATAGTTGCCCAGACTGCCGATGACAGCCGCCACGGCGACGGCGATCATGATGATGCCGTGCATGCTCATCACCGTGTTGTACGTCTGCGGGTCGAGGATGCCGGTAGGTTGCAGCAATTGGAGGCGGATGACCATTGCCAACGCGCCAGCCAAGAGCAGCAGCGCGACAAAAGTTACCAGGTATTGAACCCCGATAACTTTGTGGTCGGTCGAAAAAGCAAAGTAACGCGCGACGCCATGCGATTTGAACGTCGGCGTCGGTTTGTTTTCGAGACCGAACCAACCGCGCGCCCAATGATCCCACACGCCGACGCCCAGGAGCCAAGCGACCAGAAAGAAAATATAGCCGACCGTGACCATCGGCTCCGAAGCGCGTCGCTGCCCGACGAGCAGCATCAAGCCGCTTCCGATCACAAACCCGACGATTCCGAAAAGCAGTCCCTTGATCCACGACATGGTTTGTTCTCCTGAACATGTAGGACAAATTTGCAAATTTGTCCTACAACGCTTGCTTCAATTACAACGCTTGCTTCAATTCTGTCTCGGTAACGTGAGTCACGCGCCGCTGCTCGTGCACGATCATCTCATTCTTGGCGAGGGTGAGAAGGATGACGCGGCGCGTCGCGTGCGCTGACTGCAAGAGCGGCAGCCACTCGTCCGCGCGCGGTTGCGCGTCTTGGTATTCGATGATGACAGTGACCGGCGCGTTCGCTTGCAGCAACGGGAGGGCTTGCGGAAGAGCGGCGACACAAGCCATCACTTGATAGCCGGCTTCTCGAACCAGGCGGTCGAGTGTCTTGGCGAAAATGGGATGGCTCGAAACAATGAGGACGCGTTGAGTGTGCTCTGGGGTGAGCATACCTCAAGTATATGGGAGTGAACGAATTTGGGTATCACCCGGCCGGGGTGAAATTTGGGCGAATTAAGAGGGGCGGGCGGGGGATAGGGTTGTCACCCGNNAGTTTTTCGAGGATGCGCGCGACGTGCGTCTTGACCGTATTCTCCGAGACGACCAACCGCCCCGCGATCTCGCGGTTCGTGCAACCCTCGGCGATCAGTTTGAGGATTTCCGCTTCGCGGAGACTGAGCGGCGAATC
>DHFK01000094.1:0-3329 GCA_002400365.1 Anaerolineales bacterium UBA4826 | reverse complement strand
CGGATCGCGGCGAGGAGATCGGCGTCTTTGTCGGACACCGTCAGCATGATGACCGGCAGCGCCGGGTGGGTTTCGCGCAGCCGGCGGACGGCGTCCACGCCTCCGCCGCCCGGCATGTGCACGTCCATCAACACCACGTCCGGGCGCAGTTCACTGACGAGCCGCACGGCTTCGGGACCGTTGCTTGCCTCGCCTACGACGGTGAATTCCTGGGTTTCGTTGAGCAGGTTGGCGAGCCCGCGACGGAACAAGGTATGATCGTCCGCGATGAGCACGCGCAGCAGATCAGCCATGCGTCACCTGCGCCCTGGCGCGCCATTCCACGCAAACCCGCGTGCCCTTGCCGGGCGCGCTCGCAACCTGAAATTCAGCGCCGAGCAGATCGGCGCGCTCGCGCATCAGGCGCAAGCCGTGATGCGTTTCCGGTTGATCGCGCCCGGCGTCAAATCCTTGCCCATCGTCTTCGATGCGTAACTGCACGCGCTCTTCGGCTAAAGCCAAAGCCAGCGTCACGTGCGCGGCGTGCGCGTGCTTGCGGATATTAGTGAGCGATTCCTGCACGATCCGCAGAAGGTGCGCTTGCGCCGGCATAGAGAGAGTCGAACCTGCCGCCGGGTCGAGCGCGAGCGCGACGGTTTGCCCGGTCTGATTCTCAAAATCGGCGACGCAGCGGCGCAGTTGCGCGGCAAGATCAGCGCCGGGTTGCGCGCCCGGCGTGAGCCGCAAGCCATCCAGCGCCGCGCGCAGATCGAGATACGCGTCGTCTGCCGTCTCCGCCAATTCTTGCAGCGCGCGGCGCGCCTTGTCTGTCTGCCCGGCTTCTACCCAGCGACCGATTTGCCGCGCGCGCATCTTGAGATAACCCAGCGTCTGCGCCAAGCCATCGTGCATCTCGCGCGCGAGCCGCCCGCGTTCGGCGAGGATCGCCTGGTTTTCGAGTTGGGCGTACAGTCGCGCGTTTTGCGCCAGCAACGCGGCTTGCCCGGCGATGGCGGCGACCAACCGGATTTGGCGGCTCAGGATCGCCTCCGGCTGCCGGCTGCCCAGGACGATGACGCCGATGGGACCGGCATCCGCGATCATCGGCGCGCACAGCACNNGCGACGATCGGTTCGCCGCGCGATTCGCGCAGCGCGCCCGCGGCTAGACTTGACACCAGCGGCAGCCGACCCACGTCGCCCCAATCGCCGGCGGTGGCGTACGGCGTGAGCGCGCCGTCCGCATCGTCAAGCATCAGTAACCCGGCGTCCGCGCTGCTCGTCTCCATCGTCAGCGTCAGAATGTGTCCCATCAAGCCGCGCAAGTCCAGGCGCAGTTGGAGCGTTTCGTTAATGTCGTAGAACGTGGTCAATTCGCGCGTGCGCAGGCGGATGTTCTCAAAGGCAGTCGAGATCTCGGCGGTCACAGCGCCGAGCAAGTCTTGCTCTTCTTCCGTCAGCGCGGCGCCCGCCGTCAGAAACATCCCCAGGACTCCGAACTCGCGGCGGTTACGCGTCAGCGGTTGGCACACAATGCTGCCGATGTTGTCCAGCGGCAACTCATCCAACATCGGGCACGGTTGACCGATCTTCGCCGCGTGCAACTGACACGCCTGGCAGCGCTGCCGCACTGATTGAGAAGCAAGGTGCTGATGCCAATGAGTCAGCATCGTTTCGTCGAGCGCGCCGCGATACTCGATCGGCATCGGCTGGTGATGCTCGTCAAAGCGGACGAGCGCGCTGCTGACAACCGACGGCGCGATTTCGCCCGGCAGTTGCAACGTCAGCGTGGCGAGACTATCCTCGTCGGTCGCCTTGGCGAGGCGCTGATTGACGTTGAGCAGAAATGAAACGCGCCGGTTGAGCGAGGTCAAATCGGCGTGCGCCTGAACCAAATCGGCTTCCGCTTTTTCTTTGAGGGCGACGCGGCGCTTGATCCAACCCAATGCCAGCCAGACGACCAGCGGCCCGAGCAAGCCATAGACGATGATGCCGGCGGCAAAGCGCACCGCCGAGTTGTCTGGGAACCAGAGTTGCTCGATGGTTTGGTGGGCAAGCACGAGCAGGAGGGCGAAGAGCGGCACGAGCCAGCGCAGCCAGCCGATCCGTTTGCTCAGGAGGATGGGCAGACGCGGCACGCGCGGCGGGCGCACGCGTTCGACTAGGGATTCAATTGGAGCAAGTAGGGAATTCGGGATCATGCTTGTTCGCGATCTGTCACTCTGACCGAGGCGACTGTGGCTCCACCTCGACGTGCGATCGGATTGTATCACACAAACGGAGCACGCGTCAATCGCACGAACACTATTCGTCCTACCGCAGACAGCCGGCTACTGTTTCGTCCTTGCCGCGTCACATTTGCCAAGCGTGTTGGAGTATGCTACACTATTCTTGAATCGCGGTTACAGAATCTGCGCGTTTAGATGTTTTCTGTAACCATGGTCACAGGAGATGACGATGAACCCATCAGGTCACTTGGCGAAAGCGAAGGAAATTCGGCAGAGTCTGGACCGGCTGTTGCCTGATCCCGGCGGCGCGAATGTTGCCGCTATCACCGAACTCGCGTTTGGAATCGCGCATCATCTGATCGCGGGTGGCACAGCGGCAAAGTTTGGACAACATCTGGACACGCACGAAGGTGTGGCGCGGTCCTGAGCGAAGGCGAAGGATTGCGCCAAAACCAAGCCGCCGAAATCGCAGAGGCGTTTGAACGTTTGGATCAATTGCGCGTTGGAAGGTGGTACGGCGGCAAGGGGAATGGAAAGGTGGTAGAGGAATGTCTCGCCTGTCTAAAGCAAATCGAGGACTGGTCAACCTAGCGATTCCAGAATCGCTCTATCCCGCGCTCGGATGTTTCGTGGATTATGCCAAGAACGTTCCGAATCTGCGATTCGTCGTGCTGTTCGGCTCGGCAGTCACAGGCGAGTTTCGCAAGAAGAGCGATATTGACATGCTTCTGGCATTTGAAACCGATCACGATCCAGAGTTGGGATCCGAAGCGAAAGCAGCGCTGCGCGTGTCGTCGTTCATTGCGGAAAAGTACGATCTGGCAAATTCATTCTCGTTCATCTATGCCAACCTCAAAGACCCCAACCTCGACGCGTCCTTTCTCTGGCAAGTCGCAAAGGAGGGAATCGTTCTCTGGGGCGACCCCGCGCCGTTTCTGGAATCCATGGCGCGTGCGCGAGCCGAACCGAAGGCACTCGTCACCTACTCGACGCGCGAACTTGACGCGGCGACGAAAGGCGCGCTGCATCGTTTCCTTTATGGCTATCAGGTGAGCAAGCGCGTCAAGGGCAAGGAATATCACAGCGCGAGGGAAGGTATCGTGGCAGGCGCGGGCAGCAAGAT
>DHFK01000088.1:39670-60117 GCA_002400365.1 Anaerolineales bacterium UBA4826 | reverse complement strand
GCTGCGCGTCTTTCCGCCGCTCGAAGTGGATCTCTCGCCGTGTCCACCCGCGGAAGCCGGGTTGTACACCGCGGTCATCAAGAGCCAGATGTACGAAGTGCCCAAGTACTTGTGTCCCGCGCCGGTGTCGAAAATAATGTGGGCAAAGATGGAAAAACTCGCGGCGGGCGCGTTCGCGGCGCTCGAGTGNNCTTGCGGATTCGCCCAGACACCGGCGAGCCGACGATCCTGGAAATCAATCCGCTGGCAGGATTGCAGGAAGGGATCAGCGACATCGTGATGGCGGGTGAAGCGGACGGCGTGGGTTTCACCGCGCTGATCAACGGTATCCTGGAAGCCGCGTTGCAGCGCTACAGGATGATCTAGGGTAGGGTGTTCGCTTGCAAATGGAGCGGGGTGAGCACGACGCAATGCACTCCGCTCTGCGTTTTATCTTTGGACAATTGAATGTTTTGCGCTGAATCGCAGAGACGCGAAGAACGCGAAGGAGCATAGATGTCCCGACCTTTGCGGGCTTGGCGTCTTTGCGGTCAGATGGGGTAGCATGACCATGAGCATAGACCTTCCGGCAGTCAGACGGAAATTGGAGGAAGAGCGCGCCCAACTCTTGTCGCGTTCGATTCCGCCCCCCGAACCGGCGCGGGGCGACGAGGCAGATTTGGCGGCGACCGCGCAAGCGAAAGAGCAGTCACAGTGGCTGGCGAACGACCAGAAGCAGCGCCTGGCTGAGATTGACAAGGTGCTCGCGCGTATCGCGGCAGGCAAGTACGGTATTTGCGACAGTTGCGGCAAGCCGATCGCGCCAGAACGTCTGGAAGCCATGCCCATCGCGACGCTGTGCATTTCCTGCCAGTCGAAGTTGGAAAAGAAGCGCAAGTAGCCATTCCGTTTTGCGCTTGACGTTTTACGACGCGGGGCATGCAACGCAAAATGTAAAACGTAAAATGTGCGACTGGGAGTTATTTCTTTGGCATCGTTTGTTGTTTTTGTCCGCGCCTATGCCGTTTGGATCTACCTGTTGTTGGCGCTCGGTATTCTGCTTGGCATCAAGATGCTCGTGGACGCGCGGCGCTTGTCACGAACCACGCTGTTCTCTTTGGATCAAGAACGCGCGACGGAACAGATCTATCGCGCGTTGGTGCTGATCGGCTTGACTATTCTTATGCTGTTCGTAGTGACCGGACTGGTCTTTCTGGTTGCGCCGCTCGCGCCGCAGCAGGAAACGCCGATCTTGCGGGGACCCACCGCCACGCTGCCCGCGCTGATCTTTCCGACCAACACGCCGATTCCCACGGCGACCGCTACCGCGCTGCCGCCCACCGAAACGCCGTTTTTCACCGCAACCCCGGTTGCCGCAACCGCGACGCGCACTGTGATCAAGCCGACCGCGCCGCCCGCGCTGCCGACCTCGGTGTTCGCGCTGCCCGCGCCGGTGATCGTCGGTCCCGTGCCGAATGGCGTCGTCGTCACCGGCGAGGCGCGCGCGGTCAACGATCTCAAATTCCAATGGACCTGGAATTGCGACGCGTGCCGGCTCGGACCCGGCGACCGCTTTGTGGTGACAGTATCTTTCACTGACCGGGCGTCGGGAGGACCGCGCTGGGTTGGCGGGGGAACGACGAATAGTTTCCTGACGATGGCGGATATCATTCGCGGCGCCGGCGTCGAGGTCTGGCATCAAGCCAAAGATGATGCGTACCAGTGGTCGGTCCAGGTCAAGCGCGGCGATCAGCCGCTGACGCCTCCGAGCGAGACCTGGAAGTTTGTGTGGCATTAGTTGGTGATCAGTTATCGGTNNGTTTCCTATGACCGAACGAATCCTTGTCATCGAAGACGAACAGAGAATCGCCGATTTCCTAAAACGCGGTCTGACGTACGAAGGTTTCCAGGTGGACGTGCGCCATGACGGCGAAGCCGGCTTGAAAGCCGCGCGCGACAATCCACCCAGCCTCGTGATCCTCGACATCATGCTGCCGGGCTTGGACGGCTGGGAGGTGTGTCGTCGCCTGCGCGCCGGCGGTCCAATTTCGATTCTGATGCTGACGGCGCGGGATTCGGTCGCCGATCGCGTCAAGGGATTCGAAGTGGGCGCGGATGATTACGTCGTCAAGCCGTTCGCGTTTGAGGAACTGATCGCGCGCGTGCGCGCGCTCTTGCGCCGCAGCCGCACGACGGAAGAGACGGCTCTGCGTTTTGCCGACTTGACGTTGAACGTCACGACGCGCGAAGTGACACGCGGCACGCGCAAGATTGACCTGACCACCAAAGAGTTCGACCTGCTGCACTTTTTCCTGCGCCACCCGCGCCAGGTCTTGACGCGCGAGATGATCTACGACCGTATCTGGGGCTATGATTTCGGCGGCGAGTCCAACATCCTCGAAGTGTACGTCCGTTACCTGAGAACGAAACTCGAAGCGAACGACGAGCCACGGCTGATTCAAACCGTGCGCGGCGTGGGGTACGCGCTGAGAGAGGAATAGCGGATTTATGATTTTCGATTTCTGATTTGTGATTTGACGGTCTGTCGAATCGGCGTTGGTCAAATCAGAAATCTAAAATCTGAAATCTGAAATCGAAAATGTCCATTCGCCTTCGCCTCACCCTCTGGTACGTCTTGCTCCTCGCGGTGATCCTCGTGATCTTTAGCGGGATGTTGTACGCGATCTTCTCCTTCAGTCTGTTCAACGAAGTGGATCGCCGCCTGCAACTCCGCGCCTCGGAAGTGAGCACCAGTCTAGCCACCGCTTTGGAGTTGCAGACCGAACCGCGCATTTTCATTCTGCGCGGCGGCAGATTGACCTTGCCGACCGCCGACACGTTTGCGACGCCGGGGGTTTTTGTGCAGGTCTCGACGCTGGAAGGCGTCGCGCTGACGCGTTCCGAGAACCTGGGTTCACAAACACTCGTGGTTTCGCCGGCGCTGCTGGCGATGGTCGCACACGGCGATGCGGGATACGCAAATGTGACGAAAGACCAATCCCCCTTGCGCGTGTACGTCGCGCCGTTGGCTGTGCGCAATCAGGTGATTGCCGCCATCGTGGTCGCCGAGTCGCAGCAAGGCGTGAGCGACACGCTGCGGCGGTTGGGCGCATTGCTTGCCGCCGGGATCGTCGCCGGGCTGGTGATTGCGTCCGCGGTGGGCGCATTCCTCGCCAGCCGCGCGCTGGCGCCCATGGACCGCATCACGCAGACCGCGCATACGATCGCGCGCTCGAACGACCTGACGCGGCGCATCGAGCATAGACCGACGCAAGACGAAGTGGGGCGCTTGGCGGCGACGTTCAACGAAATGCTCGATCGGATCGAGGAACTGTTCCGCGTGCAGCAGCGCTTTGTCGCGGACGTTTCGCACGAGTTGCGCTCGCCGCTCACCGCGATTCGCGGCAACCTCGATCTGCTGCGCCGCGGCGCGGCGGAAGATGTCGCCGCGCGGCACGCCGCGCTCGCGGTGATCGAATCCGAAGCCGCGCGGATGCAGCGGCTCGTCACCGATTTACTTTTGCTCGCGCAAGCGGATGCCGGCGTGCAGATTCAAAAGCAAATCGTCGAACTCGATACGCTGCTGCTCGACGTTTTTCGCCAGGCGCGGTTGACGACGACGAGCGTCAAAGTTTCGTTAGGCGGCGAAGATCAGGCCCAAGTCATCGGCGATCCGGATCGGTTGAAGCAACTGTTTTTGAATCTGATGGACAACGCGATCAAGTACACGCCGAGCGGCGGACAAGTGACGCTGGCGTTTGCGCGCGAGGGCGATTGGGTACGCGTGTCGGTGGCAGACACGGGGGTTGGCATTCCAGCGCAAGACCTGCCAAGAGTCTTCGATCGCTTTTACCGCGTGGACAAGGCGCGCGCGCGCGACGCTTCATCCTTCGACTTGCGCTCAGGACCCTCAGGGGGCGGGACGGGCTTGGGGCTATCCATCGCCAAGTGGATTGTAGATCAGCACGGCGGGCGCATTAGCGCGCAAAGCCAAGTCGGCAAGGGCAGCACGTTCACCGTGTGGCTGCCGCTGGCAAAGTAAAGACCCGGAAGGTTTAGAAAACCTCCCGGGTCTTTTGCGCAAGCGTGCGCTCCATATACAACTCGCCCAACTCAAATCCCAATCTACGATAATACTCGCGCGTGCCGATAGCGGAGATGACGGCGATGCGCGCCAAGCCCGCGTCGCGTGCGATCCGCAGCGCGTGTTCGATCAAGCGCGTGCCCAAGCCGGCGTGCTGCGCCTCGCCACTGCTGGTTTCGCCGATTTCAAGCGCGGGACCGTACACATGCACTTCGCGGATGACCGCGCTGCCGCGCAGTTCATCGAGGATTTCGTCGTGCGGCGCGCTGGGCGATGGAAGCGACAGCCGCAGGAATCCGGCGATCCGGTTGCGCGGCGTCACGAAACTGAGAAAGTGCTCGGTGGTCGCGTCGGTATCGTACGTGAGTACGTCGAGACACAGTTCGGCGGTGTCCGTCATTGCGAGGCGCGGGTTTTGCGCCGAAGTAATCCCCGAGTCACTTGGGGATTGCTTCGCTTGGCTCGCAATGACACCCTTGAGGTTGATTTTTTCCCTGCGCACTTCGCGGCAGCGGATACATTGGCATTGCCAGCCGCGCCGTTTCATCTCGCGCTGCGCGGTCACGCGCATGTCGGAGCGCGTGCTGCCCGCGGCGATGTAATTCGCGGGAATGTCGCGAATCACGCGGTTGATGCGGCAGTACGGCGGCACGATGCGCTTGCACGCGACGAGCAATTCGACGAGTTCGTCGTCGCGGTACGGACGATACTCGCCGCGCCGATAGCGCTTGAAGAGTTCGGTCCCCTCGATCAGACTGCACGGGTAGATCTTGATCTCGTCGGGGCGCAGCGCGGGGTCGTCCCACAGCCGCGCGAAATCCGCGCGATCGGATGCCGGCGTCGCGCCAAGCAGGTTTGGCATCCAGTGCAGATGCAATTTGAATCCCGCCAGGCGCAACATTCGCAGCGCGCGCCGCGTGTCTGCGACGGTGTGCCCGCGATCGTTTGCCGCGAGAATGGCGTCGTCGAAACTTTGCGCGCCCAGCTGCACTTTGGTCGCGCCGAGCCAGCGCAGCCGCCGCACTTCCGCCAGCGTGATGTGATCGGGGCGCGTCTCCATCACCAAGCCGACGTTGCGATGCGCGGCGGTTTCGTTGATGCGCTGCGCTTCCGCCAGCGATTCTGATTCTGCGCCGTTCAGCGCGTCGAGGCAGCGCTGCACGAACCATTCCTGGTACTTGTGCGGGTACGCCGACCACGTGCCGCCGAGAATCAGCAATTCGATTTTGTCGGTGGCATGGCCGTTGTGTTCGAGCGTCCGCAAACGCGCGCGCGTCTGCTTGAACGGATCGAACCGATTGTTCGCGGCGCGCTGCGCGCCCGGCTCGAGCGGCAGATAACTCTTGGGGAATCCTTCGGCTTCGGGACAGAAAATACATTTGCCCGGGCAGGGGTACGGTCCCGTCATCACCGCGACCGGCGCGACGCCTGAACTTGTCCGCACCGGTTTCAATTTCAGCCGATCGAAAACGACGCGGTCGAATGAGATCGCGCCACGCGCGACGAGTTGCCGGTACGCCTCCACGATCTTGTCCTGGGGCACCGGCATGCCCGCGTCGTGGATGTGGCGCAAGATCAACGCGTTGAGTTGCGTCGGCGTCAAATGCTCCGCCGCGCGCACGGCGTCGAAGAGCGCGCGCAACGCGTCGGCGTGTTGGTCGAGGTCAAGCGGCGTGTTGTGTTTTTGCAGCCAGTTGGCTTGAAGGTCTAGCGTCGGTTTGTCATTCATGCTATAATCGCAGATATGGATCAGTTACTCGTCGGTCGGCTCATCGCGATCAATCGCGATTTCTATTCCAAGTTCGCCGCCGCGTTTTCCGAAACGCGGTCGAGCGCCCAGACGCGCTTGGATCGGATTGTAGCGTACATCGGCGCTGCTGGCAAGGTGCTGGACATTGGCTGCGGCAACGGACGACTGGCGGAACGACTCGATCGCGAGGGCAAGCGGTTGACGTACGTCGGCGTGGATGCCTCGCCGGAATTGGTTGCGCTCGCCTCCGCGCGCAAGCCGCGCTTCCGCAATGTGTCCGCCGAATTTCACGTCGGCGACATTACGCAGCCGGCGTGGAGTCTGCCGTTCGCCAACGCCGAGTTCGATATTGCGGCTGCGCTGGCGGTGCTGCATCACGTCCCGAGTTTCGATCTGCGCTGCGCGGTCTTGCGGGATATTCGTGCGTTGCTCAAGCCCAGCAGTCGGCTGATTCTGAGCAACTGGCAATTCGATCGGAATGAGCGCCAGCACAAGCGCATGGTCGCGTGGGAGAGCGCGGGGTTCGACGCGCGCGCGCTCGAGCCCGGCGATGCGCTGCTCGCGTGGAAGCGCGGCGGCGTGGGCTATCGTTTTTGTCACTTGATTACCAAAGAAGAAATGGCGCGCCTGGCAGAGGCAAGCGGCTTGGCGGTCGTCAAGCAGTATTACGCGGATGCAGATTTGAATCTCTACAGCGTGCTGATCCGAAGGATGAAGGATGAAGGATGACTCATTATTTCTTTATGCGTTGTTCATCTGGCTCTAATCTGCAAATGCGATACTGCGAGCGAGTTGGGAGATGCCGAACGTCGCGGAGCAAAAGGCGGCGAATATCTGGACCTGTGACTCATGTGACGCCGGAGCATTCCCGGTTCAGAGGGATACGCTCCATCTCCCACTCAATCCAAGCAATCTTCTTCTTTCTCCTCCTCGAAGAATTGGCGCAACGCGCTGTTGGCTAAGGGCTGACAGCGCGTTGACGCGTTTGCGGATAAACGGTATAATCCGGGAAAATGACAACTGAGCAAATGAGCAAATGACAAATCCAATCTCCAATCTCCAATCTCCAAGCTCTAATCTCCAAGCTCCAATCTCTCACCCCCAACCTCCAATCTCCAAACCGATCATCGCGGACGCGCACCTGGATATCGCGTGGAACAAGATCGCGCTGGACCGCGATTTCTTCGAGAGCGTTGCAGACAAGCGCGCGCGCGAAGGCGCTCGCCCCGCGCACGGCGAGGGCAGCGCGCTCGTCGGTTTCCCGGAACTGTTGGCTGGCAATGTGCGCGTCATCTTTGCAACAATCTACGTTGCCAAGGCGCGGCCCGACCGAACCGCGTGGGGCAAGACGTACGCCACACCCCAGGAAGCGCACGCTCAAGCGATGGAGCAGGTCGCGTACTATGCGGCGCTCGCGACCGATCCGCGCGTGGCGATCATCACGACGCGCGCGGATTTAGAACGCGTCCTCACGGCGCCCACGCCGAAAGTGGGGCTGGTGATTCTGATGGAGGGCGCGGACCCGATTGTTGCGCCCGAGCAGACGCTAGAGTGGTTCGACGCGGGTGTCCGCATCGTGGGACCGGCGTGGAGTCAGACGCGATATGCGGGCGGCACGCGCGCGCCGGGCCCGCTTACGGAACTGGGACGCGCGCTGATGCCGCAACTCGAACGCGCGGGGATGATTCTCGATACGTCGCACTTGGCGGAGCGGAGTTTCTTCGACGCGCTGGAACTCTTTCACGGCGCGGTCATCGCCAGCCACTCAAACTGTCGCGTCTTTGTGGACTCGGACCCAGATCGCCAATTGAGCGACGCGATGATCCGCGCGATCGTCGCGCGTGATGGAGTGATCGGCGTGGTGCTGTACAATCGGTTCATTCAGGCGGGCTGGGACAAGGGGGCGCGGAAAGACGCGGTGACGCTTACCGACGTCGTGCGGCACACGCAGCGCATCTGCGATATTGCCGGCGACGCGCAGCATGTCGGCATCGGCAGCGATTTTGACGGTGGCTTTGGCATGGAATCCGCGCCGCGTGAGATTGATACTATCGCGGATTTGCGGAAACTGGGAGACGCGCTCGCGGCTGCGGGTTTCAAGGACGCGGATATTGCCAATGCGCTTGGGGGAAACTGGATTCGGTTGTTGCGGCGCGCGCTCCCCGCGTAAGCAAGCAACCCGAGCCGTGACCTAGTACGCGGCTCATGGACGCGCCAGTTCGACGGCGAGTCGCACCGCGCCAATCGCCGGTTCATGCACGAGGGCGACGGGTGAAAAGTTGCCGGCTCGGCTCCTGAGTTCAGCCAGCAAGCGCGTTCGCAGCGATTCTGCCTGAAGCAGCAACCCTCCGCTCAAGGCAAGCGGTATTTCCTTCTCTTCGGACCGCACTGGGCGCGCGACGGCGATGACCATGTCTGCCAACGCCGCGCTCGCGCCTTCGATCAGCCCTCGCGCGACGTGATCTCCGTCTTGGGCAACGCGTACAACCAACGGCGCAAGTTGCGCCATGTCTGCCGGCGCAAGCCCTGCCCGATAAACGCGCGGGATCAAATCCAGCGCGTCGTCCAAGCGCCAGTACTCCAGGATGGCGGGGAGCAACTGGGTCGGCTCGCCGCGTCCGTCAGCCGCCTGCGTCGCCGCGCGCAGCGCGGCGCGCGCCAACTCAAACCCACTGCCCTCGTCGCCCATGAGATAACCCCAACCACCCGCGCGCGCGCTTTTTCCGCCGCGCGATCTGCCCCACGCGAGCGAGCCGGTGCCGGCGATCAGCGCGATGCCCCAATTGTCCGGCGATCCAGCCGCGAGGACGATTTCGCCGTCGTTCACGATCGCGACGCGCGGCGCGATGTGTTGCGCCGCCCAGGTTTTGAAGCGCGCGCGCGCGTCTGCGCGATCCGCGCCGCCGATGCCGAGACACGCGGCGGCAACGCTCTGTTTTTCGATGCGCGCAGCATCGAACGCGCGTTGAATCGCCGCGAGGATTTCGTTTTGCGCGGCGGAGTCGCCGTGCGCGTTAGGGTTCGCGGTGCCGGCTTCGCCGGCGCCGAGTGTTTCGCCGCACATGTTCGCGAGTCGCGCGCGGGTGCGCGTGCCGCCGCCGTCAACGCCGATGACAAGATCACTCATTGGGGTTAAACTCGAGCGTGGCAAGTGCCGAGTGACGTATGTCGGGAGTGTATTGTTCATCACGCGTCACGCGTCACACGTCACTTTTTTATCGCCTTGAGCGAGAACATCAGCGGAATCTGGTTGAAGCGTTTGGGCAAGCGCCACCAACCATCCGCGTCCTGCTCCATGAACGCAAACATCTTCCAGGCAAGGAATGGGTACTCGCGCAGGTATTCAATCTGCAGACCCGCCGAAAGCAGTGCGTTCAGCAATTCGCTCATGCTGTGATCCCATTGGTAGTTGGTGATGTGACAATCGGCGTCGCGGTCTGCGTACGATCCGTTTGCTTCGCACTTGATCGGTTCTGACGATTCAAAATAATGATAGCACACGCGCAAGTCGGTCGCGTCGTCGCCGTTGTCAAAGACATGCGCGAACGGGTGCGACTCGACGATGTAGAAGGCGCCGCCACGCCACAGGAAGTGGGCGATCACCTTCGCCCAGGTTTGCAAGTCCGGCAGCCAGGGCAAGACGCCGTGCGATGCGAACACGATGTCGAATTCGCCGGACAAGACACTGGGCAAGTCGTAGATGTTCGCGCAGACAAAGTTGGCGGGTATGCTCAGTTCTGCGCTCAAGGTGCGTGCTTGGGCTATCGCTTCTTCAGAGAAATCCGCGCCGGTCACGCGCGCGCCGAGCCGCGCCCACGAGAGCGTGTCGAGTCCGAAATGGCACTGCAAATGCAAAAGTGATTTGCCGGCGACATCGCCCAGGTTTTCGCGCACAACCGAATCGAGCCGAATCTTGCCGGCTTTGAACCCGTCCACGTCGTAGAATTTCGATTTGACGTGCAGGCGGGTCCACGCGTCCCAGAGTTCGCGATTGGATTTTAGGTAGTTGTCGTTCATGCTGCCCTTTGGGAATCAGTGTTCAGTAT
Organism: Anaerolineales bacterium UBA4826; assembly: GCA_002400365.1. Taxonomy (GTDB): domain Bacteria; phylum Chloroflexota; class Anaerolineae; order UBA4142; family UBA4142; genus UBA4142. The sequence goes on along the minus strand of DHFK01000088.1, from coordinate 50,258 downwards.
TCTGTGTTCAGCATCCAGTATTTGGTGTCCACGACAGTTGTTTACTGTTCACTCAGTTCACTGTCCACTGCTTCGCAAACCGCGCGATGAAATGCCACTCGGAACGCGCCCATCGCCTCCGCGTTGTCGCGCCCGTAGTACACGCGATTCGTCAAACACGCTACAACCAGATCGCGCGTCGGAGCCTGCCCTGAGCCTGCCGAAGGGTCAATCCAAAGCGACGTGCCGGTGAAACCCAGATGCCCGAATGTTTTTTCGCCGAGGGGGTTGCTCGCCGCGCCTGGGTCGGGTGACCAGAGCGCAAAGCCGATGCCGCGCCGCACCGCGCCATCCTGCGCTTGCAAGCGCGTCATCTCCGCAAGAGTCGCGCGGCTCAGGAGACGATTTGTTCGCAACGCTTCGCCAAACAATGCGACGTCGCGCGCACAGCCAAATAGCCCGGCGTGTCCCGCGACACCGCCGAGCGACCAGGCGTTTTCGTCATGCACCTCGCCGCACATGCGGCGATTCTGATGCGCGTAAAATTCCGTCGGCGCGACATTGTCGCACGAAATCGGTCCATAGCCGATGGAATCCAAGCCGAGCGGCGCCGTCACGCGCTCGCGCACGATTTGGTCGAGCGATTGCCCCGCGATTTTCTCCAGCGCAAAGCCAAGCAGGATCAAGCCAATATCGCTGTACACCACGCGCGCGCCGATCGGGTACGCGAAGGACGAGTTCAGCGCCGCGTCGCGCCGCTTTTCGCGCGACGCGATCTTCCACAGCGGCAGCCACGCCGGCAAGCCGGAATCGTGCGCGAGCAAGTTGCGGAAGGTCACTTGCCCGGCATCCGCGCGCAGGCCCTCGCCCGGCACAATCTCGACGAACTTGCCGGGATTCAGCGGATCGGGATACGCGGTCACCGCGCGCGCGCCGACGAACTCTGGCAGAATTTCGCACACGCGCTGATCGAGCGCGACGTGCCCTTGTTCTACGAACGTCATGAACGCGGCGACGGTAAAGAGTTTGGAGACAGACGCGAGATCAAAGCGTGATGCGTGATGCGTGAGGCGTGACCGGGCGTCGGGATCGAGGTATCCGAACGCACGATCGTAAACTATCTCGCCGCGCACGCGGATGACGATTTGCGCGGCGGGGAAGGTTTTGCCGAGGTGTTCGGCGATGCGGGAATCAACGCTTGCCCAATCACGCATCGCGCTTTATTTCAACTCGACCGGCAATTTGCCGCGCGCCGGCGCCTTGCCGGTCAGCACATTTGCTAGTGCCTCGATCATCGGCGGATTGCTGCCATACGTCGCGAGGTACGTCGGCGCGTCCAAGTACATTAGATCATACGGCGAACGAACTGCGACGACGACGGTCGGCGCGTTGGCTTTTAACAGCGCGTTGACGAGATCGGCTTGCGCGCGATTCTTTGCCACATCGCTTGTGGCGACGATGATGGCGCGCCCATCTTTGGCGATTTGCAGAATCGCAGCCATTTCGCTCTGCGTCGGTTGCGCTTTGACTTGCATCGTCGTCGCGCCCAGCGCCTTGCCCAAACCGAACGCGCCGGTTTCGACGACGAGCAAACCGGGCGAAGGTTGTCCTGAGCGGAGCGCAGCGGAGGCGGAGGCAACCTTCGCCAGGTTGTTGGCGTCGTCTCGCACGAGCGTGACCGCTTGGGCTGCCACATCGCGCGAGAGGGCTCTTATTTCAGTTGAGCCAACCATTGCGAGATTCATATTGCGTCTTGCGTGTTCCGTCAGGATGCCAAAGTGTTGCTTGGCGAGCAAGATGCGCCGCACCGCTTCGTCCAGGCGCGCCGGCGGAATCACGCCGCGCCGCACGTGCTCCACGAGCAGCGCGTGGACCTGGCGGTGCATCGCGTAGCCGGTCTGGAACAGCAGAACGTCCGCGCCGGCTCGGAGCGACGCCGACGCGGCTTGCGGCGCGGGATAGCCGCTCGTCGCGAGCGCGCCCATCGTCAACTCGTCGGTCATCACCAAGCCGTCGTACTTCATTTCGCCGCGCACGAGATCGGTCAGCACGCGCGGCGAGAGCGTCGCGGCGAGTCCGGGCGTTGGGTCAATCGCCGGAAAAGTAATGTGCGCCGACATGATGCCGGCGACGCGCGCCTTCATGGCGGCTTGAAATGGCACAAACTCGACGGCTTCCAGGCGCGCGCGGTCGTGCGGAACGGTCGGCAAGGTGACGTGCGAATCCACGCCGGTGTCGCCGTGCCCCGGAAAATGCTTGCCGATGGCGATCATGCCCGCGCCTTGCATCGCTTCGACGAACGCGACGCCATATTCCGCGACGCGCGCGGGGTCCGAGCCAAACGAGCGCGTGCCGATGATGGGATTCTGCGGGTTGTTGTTCACGTCGAGATCGGGCGTCAGGTCCATGTTGAAGCCGAGCGCAAGCATTTCGTCGCTGATGGCTTGCGCGATGCGTCGCACGTTCTCGACGTTCCCGGTCGCGGCGACTGCCATCTGCCCGGGAAATTCGGTAAAGCCCTTGTCTTCTTTCAAGCGCGCGACGATACCGCCCTCCTGGTCAACCGTGATAAAGAGCGGGAGATCGCCGTTCGCTTTCAGCGCATTTTGCAGATCAACGTTCAGTTGCGCGACCTGCTGTGGCGACGAGATGTTGCGGTCGTAGTAGATTACGCCGCCGATGTGGAGTTGCGTCAGGTCGTCGCGGAGTTCGGGCGTGAGCGTCGTCCCATCGAAACCGACGAGCAGCACTTGTCCGACCTTTTGTTCGAGCGTCATGCTGGAGATTAGAGATGGGAGACTTGCCCTGGGCGTAGCCAAAGGGTTGGAAGTTGGAGATTGGAGATTAGAGACTGGAGATGGCATTGGTGTAACCGGTAATTGGGAATTGGTAATTGGAGTTGGTGTGGGCGCACAACTGGCAATGAGGATTGCGCTGATGGCGAAACCCAACACGGAGAAACGAATCATGTGATCATACCAAGAGGATGTGATGCGTGACACGCGATAACGGCTCACGCGTCACGCATCACGTTTTACGCTTTACGTTTTACTTGATGTTCCAACTCTCCGCGAAGAACGGGACGTACTTGCCCTCGTTCACATCATAGTACGTGAACGGCGGGTAGATAAAGTTCGAGAGCACCGCGCCTTGCGCCATCACATTGTCGGTGGAGTAGAGATTGTAGTTGGCCTTGGGCGGCTGGGTGTAGGGGTATGAGGTCTTGAACTCTTTCGCCTTGTTCGTCGCGCTCGGCTTGAGTTGTCCGCTCAAGAACTGGCGCGCCACCGGCGAATTGTTCTGGTTGTTCTTGTAAATCTTGTCGTCTACAGGCAACCAGCCGGTCACGCGCGATTTGGTGTCAATCGGGTCGGTGAGGTAGCGCTCGAACATTTCCAGCACGGGCAGATTGCGATTGAACATGGACGCGACATCGGCGACGTACGGTTTCTGCGCGTTCGCATCGAAACCTTCCGCCATCTTGGTGACGTATTCCTTGATGTCAATTTCCTTGCCGTCAATCGTCTTTTGCTTGTACGGGAGATTCATGCCGCGCGCGCCTTGCGCGCCTTCGGGATCATTCTTGAACCCGATGCCGGGGCGGAGGTTGTAATCGTACGAGACGAACGGGTGGAAGTAGGTGAAGCGGAAGCCGATGTCCATCGAGATTTGGTACGCGCCGGCTTTGTGGACGTTGTTGCGCTCGGACGATTGGTACGGTTTGACCGTGAGCTTGATGCCGTGCTTCGCCAATTGCTGCGCGACGTTCTCGGACGAGGCGAGGTATTCGGTAAAGTCGGCGGGCACGATCAGTTCGTACGCCATCGGCTTGCCCTTGTCGTCCACCCAGATGCCGTCCGAACCCTTTTTGAATCCGAGCCCGGTCAGGAGCGCATCGCCCTTCTTGGGATCGGGATCGTACGTGTTCAACTTGGCGATTTGATCGGCGGACAACCAGGTTGGCACCGCAGCGTCGGTAAAGCCGACTTCGTACTTGACCGGGCGGCACGATTCGCCAAAGGCGACCTTGCAGTTCTCGACGCGGTCAATGTAGTACGCAAACGCCTGGCGCACCTCGACTTTGTTGAGCGGATAGACATCGTTGTTAAAGTACATCCCAGGGCCATTGGTCGCGGGACCGCCGAGCACGACGTACTGATTGCCCACGGCGCGAATCGCCACGAGGTTCGCCGGGCTGTACGCGTTCGACGAATAGTCCATATCGCCGGAAAGATACAGCGGCATGTCCTGGGTTGTGTCCCCCCAATAGACGGTCACTTTGTCGAAATCAATCTTGTCGGCGTTGAACCCGGTCGGATTCTTGACCATGGTCAGTTGCGCTTCGGTGACGCTCTTGGGGTCAATGTTGTACGGACCATACACCACGGCGTTCGGCGGGCGGAAGGCGAGCATTTCGTTGACGGCATTGGTCACGTCCGTGCCTTTGCGGTCCGCATTGGCTTTGCGGAACGCCGCGGCGGCATCCATCCACTTGCCGTACTGCGAGTACGGGCGCGTGACGGTCGAGCGAATGATCGTGTCCAAGATCGCAGGACCGGGTGTCTTGATGTTGAACACGACCGTCTGCGCATCCGGCGCCGTCACGTCGTTCAACGAATTCCACGACGCGCTGCTTTGCATCCAGAGAATGTTCCAGGTGCCCAGAACATCTTTCGACGTCAAGTCGCCGCCGTCGCTCCATTTGACGCCCTTGCGGAGATTGATCGTCAGCGTCACGGGCTGAGGACCCGCGGCAGTCGGCGCAGTGGTTGGCTTGGGCGCTTCAGTGGGTTTCGGCGCTTCGGTCGGCTTGGGCGCTTCCGTCGGTTTCGGCGCTTCCGTCGGCTTGGGCGCTTCAGTTGGCTTGGGCGCGGCGGTCGGCGCGGGCGGCTGCGTAGGTGGCACCGGCGTTGGCGCGGGCGCGCACGCGGCAATGACAGCGAGAATCGCCATCAATGCGACAACGAACAGAATGTGCTTTTTCATTTCTTCTTCTCCTCGTTTGGGAATTGCAGGTTGGACGTGGGATGCTAGAAATTGGATGGTTGGTAATCACCTCCTCTAGTGAATCGAGCGTCGGGCGGCGATGACAACGATGCCAATAAAGATCAAACCGACGACGAACGATGCAACCGAGATCACAAACTCGGCGCTGTCGCGCGGCTCGACGAGAATCAGAATGCCGGAAACGAGCGTGATGAAAATAGCGACGCGAAACCACGCTTGACCAAGTTCAGGGTTCATTGCAAGGGATGCGTGATGCGTNNTTGTTTGCCGCCAACTCCGGCGTCACCTTCTCGCACACCTCGCCGATAAACGCCGGGCAACGCGGATGGAACGCGCAGCCGCTGGGTAGGCGCAAGAGACTGGGAATGTCCATGCTCCGCAGTTGGATGTGTTTCTTGCGCCGCGTCACTTCGGGGTCCGCTTCTGGAATCGCCGAGAGCAACACTTGCGTGTACGGGTGCTGCGGACGTTCGATCAGTTCACGCGCCGGCGCGAGTTCCACCAGGCGACCCAGGTACATTACGCCGATGCGACCTTCCCACGCAAAGTANNCGAATCGAAACGTCCACCATCGAAACGGCTTCGTCTGCGACGATGAAGGAGGGCGCGACCGTCAGCGCGCGCGCGATCGAGACGCGCTGGCGTTGTCCGCCGGAAAGTTGGTGCGGATACTTGTCGAGAAAATCATCCGGCGGCGTGAGGTCCACCGTCTCCAGGATCTCGCGCACGCGCTGGTGCGTGTGCGTCTCGTCTTTGGTGTACCCGTGGTGGCGCAGCGGCGCGGCGATAATGTCGTAGATCGTGTGCGTCGGGTTGAGCGAGGCGTAGACGTCTTGGTGGATCATTTGCACGCCCAGCCGATATTTCTTGCGCTCGTTTCCGCGCAAGGTCGCGATGTCGTGTCCCAGGTACAGAATGTGACCCGACGAAACCGGCAGCACGCCGGTAATCATCTTGCCGGTCGTCGTCTTGCCGCAACCCGATTCGCCGACGAGGCACAGGATTTCGCCTTCCTGAATCGAAAGCGAAACATCGTCCACCGCCTTGATAGTTTGGCGTTTGACCGGAAACGTGCGGGTAACGTGATCGAGGGTGATGATCGGGTTAGGCATAAGTCCTTCGTGATGCGTGATACGTGACTCGTGGTACGTGATGCGTGATGCGTGACGATTATTCGGGCAATGGGATGTTTTGCAAGAGTTCGGCAAGACTGTCGTCGTTGGTCTGATAAGTTGCCTCTTCCTCGCGCAAAGTTCTTCCGCGCTGCTCAGGAACCATCGTCAGCAACAGACGGATGATTTGAGCGAGCAACCCGAAACGATGCCTTGAAATCTCCTCTCCCAAAACGTGCCGTCCTTTGTAATACCAATCGCGGCTCTCGCGCGCCGATCCCAACGAGTATGCGTAAAAGCGCGCGCGATCCTTGCCCGTGCCGCGCGAATATCCTTCGGCAATGTTCGCGCTGATGGATCCGACTGCCTCGTACAATTGACTCGACAACTCCAACGTACGTTTGTCCCGGATCAACTTGGTGACATCGTGCCAACTCAAATCGGACAACAATAAGCCGAGACGATACGCTTCCACTCTCCACAAAGCATCGTGGGTAATCTCACGTGGCACGTTCTTTGCCCACTCATCAAGAGTCANNGAGTCACGCATCACGAGTCACGTATCCCGTCTTGATCTTCCCCAGCGCCTCGCGCGCGCTCTGCCAATTCCAGCACGCGACTTGATGGCCGAATTTGATTTCTTCTAACTCCGGTTCGGTCGCCTGGCAGCGCGCATCCGCGAGCGGACAACGCGGATGGAATTTGCACCCCGTCGGCAATTCGATCAGGTCGGGCGGCGAGCCGGGAATCGAAGTCAAATCCTCCTGCGCGCCGCGAAGCGTTGGCACGGCGTTGATCAAGCCGATGGTGTACGGATGGGTCGGCTCCTTGAACAGCGCGACCACATCGGCGGTTTCGACGATCTTGCCGGCGTAGACCGTTGCTACGCGATCCGCGAGTTCGGCGGCGAGCGAAAGATCGTGCGAGATAAAGATGAGTGAGAATTCGAGTCTTTGGCGCAACTCTTTCAGCACGTCCATGATGTTACGCTGCGTCAGGATATCGAGCGCGGTCGTCGGCTCGTCGAGGATGAGCAATTGCGGTTCGAGCAGCAAGCCGAGCGCGATCAGGATGCGTTGGCGCATGCCACCGGACAATTCGTGCGGGAACGCTTTCCACACGCGCTCGGGGTCGAGCCGGACGAAGGCGAGCAGTTGCCGCGCGCGTTCCTCCAGCGCGCGACCTTGCACGTACCCATGCGCTTTCGACGTATCGGCAAACTGATCGGCGATGCGCAGCACCGGGTTCAGCGAGTTCAACGCCGATTGGAAAACCATCGCACATTCTTTCCAGCGGAATTCGCGCAGGGCTTTGCCTTTGAGTTTGAGCGTGTCGAAGGTTTTGCCGTTCCGATGATAGACGGCTGTGCCTTGCGTGATCTTCGCCGTGCCGGGCAGCAACTGCACGATGCCGAGACCGAGCGTCGTCTTGCCGGAGCCGCTTTCGCCGATGAGCGCGAGCGCCTCGCCCTTGTCCACGTCGAACGACACGTTGCGAATCGCTTGCACGCGCCCGCGCCGGGCTTGGTATTCGATGGAAAGATTTTGAACTGACAAAGTAGGTTGCATTAGGATTTCGCCAGAGTCGCAGAGGACACAGAGATTTCTTATTTGTCCAAAGTGCCCAAGACGAGTCTCTTCACACCGTGCTTCAAAAGTCGTTCGTTGAAATTGATTAACAGACCAACTTTCCAGCCGCCTCATCGCAGATAAGTGAGCATCTGCGCCTGATGGATAGGGAGCAATACGTCAACTGCTTTCAGCTCGACGACAACTGCGCCAGCAATCAAAACATCAATCCGATAGCCGCAGTCGAGTTTAACTCCTTTGTACTCAACCGGAAGTAAGAATTGACGCTCGAAAGGAATCTGTCTCAATCCGAGTTCATGACACAGACACTCTTCATAAGCAGATTCAAGCCGGGTCCTAGAATTCTGTGAACCTCGATCGCTGCACCAATCACGGATTGCGTGATCCGGTTGACTTTTGCTTCTTTCATTTTTCCTCAGTGCTCGCTGTGACTCTGTGGTGAACTTTCAAACACTGGTACGGAGACGCGGATTGAACACCTCATCCAGCGAGCGCGCGAACGAGACGAGCGCAAGTTGGAACAGCACGATTGCGCCCATCGGCGCCAGGATGCTCCACATCGCTTGGGGGTTGTACAGGACGCCGCGATTCATCGCCGCGGTAATCATCACGCCCCAGTTGGAGCCGGAATAGGGCACGATGCCCAGAAATACAAGTCCGACCTGCTGGTAAATGGCATGGGTCATGGTGCCGATCATCGAGATGACGATGAATGACATCATATTCGGCACAAGTTCGCTAAAGATGATATTGCGCGTGCCCAGGTCGAGCATCGTCGCGGCTTCGATAAAATCGCGTTTCTTCAAAGACAACACCTGACTGCGAACTTGCCGGGACAGCGAAGGCCAATCGAGGAACGCTATCAAGAGCGAAAAGGTTACGGGGTCACCCAGTTTGAGGACGGTGGCAAGCACGACCAGCAACGGGAATCTGGGGATGGTGAGCCACATATTGACCAATTCCATGAGAACACCATCCACCGCGCCGCCGACGAACGCGCTAAATGATCCGATGGCGACGCCAAATAGCGTGGCGATCAAGCCGGTCAGGAAAGCCACGGTGACCATGTCCTTGCCGCCATTGATCACCTTTCGCAGATTGTCCTGTCCTTGAAAGTCTGCGCCCAGCCAGTGGTGTTGCGAGACCCCGGCATTGATGTCCTGCACATTTGCGGAAGTTTCGGGGGGCCAGATGATGGGACCGAAGAAAGCGAGGAAGACGATGGCCACGGTCATCAAGAATCCGAACAGCCCCATTTTGTTGCGGCTGAGGAGTTTGAACGTCTTCACGGTTTCGCGCCAAGCCCGCGCGACGGCGTCGATGGACTGTTGCATCAATTGCCTCCTCCGACGATGCGAATGCGCGGGTCGAGCCAGCCATAGAGGAGATCGGCAATCAGATTCGCAAAGACCACCGCCGCGGTGATGACGATGATGATGCCTTGCATGATCGGATAGTCTCGATCATAACTCGCACGCGCCAGTTGGTAACCAATCCCGCGATAAGTAAACAGAGTCTCCAGCAAGATGGAGCCGCCCATGGATACACCAATGACGATGGCAAGCCGGGTAAACAGGGGCAGCGTCGCATTGCGCCCGACATAAGCGGTGAGGATCCGCGTATCCGGCAAGCCACGGGCGCGCGCGACGGTCACGTAATCTTCGCCCAGGGTGGAAATCGTGCTGCTCTTCATCACGAGCATCCACGAGCCAATAAACGAAAGGACGTAGACGAGGAGCAAGACCCGGACATGACCGAAAATGTCGGCAAAGAATTCGAGCGAAAACTCTGGTTGGATGCCGGGGGACATTGCGCCGCGCATTTCCGGAATGGGCACGATTTTCCAGAGCACGCCTAAGAATAGAATGGCGAGCAGACCAATGAGGGCGGGCGAGACGGCGTCCAGGGTCGCCGCGAGGTTGCTGAGCAAGTGGTCAATCCACGTATCGCGCATGTACGCCATGATCGCCCCGAGCACGATACCCAGGGTGAAGGTAATCAGCAGCGACAGCCCCACGCTGAACACCGTCCACGGCAGAATTTGGGCGATGATGTCTGCCACTTTCAGCCCGCGCGATCGGTACGCGTTTCCAAAGTCGCCGCGCGCGATATTGCCCAAATAGTCCAAATACTGCAAATACGCTGGCTCGTCGAAATTGATGTTCATCAGCGCGGCGGCTTGATTACGGGCGTCGTCGGGCGAAACGCCGGCGGCGGTCAAATCCTGAATCATGATATCCACCGCATTGCCCGGCATCGCGCGCACGACAAAGAACGTGATCGAGGTGACGACCCAGATCGTGAACAACGCCTTGACGATCCGGCGCAGCAAAAAGTTGCCCGTGATTTTGTCGAAGAGCGCCCATAAATTCAAGTTGGACGTGCGCATAGTTGGGACTAGTGCCATAGATTCCCCTCGATGCTACTGCTTTTCTGAAATTGCGGAGCGCCCGCTTCGAGACCTGTCGGGTTTCTGGAAACTCGACAGGTCTCCAACCCCGCGACCCTGGTTCTAATCATAGAGCCGATATTTCGCGCGTTGCTGATCGAATTCTTTTTGCGCTGATGCCCAAGCGTCCACAATGGTTTGGGTCGGTACGCCGCGCTCGATTTTTTCGCGCGCACCCATCTCACCAATTAGCCGATCAAAATGCTCCGCGCGCCATTCGAATTGCGCGGGGTGCATTTGGCGCAGCGTGCGGATGAGATGCAGCGCCAGCGTCACCGGACGCAGCGCGGCGCGGTCGGTCACATGAACCTGCACGCCGAAACAATTCTCGTTTTGAAATTTGCTCGCCGTCGGCGTAAAGGCAGTCGCGCGAAAGCGCGCGCCATCTAGTTGCAGCGCGTTCAGCGCATCGGCGAGTGCGTAGCCGTCAACCCACGGCGCGCCGACGATTT
>DHFK01000088.1:0-39601 GCA_002400365.1 Anaerolineales bacterium UBA4826 | reverse complement strand
GTTCAACTCGGCGTTGCACAAGCGCGCCAACTCGCCAATCGTCAAACCATAGCGCAGTGGTATCGGCCCGTGTCCCACGAACGATTGCAGCGCGGGGTCGAGCATAGGACCTTCGATCGTGATGCCGTTGATCGGATTGGGACGATCCAGCACGCTGATCGGTAGATGATTTTCGGCGCACGCCTCCAGCGCGAGCGCGAGCGTTGCGGTGTACGTATAGAATCGCACGCCGACATCTTGCAAATCGTAGAGCAAAACCTCCACGCCGCTCAACATCTCGCGCTTCGGCTTGCGCGTAGCGCCGTAGAGCGAGTGAATCGGCAAGCCCGTATGCGGATCGCGTCCCGACGCAACCGGCGCGCCGTCCGCCGCCGCGCCGAGCAAGCCGTGCTCCGGGCTATAGAGCGCGATTAAGTTGACCCCCGCCTCGCGCAGCGCGTCAACGTTGGATTGCAGCGCGCGCGTTACGCCGGACGGGTTCGTGATGAGCCCAACCCGGCGATTCTTTAGCATCGCGAGTTGTTCGCGCAGTAGGATTTCGAGACCGGTTTGAGTCATTGTTCATTCGGGATGNNCACAAAACCATCCGCCTGCTGCAAGCGCCGCCGCGCCGACTCGGGTGACACGCGCGCGAGCGCGACGACGATCGCCGTTTTTACTTCGCCGTTGCAGCGCGCCAGCAACGCGTCCGCGTCCGCCGTCGAAAGCGCGCACGCCATTTCGATAATGCGCCGCGCGCGCTCGCGCAATTTCGCGTTCGTCGGCTGGACATCCACCATCAGATTGCCGAACGTTTTGCCGAGCCGAATCATCACGCCGGTGCTGAGCATGTTCAGCACCATCTTTTGCGCGCTGCCGGCTTTCAGCCGCGTGGACCCGGCGATCACTTCGGGACCGACGAGCGGCGCAATCGTGAGATCGGCGAGGTCTTCCATCGGCGAAGGGCGATTGCACGTGAGACCGGCGACGAACGCGCCGCGCCGTTTTGCCTCGGTCATTCCGCCGATCACGTACGGCGTCGCCGCGCTTGCCGCAATACCGATCACGGCATCCCGTGCGGCGACATGCAACGCGGCGAGAGCGCGCGCGCCGGCGGCGGCATCGTCTTCCGCGCCTTCGATGGACTGCATGATCGCGCGCTCACCGCCCGCGATGAGCGCGACCACGCGCTCGGGCGGCACGCCGAACGTCGGCGGAATTTCGGCGGCGTCCAGCGCGCCCAAGCGCCCGGAAGTTCCCGCGCCAAGGTAGATCAAGCGTCCGCCGCGGCGAAAGCGTTCGGCGATCGCGTCAATCGCGCGCGCGATATTTGCCTGCTCCGCCGCAACCGCCGGCGCAACGCGCGCGTCTTCGTCCGACATGAGCCGCACCATTTCGAGCGTCGTCACCTGGTCAATCTCGCGCGTGCGCGGATTCACCGCTTCCGTCAGCCGCATTCTTCCTCGTCCGCCTTGTCATTGCGAGCGCCGAAGGCGCGAAGCAATGACAATTGGTTTTTGCCCGGCGTAAGGTCGCCCAGCACGACGCGATGCGCCGCGCCGGTGCAACTGGGCAAATTGCCGGCGCGACCGTGATACGTCTCATACGCCAACACTGCAAACGTGACCGCTTCTTTCGCACTTGCCGACACACCCAGTTCGTCGTGCGAATATGCTTTCACCGGCGCGATGCGCGCGCGAATCATTTCGACCAGCGTCGGATTGCGTACGCCACCGCCGGCAAGATAAACTTCGTCCAGCCGTATCGGCGCAAAATCGCGGTACGCCTGCGCGATGGATTCGGCGGTGAACGCGGTAACCGTTGCCAGGATGTCCGCGTCGCTCAGATGCAACGCTTGCCCGCGCTGCCATACTTGCGCGCCGAACTGCGCGCCAAAGAGTTCGCGCCCGGTCGTCTTGGGTGGCGGCGCGCGAAAATAATCGTGCGCCATCAGTTCGGCGAGCCATGCCGGCTGTGCTTGTCCGCGCGCCGCCAGTTTTCCATCGCGGTCGAAGGACTGCGCGCCGGCGCTCGCGCGCGCGGCGCAATAGTCAATCAGCATATTGCCGGGACCCGTATCGAAAGCGATTGGATCGCGCGACGACCCGAGCGGCGGCAGAAACGTCACGTTCCCAATGCCGCCGATGTTTTGGATCGCCCGCGTGCGGGTGGGATGCCGAAAGAGCAGCGCATCCACGAAACTGGTCAACGGCGCGCCGTGTCCGCCCGCGGCGACATCGCGCGCTCGAAAATTGCTGATCGTCGTGATGCCGGTGCGCTCCGCAATCACCGCGGCGGAACCGATCTGCAGCGTCGCCCCCGATGTCCCGCGCGTCGGCGGTTCGTGCCACACTGTCTGCCCGTGCGAGCCAATCAATGCGACGTCCTCGGGCTTGAGTTGCGCTGCGTCCATCGCCGCGCGCGCCGCGTCCGCGAACGCTGCGCCCAAATCGAAATTGAGGCGGCACAGGCGATCTACCGCGCCGGTTTCGGGACGGAACGCCGCAAAGATTCGGTCGCGCAACTCGGGTGGGTGAGCCACGGTGACGTGAGCCAAGAGTCGCCAGTCCAAGCGCGGCGGCGCGCCCTCCAACGAAACGACCGCGGCGTCAATCCCATCGGCGGACGTGCCCGACATCAGACCGACGACGTTCATTTGTCCTTTCCCTTGTCATTGCTTCGCTCCGCTCGCAATGACACCAGGAAAATCATCTCTCGAAAATGATTTCGCCGCGCGCGATTGTGAGTTGAACGCGCAGCGCTTCGTCCAGCACAACCAAGTCGGCGTCGTAGCCGGGCGCAATGCGGCCTTTGTGTTCCAAGCCGATCACGCGCGCGGGCACGGTACTAGCCATCGTGATTGCCTCGGCAAGCGAACACCCGGTGAAGGTCATGCCATTGCGGATCGCCGCGTCCATCTGCAGTACGCTGCCCGCCAGTGTGCCATCGGCGAGGCGCGTGGAGGTTCCATCCAGAATCACGTCGCGATCGCCGAGTCTGTACCGCCCCGCGCCCATGCCCATGGCTGCCGTCGCGTCCGTAACCAACGTCAAGCCGCGTGCGCCCTTGGCGCGCCACGCGATCTTCACGGCGGCGGGATGAACGTGAACGCCGTCTGCGATCAACCCGCACGGCACGTCGGACGACAATAGCGCGCCGACCAGACCCGGCGCGCGGTGCGCCAGCGGCGACATCGCGTTGAACAGATGGGTACCCCAGGCGATGCCGGCTTGGAACCCCGCGACGGCTTGCGCCCAGTTCGCGGCAGAATGACCCGCGCTGACGACGACGCCACGCGCGCGGAGTTGGCGGATCAGATCTCCCGCGCCCGGCAATTCCGGCGCGAGCGTCGCCAAGCGAACGAGCGGCGACCCAGCCCAAACTTCCAACTCGCGCGCGTCGGGCGCGCGCAGATAGTTTGGGTTATGCGCGCCGGCGCGCTGCGGGTTGAGGTAAGGTCCTTCGAGATGCACGCCGAGAATCTGCGCGCCGCGCGCTGGTTGCGCCGCAGCCGCGACCGCGCGTAACAGGGGCGGATACGCGTCGAGCGGCGAGGAAATGAGCGTCGGCAGAAACGCGGTGACGCCGGTCGCCGGCAAACGCGCGGCTATCTCCGCGACCGCCGCGCCGTCCGTCGTAGCGTCGAAACCAAAACCACCATTGACCTGCAAATCTATAAAGCCCGGCGCGATCCACCCAGGGGTTTTTAGATCCGCACGCGGATCCAAGCCGCGCGTCACGGCGGCGATGCGCGCATCGGCGATCGCGATTGTCGCCTCCGCGAAACCATCGGGCAAGAGCGCGCAGCCGGCAATCGAAAAGGTATTCATTCACGCCGTCCGCACGTCCGAGCGCGTGGCGAGCGCGGAACGGAATTTGTAGCGGTCGCCGCGATAGGTAGATTGAACGTACTCGATCAACACATCCTGATCGGTGAAGGTCAGGCGCTCCATGACGAGGACGGGCGCGGGCGGCGCGAGTTGCAGCAAGGCGAGGTCGCGGGGACTCGCGAGCGCGGCTTCGATGGTTTGCTCCGCGCGGGTCAGACGGTGCCCGTACTCGCGCTCCAATACGTCGTAAAGGGATTCAACGGCAAAATCGTGGCGGAGCAAGTTGGGGCAATAGGAATGTGGCAAGTGAACCGTCTCGACGGCAAGCGGAACGCCGTCCGTCAGACGGACCCGTGAGAGGAGCACCGTTTCCGTGCCAGGCGGGGCGCGCAGGATCTGCGCGAGATCGTCCGTCGCGACTTGGAGTTTGGCTTCCAGCACGCGGCTAGATGGCGAGTTGCCGCGCGCGCGCATGTCTTGTGTAAAGCCGGTGAGCGTTTTGAGTTGCTGGTCAATCTTGGGTTCGCTGACGAAGGTGCCTTTGCCGGCGCGGCTGTAGATCAAGCCATCGCGCGTCAATTCGACCAGCGCCTGCCGGATCGTCATGCGGCTGACGCGAAAGCGCGCGCACAGTTCGCGCTCGGAGGGGAGTTGCTGGTGGGGCTTGAGTCGCCGGGCGTTGATGTCCGCGCGCAGCGTGTCGTACAACTGAACGTACAGCGGGAGAGGGTGATTGCGTTTCAGGCGCGTCATTGCATCCTTCGGCGCATCGTGGTTTGGCAGCCAAGACGCGCATATAATAACTTGTCTAGACCAGTCAGATTATACCCGACTCGCTTCCTTTTGTCAATCGCGCGCTTGTCGCGGATCGCGTGTTGTGCTACAATGTCCAAGTCTGGAGATTGACGATATGCCTGGCAGCATACCTATTCGCGTTCAAAACCTCTGCAAATACTATCAAGTGCATCAGAAAGAACCAGGGCTGGTGGGTTCACTCAAATCGTTCGTCAAACGCAAGTACGCGGACGTGAAAGCGGTGGACGACGTTTCGTTCACGATTGACGCGGGCGAGATTGTCGGCTTTCTGGGTCCCAACGGCGCGGGCAAAACGACGACGCTGAAAGTTTTGGCGGGCTTGTTGTATCCAACCAACGGCGTCGCGCGCGTCCTGGATTTCACGCCGAGCGAACGCCGCGCCGCGTTCCTGCGCCAGATCACGCTCGTGATGGGACAGAAGCAGCAACTTGCCTGGGATTTGCCGCCGATGGAAACGTTTCTGGTGAACGCGGCGATTTACGAAATCCCTGACGATCAATTCAAAAAGACGTTGGCGGAACTAACGGAACTGCTGGAACTCGCGCCACTGTTGAAAAAGCAGGTTCGCAAATTATCCCTCGGCGAGCGGATGAAATGCGAACTCACCGCCGCGCTGCTGCATCGCCCCAAGGTATTGTTCCTCGACGAGCCGACGATTGGCTTGGACGTGACGATGCAGACCAAGATCCGTCAGTTCGTCGCCGAGTATAACGCACGCTACCGGGCGACGATCATCTTGACGAGTCATTACATGGCGGACGTGACCGCGCTGTGCCAACGCGTCATCGTGATTGATCACGGCAAATTGCTGTACGACGGCGATCTCAAGGCGCTCGCGGAAAAGATCGCGCCGCACAAACTCGTGCGCGTCGAGTTTTCGCAAGCATTGGATGGTCAGCGGCTCGAAGAGTTTGGCGAAGTCGTCAAGATGCGCGGGCAGCGCGCCGAATTGCTCGTCCCGCGCGACGCGACCTCCGATGTCGCCGCGCGCATGCTGGCGCAACTGCCGATTGCTGACGTGACCATCGAAGAGCCGCCGATTGAAGATGTGATCACGCGCGTGTTTGAGCAAGCCGCGCGGGCGCGCGCGGAACGCGGCGAGGCCGAAGAAGAGGAGGAGTGAAACGTAGAACGTGAGGCGTGATCTGCGTCTTACGCCTTACGTTTTGCCAGAAAGTTCAACATGCTCACCAAGTACTTTGCGCTCATGCGCCGCAGTCTCGGCGTGATGCTTGAATATCGCGCGGGCGTCTTGATCTGGATGCTGGTCAACGTGATGCCGCTGGTGATGCTGGCGGTGTGGTTCTCGCTGGCAGAGGATGGCCCGATCGGAGGTTATGCGCAAGCCGATTTCGTGTCGTACTATCTGCTGCTCACGTTTATGCGGCAGATGACGACGGTGTGGGTAATTCACGAACTCGATTATGACATTCGGTATGGCAATCTTTCGATCAAACTACTGTACCCCTTCAATCCGATTCATGCGTACATGTCGGATAACCTCGCGGACAAAATCATACGCCTTGCCGTACTGATTCCATTGGGAATTGTCGCCGCCTTTCTCTTTCCGATGATGCGCTACGAGCTGACGCCTCTCAGCGTTGCCTTGATGCTCTTGACGATGGCAGCCGCGTGGGCGATGCGCTTCCTTTCGCAATACACGTTTGCCTTGCTCGCGTTTTGGGTTTCGGAAGCGCAGACGCTGCACGAAATCTGGTACGCGGTGTGGCTGATGCTGGGCGGCATGGTCGCGCCGCTGGATCTGTTCCCCGCGCCGGTCGCAGCGATCGCCAAGTATTTGCCGTTCCGTTTCATGCTGTCGTTTCCGGTCGAGGTGATGCTGGGACGTTTGACCGCAGACGAGACTCTGCTTGGACTTGCCGCCACCGCGTTTTGGCTGGGCGCGATGATCGTCGCCTATCGCTGGGTGTGGCGACGCGGCATCAAACAGTTCAGCGCGTTTGGAGCGTGAGTGACGGGGGGCGCGTGACGTGTGATGTAAATCGCCTCTCGGCACACGACACATGGATTTGAGATGCGTTATCTAAGGCTCTTGAGCATCTTTTACAAGAACTCAATCCTGAAAGAACTCGAATACCGCGCCAACTTTATTGCCAACGTATTCATGAGCATCCTCTGGTTGGGGTGGGCAATCGTCGGCGTGTCGGTTTTCTTTTTGCATCGCGACAAGATGGGCGATTGGACGTATCCCGAAGTTCTGATGGTCGTCGGGCTCTTTACGTTTTTCAACGGCGTGATGGAAGCCCTCCTGCGACCGAACGTCGGCGCCGTGATCGAGCAAATCCGCGATGGCACGTTCGATTTCGTGCTGACCAAGCCGGTCAACGCACAGTTCATCGCCAGTTTGCGGAGTATCATCGTCTGGCGCTTGGTGGATGCCGTCATCGGCATTGGCTTGATCGCCTATGCCCTGGGACAGTTGCGCGTCACGCCAACGCCAACGCAAATCGGTTTTTTCGTCGTGATGCTTCTGTCGGGTACGGCGATTGTGTATGCGATCTGGCTCGTGATGGTTTCGTTCGCGTTCTGGTTTGTCAGGATTGACAACATCACCGAATTGTTTTACGCGTTCTACGAGGCCGGCCGCTACCCGGTGACGATCTACCGCGGCGTGGTGCGCGTGGTGTTGACGTACATCGTGCCGATTGCATTCGTGACCACCTTTCCCGCGAGCGCGCTCCTCGGGCGCATTGACCAGACGACCACGCTGGTCGGATTTGCCTTTGCAATCGGATTGCTCATTGCGTCGAATCGCTTTTGGAAGTTCGCGCTCCGCTACTATGCGAGCGCGTCGAGTTGAGGCAGCGTATCGCAGATGGCGTGTGGCGTATGGCAGATGACGATTCCCCTGCACGATTTGCCATACGCCATCAGCCATTTGCTGCACGCGGAATTGAAAGATTCTTTGTGGAACACCGATGTACTATGTGGAGAACCCAATGCGCCGCGACCCGCTACGCTTGATGAAATGGATCAACTTGTATCCGCCGTTCCTGGGCATGAACATTCGCGTCGTTCAGACCGCGCCCGATTTTCGGACGCTGCGCGTCCAGTCGAAATTGACGTGGCGGAACCTGAACGCCGTTGGCACGCACTTTGGCGGAACGCTGTACGCGATGTGCGATCCGTTTTTTATGCTGATGCTGATGCACGCGCTCGGCGACGAGTACATCGTTTGGGACAAGGCGGCGAACATCCAGTTCTTGCGACCCGGGCGGGGGACGGTTTCGGCAACGTTTCAAATGCCGCCGGAACGCGTCGCAGAGATCCGCGCCGAAGCGGATCGCGGCGCAAAGATCGAACCGGTGTTCACCGTTGACGTGGTGGACGAACAAAATATCGTGGTGGCGCGCGTCGAGAAATTGCTGTATGTGCGGAAGAAAAACCTTGCGAAGGTTTCAGAACCTTCGCAAGGTTTGCAAGCATGGACGCCATGACCCTCGCCGATGAACGCGCGCTGCTCGCGCGCGCGCAAAAGAGCGCGGCGGGTTTTGGCGAACTGTTCGACGCGTACTACGACCGCATTTACGCATACGCGTATCGCCGCGTGGGCGCGCGCGCCCACGCCGAGGACATCGCGGCGAGCGTGTTCGAGGACGCGCTGCGCGGCATCCGGCGCGTGCGCTGGCAAGGCAAGCCAATTGCCGCGTGGCTGTATCGGATCGCCGCGCGCCGCGTCGCCGATTTCTACCGCACGCGCACGCACGACGCCCCGCTTGATGAATTCGCGCACGTTTCTAGCGATGGCATCGGCGACGCGCTGGAGCGTGCGGACGAGTACGCCGCGGTGCGGCGCGGTCTGCAAAAACTCGCCGCGCCCGACCGCGAACTCATCCGCCTCGTCTATTTTGACGAATTGGACGGCAAAACGATTGCGGCGCTGCTGGGCTGCGCGCCGAACACCGTCTACGTGCGGACGCATCGCGCGCTGAAAAGACTGGAAGCGATCCTATGCGACAATTGAGCATCGGCAAGCCAGCATCGAAAATCGAAAAGCAACTCGTCGCGCTGCGTCAGCGCGAGCACATTCCACTTTCAAGACGTCGCGCGGCAATGCGCGCGCGTTTGCTGGAAAGGTTTGCGGAAATGAAACTGGCGGTTTTTGAGACACGCATCGGTTGGATCGGCGTAGCGTTTTCCGAGCGCGGGCTGGCAGGCGTGCAGTTGCCGCNNGAAATCGCGCGCGAACTGCGCGAGTATGCCGAGGGGCATCGTCGCGCATTTGATTTGCGCCTGGATTGGTCGTCGGTCAAACCGTTTCAGCGGGAGGTCTTGCGCGTGGCAGACTCGATCAAGTATGGCGAGACACGCACCTACGCTTGGATCGCGCGCGCCATCGGCAAGCCGCGGGCGGCGCGCGCGGTCGGACGCGCGCTCGCGACAAACCCGCTTCCGATCATTCTGCCGTGCCACCGCGTTCTCAGCAGCGATGGAGGTTTGCACGGCTATGGCGGCGGATTGCCGTTGAAAGCCAGGTTACTGCGCCTGGAAGGAGTCGCGGTCAGTGACACATTCATCGCCGCGTAGCGAATTCAGCGCCGGCGCGCGCGACACGCTGCCGCTCGTCATCGGCGCGGCGCCCTTCGGCATTCTGTTCGGCATTCTCACGCTGACGGCGGGCATGCCGTGGTGGGCTGCCCAAGCCATGAGCGCGCTGGTCTTTGCCGGCTCGTCACAGTTCATCGCCGCCGGTCTGATCGCGAACGGCACGCCGCATCCGTTCATCGTGTTGACGACGTTCGTGGTGAATCTACGGCACGCGCTCTACGGCGCGAGCGTGGCGCAGTACCTGCGCGGGCTGCCGTCGGCGTGGCGCGCTGCGCTCGCGTTTGGAATGACCGACGAGTCGTACGCGCTGACGATCGCGCACTATCGCGACGAGGCGCGCGGCGACGGGCAAGCCAAGCACTGGTATTTCCTCGGCGCGAATATCGCCATGTTCGTTCCGTGGCAATTGGACACGGCGCTGGGCTATTGGATCGGGCGCGCGCTGGGCGATCCGCTCGCTCTGGGCTTTGACTTTGTGCTGCCGATCGTCTTTATCGCGATCCTGGTGCCGCAACTCACCACGCGTTCGACGCGGCTTGCCGCGCTTGTCGCCGGCAGCGTCGCGGTCTCGGCCTCAGGATTGCCGAACAAACTGGGCTTGGTCATTGCGATCGCGGTGGGCATGGTCGCAGGGATGGGAACGGAGCGATGGAATTCGCGCTCTTGATTCTGGGCATGGCGCTCGTGACGTTTGCGACGCGCTATGCGATGATCGTGATCCTGGGACGCTGGCACGTGCCGCGCGGCGCGGCGCTCGCGCTGACGTACGTGCCATTGNNATTACGGTCGTGAACGCGCGCCTCGTCGCGGGAATCGCCGCGATCGTGGTCGCCGCGCTCACGCGCCATATCTTGCTGACGCTTGCCGTCGGCATGGGCACGCTGTGGCTTGCTCAGGCGATCATCGGCAAATAGCGTATGGCGTCTGGCAGATGGCTATTAGCCCTATGCGATACGCGACAAGCCATCAGCAACAGGAGATTCGACGTTGGTTTGGCTCATTCTGATTTTGCTCGGCGCCATCTGGGGCGCGTCGTACATGTTCATCAAAGTTGGCGGAGCCGAAATTCCGCCATTCACGTTCGTCGAAGGACGCGCGTTGATTGCGGCGCTCGCGCTGTTCCTCGCGCTGCGTCTGCGCGGCGAAACGCTGCCGCGGACGCGAAGTGAATGGACGCCGCTGATCGCCATGGGCATTTTCAATGGCGTGATTCCGTACACGCTGATCACGTGGGGCGAGACGCATATCACCAGCAGCCTCGCCTCCATTTTGACCGCCGCGATGCCGCTGTTCACCGTCTTGCTCGCGCACTTTTGGACGCGCGATGAACAGTTGACGTGGGCAAAGGTCGCCGGCGTGATCGTCGGGTTTGTCGGCGTGGTGGTTTTGTTCGTTCCCGAATTGCGCCGAGGCATGCAGATCGAATTCTGGGGCGAAGTGGCGGTCGTCGTCGCAGCGGCGAGTTACGCGGTCGCAACGCTCGTCGCGCGCAAATTCCTGGGCGGCGTCTCGCACATCGTCGCGTCGGCGGGACAGTTGGGCTCCACCGCAGTGTGGATGCTGCCGCTCAGTCTCGCGTTCGACCATCCCTTCTCCTTGCGTCCCTCCTTGCCGGCGGTCGCGTCGCTGCTAACCCTCGCGCTCCTCGGCACCGCGTTGGCGTACGTTTTGTACTATTGGCTGATCGAACACACCGGCGCGACGCGCACCGCGCTCGTCACGTACCTGATTCCGATTACCGGCGTCATGTGGGGCGCGCTCGCGCTCGGCGAGTCAATCGGATGGGAAGCGCTGGCGGGGCTGCTGCTCATCATCGCGGGGATCGGCTTGGTGAATCGTACCGCCGCGCCGACGCGCCAGATCGTGGTGGGCGCGCCGGTGGAGGGAGAATGAATTTGTAGGGGCGACCCTGTATGGTCGCCCGGGCGACCACACAGGGTCGCCCCTACGCAACCGTATGGGCGAATACGACATTCTCATCGTCGGCGCGGGACCGGCGGGTTCGGCGGCGGCGATTCAAATCGCGAATCGAAATCCAGACCTGGCACGGCGGACGCTACTGATCGAAAAAGCCGTGTTCCCGCGGCCTAAACTCTGCGGCGGCGGCGTGACGACGCACGCGGACGCGCTGCTCGCCAAGTTGCGCGTGCAACTCGACGTGCCGTCGTTTCCGATCCACGCAATCAAATTCATGTTCGAGGATTTGCGCTTTACTGTTCGCATTCCAAATGTTTTTCGCGTGGTCCGGCGCGAAGAATTCGACGCGCAACTGGCGCAGCATGCGCGCGCACGCGGCGTCGAGTTGCGCGAAGGCGAGGCGCTGGTGGACCTCGAGCGCGAAGACGCTGGGGTGAACGTACGCACCACGTTAGGCACGTATCATGCCCAGGTCGTTATCGGCGCGGATGGCGCGAATAGCGTCGTGCGAACGAAACTGGGACTCGCGCGCTGGGATCGCATTGCGCGCTTGATCGAGATCCTGACGCCGGCAGACGCGACGCGCGCGCCCGAGTTCGTCGAGCATACGGCGGTGTTCGATTTCACGCCGGTCACGCGCGGGGCGCAGGGGTACTATTGGGATTTCCCGTCGTTCAAACAAGGCGTACCGATGATGAATCGCGGCTTGGGGGATACGCGGGTGCATCCTTATTTTCCGCGTGCATCGCTAAAACCGATTTTTGAAGAAATGCTGGCGCAGCGCGAGGTTGAATTGGACGACGCGCATTTGCAGGGCCATCCCGAGCGTTGGTTCGACGCATCGGCAAAACATTCCGCGCCGCGCGTGTTGTTGGCGGGCGATGCGGCAGGGGCCGAGCCCTTGTTCGGCGAGGGCATTTCGCACGCGCTCGATTTTGGGATGCGCGCGGCGGATGAAGCGCTGCGCGCGCTCGCGCGGGGGGATTTTTCGTTCACCGATTACGAACGCCGCGTCGCGTGGAGCGCGCTGGGGCGGCGGCTGCAATTCAAGCGCGCGCTCGCGCACATCGCGTACGGCGATCGCGGACGATGGTTCTATCGGCTCGGGTGGCAGGTGTTGCGCGCCATGTTTGGCAAATAACCTGCTTGACCAAGCGCGCCGTTTCCAGTAAAATGCGCTTGTGACGCTGAACGATGTTCGCCGCGCGCTCGCGCGTCCGCGTCCCGGACGCCCGGCGCAAATCCGCATGTCGCCGCGACCACGCCCGGGCGATGTCTATCCGCTCCCCCCGGAACTACATCCGAAAGAGGCGGGTGTTTTGATTTTGCTTTTCCCGGGCAAAGACGACTTGAACTTTTTTCTGACGCTGCGCGCGGACACAGTCGAAACGCACAAGGGCCAGGTGTCGTTGCCGGGCGGCGCGCAGGAACCGGGCGAGTCGCTGGCGCAGACCGCGCTGCGCGAGACGGGCGAAGAGTTGGGCATCGAGCCGACCGGCATCGCATTGATCGGCGACGCGCTTTCGCCGGTGTACATCCCGGTGAGCGGTTTTCGCGCGACGCCGTTTGTCGCGTTCACGCCCGCGCGCCCGCCGGTCAGCGCCGAACCGGGCGAAGTGGTCGAGATCCTCGAGCCGCCGCTCGCGTGGCTCTTGGACGATCGCAATATCTTTGAAGAGGCATGGGAGATGCGGGGTTTCAAGATCCAAGTCCCGTTCTTTTCGATCAACGGGCGCAAGGTCTGGGGCGCGACGGCGATGATGCTGGGTGAGTTTCGGGAGATGCTCAAGTGTGTCGTGTGACGGGCAGCGGATGGCGCGGGTGTAGAACGTAAGAGGTGGTTCATAATGGAGTATCGTAATCTCGGCAAGACCGGGCTGAAAGTTTCAGAGTTGTGTCTCGGCACGATGAACTTTGGCTGGACGTCGGACGAGCAGAACGCGTACGCGGTGTTCGACGCGACGTTCGCGGCGGGCATCAACTTTATTGACACGGCGGATGTCTATTCGCGCTGGGTGCCCGGCAATCCCGGCGGCGTCGCCGAAACGTACGTCGGCAAGTGGATCACGCGCAAGCCGCGCGATCAGATCGTCCTCGCGACCAAAGTGCGCGGGCGCATGTGGGACGGTCCCAACGGCGAGGGTTTATCGCGCATGCACATTATGCGAGCCATCGAGGCTTCGCTGCGCCGGTTGCAGACCGACTACGTTGACCTCTACCAATGCCACGCGCCGGACGATTCAACGCCGCTGGAGGAGACGCTCCGCGCGCTCGACGACTTGGTGCGCGCGGGCAAAGTGCGTTACATCGGCTTGTCGAATTACCCGGCGTGGCAGGTCGCGCGCGCGTTGTGGCTCAGCGACAAGCGCAATCTCGCGTCGGTCGTCTGCGTCCAGCCGCATTACAACCTCGTCTGGCGCGCCGAGTTCGAGCGCGAGTTGATGCCGTTGTGCGCGGCGCAAGGCATCGGCGTGATTCCGTACTCGCCGCTGCAAGGCGGTTTCCTCACCGGCAAGTATCGCCGCGGACAGCCGATCCCGCGCGGCGTACGCGGGGAAGGCAATGATCGCATGACGCGCTTTATCAACGACGAGCGCAACATGCGCTTGCTCGACGAAATGGACCGGCTCGGGCGCGCGCACGGCAAGACGATTTCGCAGATCGCGCTGGCGTGGCTGCGGGCAAACCCGGTCGTCACCAGTCCCATCATCGGTGCGAACACGGTCGCGCAGTTGAACGAATTGCTCGGGGCGCTTGATTTCCGCTTGAGCGATGAGGAAAAGAAATCGCTCGACGATTTGACGGCGTGGCAACTCTGAAAGGATGAAGGATGAAAGATGAAAGATGAATCCTTCGACCACGCTCAGGGTTTCATCTTTCATCCCTCATCTTTCATCTTTTGGCTATGACGCTTCTACTTTTGATTCGGCACGCGAGTAACGATTATTTGAAAGACAGACGGCTGGCGGGCTGGACGCCGGGCGTTCACCTCAACGCGCAGGGTCAGCACGAGGCGGACGCGTTGGCGCGGCGGTTGGCGCATCTTTCGATCCACGCGATCTATTCAAGCCCGCTCGAACGCGCGACGGATACGGCGCAAGCCATCGCGCGGTGTCAGAAACTCGATGTGCAGAGGCGCGCAGACCTGGGCGAAATCCGCGCGGGCGATTGGACCGGCAAATCGCTCAAAGAACTGGAAGGCACGGAAACCTGGAAGCAATTGCAGACTCGACCGGTCGGCGTGCATTTGCCTGGCGGCGAGAGCATTGATGAAGTGCAAGCGCGGATGATCGCGGCGCTCGACGACATTGTCGCCAGGCATCCCAACCAGATTGTGGCCGTTGTCTCACATGCCGATCCGATCAAGGCGGCGGTGGCGCATTTCCTCAGGATGGATCTGAACGCGTTCCAGCGAATCGTGATCAACCCCGCGTCCGTTTCGGTGTTTCTCTTGGACGAACGCGGTCCCACGCTGTTCGCTCTGAACGATTGCGGCAAGTTGCCGGCGTTCAAGCCAGACAAACGGAAGCCAGCGGAAGGCGAGCGAAAGGAAGAGCAAACGATGCCAGAAGCGAACATCCTCTACGATTTAAACCCCGTAACCCATATTACTGCCGCAGCCATTGGTCAGCCGGGCAAGCGCACTTTTTTCCTGCAAGGTCAGCAAGGCACGACGATTGCCACCCTGGTGGTGGAGAAAGAACAACTTGCCGCGCTCGCGCGCGGGATTGACGAACTGCTGGAACGCTTGGGAACAGAGAGCCAGCCGGCGCAAGTGAATGTGTTGGCGATGGAACTATCGCAGCCCGTCGAGCCGCTCTTTCGCATTGGACAACTCGGCTTGGGCTACGACGGCGAGCAGAAACTGCTGGTGCTCGTCGCCTACGAATTGCCGGCAGAAGAAAACCCCGCGGTCGTCAACGTCGTGCGGTTCTGGGCGACGGCTGACCAGATGCGCGCGCTCGCGCGTCACGCGGCAGCCATCGTCGCCGCCGGGCGTCCGATTTGCGTATTGTGCGGTCGCCCGATCGACCCCGAAGGGCATTTCTGTCCCAAGCGCAATGGGCACGGCGAACACGCGACGTTGACGTGACGTGTGTCGAGTGGCGAGTGACGCGGCAACATTCCTCGCCACTCGTCACGTTTCTAAGAATGGCAGGCCAGAACCGATTGCAAGCGCTCCAGGGAGATGCCGCCACGACCGTGTTGCTGAACGGCGCGATAGACATGGAAGGACTCGTGCCGTGGGGCTCCAATTACACTTTTCTCGTGACGATTCGCGACGGCGCGCGCGCGACGCCGGCGATTTACAAACCTTCGCGCGGCGAGCGTCCGCTCTGGGACTTTCCCGATGGCACGCTGGCGTATCGCGAAGTCGCCGCGTATCTCGTCAGCGTCGCGCTGGGCTGGCCCCACGTCCCCCCCACCGTTTTGCGCGACGGTCCCCAGGGTGTGGGGATGGTTCAGTTGTTTATCGAGATGGTGGATGGTCAACACTTTTTCACGCTGCGCGACCGCCATCGCGACGAGATGAAACGGATCGCCGCGTTCGACGCGGTCATCAACAATACCGATCGCAAAGGCGGGCACGTCCTGCTCGGCGCCGATGGCAAGATCTGGTGCATTGACCACGGCGTCACGTTTCACGAACACCCCAAACTGCGAACGGTGATCTGGGATTTCGCCGCACAGCGGATTCCCGCCGCGCTCATTGCCGACTTGGACAAGTTGCGCGGCTGTCTGAAACGCGCCGAACCGCTGGCTGATGCGCTCGGCGAACTATTATCGCCGCGCGAGATGAAAGCGCTGCGCGAGCGCGTGGACGCTCTGAGCGAGCGCGGCGCGTTTCCTCAGCCACCTGAGGACTGGCCCCCCGTGCCATGGCCGCCGGTGTGAGTCTGGAAGTTGGAAGATGGATGGTGGAAGTTAGAGGACGGAAATTGGAACCACCAATTTGACCAATTCCCGGTCTTTTGGTAGAATGGGATCGGTTAGTGACGCCCCCATCGTCTAGGGGACTAGGACGTGGCCCTTTCAAGGCCAAGACTGGGATTCGAATTCCCATGGGGGCAATCAAGCAGACTTGCAAGTCATGTGCGCCGCGATGATTGCGGAAGAGGACGTGATGCAGCGTGGAACTGGATCGCGACTCGAGTGGCTCGGGTTGCCGGCGGACGGTGTCTCCAAGCATTATGCGCAGCCGTCGCGCGCGCTGGGCAATTCCGTTCGGTTATGTTCAATCGCATAGGTGAGGTTCGGAGAGGCAGATCGTTCTAGTGGTCTGCCTTTTGATTTCAGAGGGATACCGTAGGACAAGTTTCCGAATTTGCCCTACCGTTTCGAGGGAGTTATCCTATGATCGGATTACAACCCGGGCACGTGCTTATCATCATCTTGGTGGCATTGCTTCTTTTCGCGCCCTCGCGTCTGCCCATGGTAGTGCGCGGGATGAAGAAGATGGTTGCCGAGTTCCGCGACGAAGTGACCAAGCCCCAGAGCCAGAACCCGGCAGCGGATGCCAAAAAGCCGGACGCGGCAAAGAACTAGTCCGTCATCTTGAATGTCACAGTCACGGAAACCGGAGGAAGGTCGGGATGATGCCCGCCTACTTGGTCATCTCGCCTTGTTGCGTTGGGCTGTTCCGATCACTGTCGCGTTGGTTGGCGCTGGATACATGCTGTTCGAGGACCTCGTCCTCCAAGGGCATGCCTTTTCCGCGCCCTTTGTCATTGCCGGGATCTGGTTCTTCGGTCTGGTCGGTCCCTTTTTCGCGTGGCTAACGCTGACGTGGGCGGAGAAGGCGGCGCGCGCGGAAATCGCCGCGCAGCAGGAAACGCAGCGGCGCGCGCGGCAACTCGAGGCAGCCAGCCAGACCAGCCGCCAAGTCACCGCGATTCTCGACGTGGATGAGCTTTTGGGTCAGGTCGTGAAACTGATCCGCGATACATTTGGCTATTACCACGTCGCGTTTTTTCTGGTTGACGCGGCTTCCCACGAGATCGTTCTGCGCGCCGGCATTGGGCAAGCCGAGCCAGCGTATCAAACCCACGGGCTGCGTCTCAAGATTGGGGGAGAGGGCATCACCGGTCGCGTGGCTTGGACCGGGCAGCCCATTCTCTGCAACGATGTGAGTCAGGATCCCAACTACTATCCCGACGACCGCGTGCCGGACACGCGCTCGGAACTGGCGGTCCCGCTCCGGCTCGGCGATGCCGTGGTAGGCGTGTTCGACGTGCAGAGTCATCGGCTCAACGCTTTCCATCAGGACGATGTCCTCGTCCTGCAAATCCTTGCCGATCAGGTAGCCATCGCGCTTGAAAATGCGCGGCTGTTCCGGGAGACGCGGCAGCAACACGCGCAAGTCGTTAAACTCAGCCAGGACCTGGAACGGAAGGTGGAGGAACGCACCAAGGAACTCGACGACGCGAGAGAGGAATTGGCGCACAAGGCGACCCAATTGCAGCAACTTTTGGCGATCACCGTGCGCGTCCAGGAAGAAGAGCGCGGACGAATCGCCCGCGACCTGCACGACGGCTCGAATCAGTTGATCACCGGCACGCTGTTCGAACTCCAAGCCGCGCAGCAGAGTCTATTGGATCGCCGCGAACATGCGGCGCTCGAAAAACTAGAGACCGTCAAGGCGCTCCTGCGAAAAATTGACGCCGAAAACCATCGGATCATTCTCGGCTTGCGTCCGCCGATCCTCGATGCGCAAGGTTTGGCGCCCGCGCTAAAATGGCAAGCCAACAATTTCCAGCAACAATGTCGGATCGCTTGCTCCGTCGAGGTCTGTGGTCAGCCGATCCGCCTTGCGCCTGAAATCGAAATCGTCGTCTATCGAATCGTGCAAGAGTCGCTGAACAACATCTCAGCGCACGCGCACGCCCAGCACGTACAGATTTTGGCAGATTTCAAACGCGCTGAATTTCTGATCGCCATCGAGGACGACGGGGTGGGGTTTGATCGCGCGCGGGTACGCGCGGACGCGCCGGGGCAGATGGGTTTGATCGGAATGCGCGAACGCGCGCAAAGTATCGGCGGGCAGATGCAAGTGGAATCCGTGCCCGGGCGTGGAACGCGCATTACGCTACGAGTGCCACTCGCGTAGAGAACGGACGCCGTTTCGTTCCATCGGAGGCAGCGCTGCGGCGAGCGTCTTTAGACGGAGAACCATGCAAGCAATAAACGTTCTGCTGGTGGACGATCATCCGGTCGTGCGCCAGGGTCTCATTAGTTTGCTCTCCCAGTACCCGGATATCCACGTCGTTGCGCAAGCCGATCGCGCCGCAACCGTCTTGGAACTGGCTGCCCAGTTGCGACCGGACATTATTCTGCTCGATGTTCGTCTGGAGGATGCCAGCGGACTGGACGTGGCGCGGCAGTTGCGTAGCGCGCGCTGCGCGGCGCGCATCATCATCTTGACCTCGTACGACGACGAGAGTTATTTGCTCGAGGCGGCGCGGCTGGGCGTAGATGGTTTCTTGCTCAAGAACACCTCGGCGGAAGTTCTGGCGGATGCGATCCGCGCCGTCCACGCTGGCGAGCAGCGGCTCAGTCCGACGCTTGGCAGCAAGGTCTTTGGACAACTCAAGGCGCTGAGTCGGTCGCACGTGCGCTCCGCCTCCGGCTTGACGGATCAGGAACTCGAACTCCTGCGACTGATTGCCGATGGCGCCAGTGTTTCGCAGATGACTCGGTCGTTGTTCCTGAGCGAGCGCACCGTCAAGCGCAAGACCAAGGATGTGCTTGCCAAACTGGGCGCGACCAATCGCGCTCAAGCCGTTGCCGAAGCGTTCCGGCGCGGACTCTTTTGATTCCTCTGGCCGCTACCCGCGCTCTCGCGGAAAACGCGTAGCGGCTTGGCCACCCGAATGGCACGTTCGTGCCATAGATTGACCCCGCAGGTTCTTTCGCAATCTCCCTCCTTGCTTTACAATCAAACTTGAATCGAACATCCAATCGCACCTGGCTCTGCCTTTTCGAAAGGACAGACCATGATCCGCGCTATGTCAGCCGACGATATCGCGTGTCGTCTGTTGAAATTCGAGCAGCAACTCCGCGCCTACGAACGACTCCACGCCGGAGAATTGGCTGAGTTGTGGCAAACCCTAAACGAGTGCAAGCAGATCGTCGCAGACATCGTATCTTCCGATGAACCTGGTTCTGCCGGATCGAACGCGGCAGAGCCGGATGCTCGCCCCACTGCGATGATCGCTGCGGACCCGTGAGTATTTCGATTTGCGGAAAGGAGGACGGGTATTCGAGAAGGAGGACGGGTATTCGAGANNAACGCGCGTAGCGTCTCCGACGGACCGCTAGCCAAAAGTTAGCGCCACCAGTCCCGGTCATCTTGCCCAGTGACCTGGCAAGGTTACCGGTGCTGGTGAGTCTTGGGGCAATGAAAAGGAGATGGACTTATGGCTGATGAACATGCTCCCAAAGATGAAATCAAGGAAGATCAAGACCAGGTAGCGGACGAGTCGCGCGAAGGCGGGTCTGCCAGAGTGTCGCGTCGCCAATTCCTGGTCGGCGCGGGAACCGGCTTGGTCGTCGGCGCAGCCGGCGCAGCGGGAGTGTTGACGCTGGTCAAGCCCGCGCCAGAGCCGCCCCCGGTCAAAACGCCGGTGCCACCGCCGCAGCCGCTTCCCGCCGCAGCCGATTTGCCTCCCACCATGCGCCGCGTCTCGCTCAACATCAATGGCAAGGGCTATGAGGTTGTGACGGACGTGCGCCAGAGTTTGTGGGAAGTGATGACCTACGATCTGGGCATGGCTGGCGCGAACCTGGGTTGCGATCGCGCGCAGTGCGGCGCGTGCACGGTGTTGATTGATGGGAAACCGGTGAACAGTTGCGCCGTGCTCGCCGCGCGGCTGGGCAAAGGGCAGAAGATCATGACCGTCGAGGGGCTGGCAAAGGGAACTCGGGTGGAAGATCTGCACCCCATTCAGAGAGCGTTCTGGCAAGAGGGTGGCTTGCAGTGCGGCTTGTGCACGCGTGGGCTGATCATGTCCACCTACGCGCTCCTCACTCAAAACCCCTCGCCTACGGAAGACGACGTACGTGAAGCGCTCTCCGGCAACATCTGCCGCTGCTCCGAGTATCCCAAGATCTACGAATCGGTCTTTCGCGCCGCGGACGATATGCGGAAGAAAGGATAGAGGGAGGACTCACTATGGCACAGCAAGTTGACGTGCTGCGCGCCGTTCAGGATGAGCGCTATGCGGCACAACTGACCCCCGAGCAGTGGTCTGAACTGAGCCAGTCTCCGCAATGGCAGGAATTTGTGACGGAGAGTCCTGAACTGGCAGCGCCGTTGATCGCCAAGTATGGAAACCAGTTACCCGGCAACGGCGGTAACGGCGGCGCGCCTGCCAAAGCCGCCGCGGCGACGTTCACGACGATCGGCAAGCGCGTGCCGCGCGTGCACGGATTGGGCATCGTGACCGGGCTGGGGCGGTACGTGCAGAACATGCGGGTCCCCGGCATGTTGTTTATGAAGACGCTGCGCAGCCCGCATCCGCACGCCAAGGTCGTCAAGGTGGACACGAGCCAAGCGGAGAAACTGCCGGGCGTGGTCGCGATTCTGCATCGCGGCAATCTGCCCAAGGAATACAAGGATTATCGCTTGGGCAGCGGTCCGCCGAATCGCTATCTGTTCAACGAAGAGATCTATGAGGTGGGCGCGCCCATCGCGGCGGTGGCTGCCGAATCGGATCACATCGCCGACGAAGCGATCCACCTCATTGACGTGCAGTACGAAGTGTTGCCCGCCGTGCTTGATTTCCTCGAAGGAATCAAGCCCAGCACGCCCAAGCAGTGGGACAACAAACTGGACGGCACGATTCTGAACATCGAAAAACCGCTAGTGCGCGGCGACCCGGACGGCGGCATGGCGAAAGCCCAGATCGTCGTAGAGGTCGTCGCCACCCGCTCCACCGAGCAGCACATGCCGCTCGAGACGAGCATCGCCATCTGCTGGTGGGACAACGATCGGGTGACAATGCACTATACCACGCAGTACGCGCACGGCGCGCGCAATGGGTTGGCGCAGGCGCTGGGGTTGCCGCAGAACAAAGTGCGGATCATCCAGAACGGCTACATGGGCTCTGGCTATGGCTTTCGCACCGGCGTGGATTTGCAGGAGATTCACGCTGCCATCCTCGCCAAGCTCACCGGCAGACCGGTGCGCGCGATGGCGACGCGCTCGGAAGACTTTATCGCGCGCGGACATCGTCCGCAGAATCGCAACGAGATGAAGTTAGGCGTCAATCGCGATGGGACAATTGTCGCCGGGCAGTTCAAGGTCATTTCCAATGTCGGCGCGCAGCGCGGGTCGGCTGCCTCCGGCGCGTGGTTCCAAATGCAGTTGGGGTACAAGATTCCCAACCTGCGCCTGGAAGGAGTTGACGTCTTCACCAACAGTTTCAAGTCCGGGGCTTTGCGCTGCGTGGGTCATCCCAACGGCGCGATGGCGATGGAGACGCTGATGGACAAGGCCGCGTACGCCATCAACATGGACCCGCTTGAATTTCGTCTAAAGAGTATCAATCTCGACGGCAACCCGGACACCAAACTGCCGTTCAGCAATCCCGGCATCGTCACTTGTATGAACGAAGCCGCCAAGGCGATTGACTGGAAAGCCAAGTTTCATGCGCCCAAAGCCAAAGAAGTTCGCCCGGGTGTATTTCACGGCATCGGCTTGGCGAATGTCTTTTGCAGTCACGGGGGAGGTTCCTCCAACGCCACTGGCATAGTCATCGTCACCAGCGACGGTAATGTGCAGGTGAACTCTGGCAGTAACGAGATCGGCGATGGTCAGCGCACACAGATGGTCATGATCGCGGCTGAGACGCTCGGTATTCCTCTGGCGCGGATGAGCATCACCCCGCACATAGACACCGATCTCCATCCCGATTCCGGCATGTCCGCCGGCAGCGTCCAGACAAACACCGGCGGCTGGGGTACCTACGAAGCCGCTATGGACGCCAAACGGCAATTGCTGGAATGGGGCGCCAAAAAGTTCATGGACGATGCCAAGAAAGCCACTCCGCCGCAGACCATCACCGTCAAGCCAGAGGAACTGGACGTGGTGGATGGCAACGTGGTGTTCAAGTCCGATCCGAACAAGAAACTGACCGTGGCGCAGGTCGTCCAATCCACCACCGGGCAGATCATCGGGCGCGGCGTGCACCAGCAACCGGCGACCTGGCAGCGCACTGCCTTTGGCACCCACGCCGCCGAGGTCGAGGTGGATACCAACCTCGGCACGGTCAAGGTGTTGAAGTACGTGGCGGCACATGACGTTGGCAGGGCGATCAATCCCCTGGCGCTGGAGCAGCAGATCGAAGGTGGTACGATCATGGGGCTGGGCGCCGCGCTGAACGAAGAGTTGCTAATTGACAAGGCGACCGGCGTGCCGCTCAACGACAACATCCTGGACTATAAGGCGCTGTCCATCCAAGACGTGCCGCGCAAGATTGACATCATCCTGGTCGAACATCCCCGCGAGTACGGGGTCTACGGCGCGCATGGCATCGGCGAGCCGCCCATCACTCCACCAGGCGCTACGATTGCCAACGCCGTTTTCAACGCCATCGGGGTGCGCGTCGACGCTCTGCCGATCACGCGCGAAAAAGTGCTAGCCGCATTAAAGGCCGCCTAAGGAGGAGATGACATGAAAGCCTTTGAACTGTACGACGCAGCCACCGTCCAGGATGCCGTGAGCATGTTGAGCAAGTTCGGACCCGCCGCCAAAGTGGTCGCCGGCGGCAGCGACCTGGTGGCAGGGGTGATGAAGGACTGGATCCACGGCAAGGGCATGCCCTATCCAGAAAAGTTGATTGATGTGACCACCATTCCTGAAATGGTCGGCATCAAGTTGGCGAGCGACAGCGCGACGATCGGCGCGGCGACCACGCTCAGCGCCATCGCCGAATCGCCCCAGATGCAAAAGGGCTGGCGCGTGCTAACGGACTCGCTGTTCAGCGTCGCTTCGCCGGAGATTCGCAACCTGGGCACGCTGGGGGGCAACATCAACCAGCGCCCGCGCTGTTGGTTCTTCCGCGGCGAGAAATTTAGTTGCTACAAAAAGGGGGGCGACTTTTGCTTCGCCGTGACCGGGGACAATCGCTACAACGCCATCATCGGCGGCGAGTTGTGCTACATCGTGCATCCGTCCGATGCGGCGACCGCGTTGCTCGCGCTCAACGCGTCAGCGACCATCGCCGGCACGGGGGGTACACGGACGGTCCAGTTCGACAACTATTTTACCGGACCGCGTGAGGATGTGCTGCGCGAGAACATTCTCAAGCCGGACGAGGTGATGGTGAATGTGACGATCCCGCGCCTAGCCCCCAACACCAAGACTGCCTGGACGAAACTCAAATTTCGTCAGGTCTACGACTTTGCGCTGGTGAGTGTAGCGGTCGTGGCGACGCAGGAGAATGGCGTCTGGAAGGATGGACGTGTCGTGCTGGGCGGGGTCGCGCCGGTGCCGTATCGCGCAAAAGTGGTAGAGCAGGCGCTGGCGGGCAAAAACATCAAAGAGAATGCCAAAGCCGCCGCGGCTGCCATCAAGACCGTCGCGCGACCGATGAGCGCGAATGCGTACAAGGTGGATGTCGCCACCGCGCTGATCGAAAAGACGCTCTTGGACGCGATTGCGTAATCAAAAAGAAACCCGTTTTCCTGCCAGCCCCGAACCGAAGCAGAGGGGATCGAGACAACGGGTTTCTGAATCAGACTGTCGGGTTCCGCGTATCCAACACCGCCTTGACGCATTGCAGCATCTTGCCGTGGATGATGTTGTTGGAAGCGATATAGCCGCCGTCGGAGTAAAGCCACGAACCGCCGAACGCATCGGTCAAAATTCCGCCACCTTCGACGAGAATGACATGCGCGGCGGCGAAATCCCACAGATTCAATTGCAGATGATAGTACCCGTGGAGGCGACCAGCGGCGATGTAACAGAGCGCCAGCGCGGGTGAGCCCAAGAAACTCAGATTGACAGTCTGCGGGACGATCAGTGCGGCGATGTCGAGAGTTTCCTTCACGCGCGCATAGTCGCTAGGCAAATCGGTCGCGATAAAGGCGCGCTGGAATGCCTCCATCCCTTCTGAAACCTGCTCCACGTTGATCGGCTTGCCGTTGAGCGTTGCGCCGCGCCCGTGCACCGCTTGGAAAAGTTCGTCGCGGCAAGGATCGTAGACCACGCCCAGTTTGTAGCGCCCCTCTTCCCGGAAGCCGATGGAGACGGCAAACAAGGGAATGCCTTGGAAAAAGTTCAGACTGCCGTCAATCGGGTCAACGATCCAAAGATGCGGTGGGCTTGCCAAATCGAACGCCGTTTGTTCGTCGCTCTCTTCAAGTAAAAAGGCGTGGTCGGGAACTTCGGCGCGAATTATCTCTACGACGCGTTGCTGCGCCTCCAGCGCAACGCCGACCTGGATATCGTGCGCGCCTTTCCACTTTTGATAGCCGGGATCACCTAGCCGGGAAAGCGCGAACTGTCCCGCTTGACGCGCGGCGCGGACCGCAATTTCCAACAAGCGATCGTCGTCCATGAACATCACCTTTCGCTCCGCCAAGGCGGGCTCTTAGTTTGAGGATCAGAAGCAAGCGTGATTATAGTTGTCTGGGTTTGAAAGTCAAGCAGCCTTCGTCAGACAGCATCTAATACCTTCAGGAGGAAATCGTGATTCACCGTGCCGTGCTGGTCGTAACAGTACTTGCTTGTGTTGTATCTTTGCTAGGTTGCGCTTCGGCGACGGCTGCGCCACAAGGCAGCAGTGCGCCGGCGGCGCCAGCCAAGGGCAGGACTCCGCTGCCTTTGCCGCCGCAGCCGACTTCTCCCCCGCCGCCCACTGGAATCTCCTCGGGTCCGTATCAGTCGCCAGTGCCGGCGGCGATTGTCAGCGGACCAACGCCCGCGCCTAAAAGCACTGCCGTAGCGCCAAGCCCGCAGCCCACCACAGCCGCCGCGACGGTCCAGCCGACGGCGACTAAAAGCGCGACAACTGCCGTAGCCGCAGCCCCTGGTGCAGCCACCGGCAGACGAACAGAAGCCAAGTTTACATTCACTCCTGCGCTGGCTACAATCGAAGAGGTGGATCCTCTGGAGCAAACCCTGAAGAAGATTCCAGGGATCTTTGAAGTCTCCGCGACTCAAACCTCCGCGACCGTTAACTACGACGCCGGGTTGATCACAGTCGAACAGATCATTCTGGCATTCGCGCAACAAGGGCACCCCGTCAAGCCACAATAGGGACGCATCCTCCAATGGTTTCTCTATGAATCCACGCCGACTGGGAGGGCTTGCCCTCTGCGTGTCGGTGGCGCTGTTCGCAGGGTCATTGCTAACGGACGCGACTTGGGCTACGTTGCAAGCGCCTAGCGCCATCATTCAACTCACTACCGAGCCGGGCAGTGACCTGCGACCCGTCTGGAGTCCCGATGATCGTCAGATCGCGTTTCAGTCGAACCGCGCTGGCCCTTTCCACATCTACGTGATGAACGCCGATGGCAGCAATCCGCGCGCGTTGACGAGAGGTTCAAGCGACGATCGCCACCCGGTATGGCTGCCCGACGGCAAAGCCATCTTGTTCGATTCATTCGATGGCACGCGGCGCGAGATCTGGTCGGTCAACGTCGAGGATGGCAGCCGCAAACAACTCACGCGGCTTGGCGCGCTCGCCAATTTCGCTGTGCCCAGCCCCGACGGCAAGCAGATTGCCTTTTACGTCTTTCAGGACGAGACGCTGGATCTGTGGACGGCGCGCGTGGACGGAAGCGCTGCCAAGCCAGTGACCCGTAACTTGGCGAGCGCGAACAACGACCAATGCACGTTCGCCTGTCACCCGGCGGCGTGGAGTCCGGACAACCAGTCGCTCGTGTACTCGAGCGGCGATCACGCTTCGCTTTGGATGATGCGCGGCGATGGCAGCCATCCTACCCAGATCGTTGCCGCCGAGAATGAACACGATCACTTTCCCTGGTTCCTCGCCGATGGTCGGCTTGCGTTTATCACGGAGCATATCGAGCCAGCCCAAGCGTGGACGGACGCGTGGGCGTATGACTTGAATAGCCGCCGGCGAACGCTTCTACAAGGACGGATGTCGGTGCAAGGTCCGATGGCGTGGAGCGCTGACACTACCAAGGTGTTGTTTCATTCTCCGCGCTCGGGCAACTTTGACATCTACCTGGTTGATCTGAACGCCCCGGGCGGCGTCCAAGCACTGCAAGGAGCAGCGGTGCCGGTTCAACTCGCTCCCGGCGCGGGAAAAGCGGACGCGCCAACCCCAAGTTCGCCGGGCGTTTCACCAGCCGCCGATCCCGATCAGACAATTCTCGTGATTGGGCTTGGCGTCGTCGCCTTGGCGAGCATTGGTGTGCTGGGACTGCTGATCTGGCGGCGCGCGCGTCGTCAAGCGCGTGTCTGCAAAGGGTAGAGGGCAGCCGCGCTGCCCGTTCCAGCAACGCCCAGCGCGCCTGGGCTGCCACCCTTTTCAGACGGGTTCTAAAAACGTTCGTAAAGAAATCACTTGCGGTGAGGAGGACTATGCAAGGTTCTGATGTGGACAAGAGTACAGGCGCGCAGGTAGAAATAACGCGCCGCGAATTCCTGGCGACCGCCGCGAGCGGCTTGGTTGCTTTGGGCGCGATCGGCATCGGCGGGTTCGATCTGTTCAAGACGCCGGTCACGCCGATTGACCGCGAATCATCGGGCGTCATCTTTCCCGATCCTACCTTGTGCATCGGCTGCCTGACTTGCGAAGTGCAGTGTACCGACGTGCATCGCAAAGCCGGGATGGCAGCGGTCACGCGCATTCGCATTTTCAACGAGCCGGCGGTGAAACTGGATCCCGAGATTTTGAGGAACTATCCAGGGCGCGGCACCTTCATCCAGCAACCGTGTCTCCAGTGCCCGGATTCTCCGTGTGTGCCAGTCTGCCCTGTGAACGCGCTGCACGTCGAGCCAAGAACCGGCGCGCGCGTGATTGACGAAAAGGCGTGCATCGCCTGCGGGCGCTGCGCCGAAGCGTGCCCCTTTGCAGTACGCGCGGAAACGGTCGCGACGAACGAAATCGTGCTGGGGCAAAAGACGCGCATTGTTTACGAGCCGCAAAAGAACGTTTTTGCGAAATGCGACCTCTGCTATTTTCGAGAGCAGGGACCAGTTTGTGTAGAAAAGTGCCCGGTCAATATCCGCATCAAACAAGGGATTGTCAAGAGCGATCACTTGTGCCTTGAAATGCCCAGGTCGGATAAGGCGACCTTTGTCAAATTGAGAGAACAGCAGTTGGTGAAGAAATCGTAGGGCAGCAGTCAGTTATCGGTTATCGGTTATCCGCTATCCGTTTACCGATAACTCATAACTGAATACTGGACACTGACCAGGAGGACTTGCAGTGAAACGGATTCTTGTCGCCGCATCCGCCGCTATCGGCGTCTTGGTGATTGCGATCAACAACGCGTTCGCCCAGGGAGGATCGGAAGGCGGCTTGCCGCCGCAGACCGATCTGTTCAACGACGCCGTCGCGCTGGCGCGAGCGTTGCCCCTCGCCGCCGCACTTGGCATTGGCTTTGGCATCTGGCAGGGCAAGGTGAGCATGCGCCAGCCAAAATCCGCGCCCAATTCACCGGTCGTCATCCGGCACGACCTTGGCGCGGTGGTCTCGCATTGGACGAACGCTATCGGTTTTGTCGGAGGAATAATCACCGGCGCAATCGTCCTGCGCTGGCTCGCGCGCCCGGATGAAATGCGCGGCGTGTTTGTCATTCACTATGTCGCCGCGGGCATGATCGTCTTTGGCATCTTGAGCCATGTCGCCGAAAATCTGGTGACCGGCGGCGCGGGCTTGTTGCCGCGCTCGTTCAAAGACGTGCGCGAAGGACTAGGCGAATTGGTCGAGTATACCGGTCTATTTGGTCCGGCGGGCGCGGTGTTCCGCCTCAAGTTGCCAAAAGTCATCCGCGATACTTTCGGCGAGACTTGTACATCCTTTGGGATCGCGCCGCCCAAGCGACTGGGCAAATTCCTGCCCGCCGAACAAGTCCTGTCGTATGCGCCGTGGGCGATCATCGTCGCGGTCATCATCGTTACGGGTCTTGTCAAATCGTTCCGTTACCTCTATTCCGTTCCGCCGACGCTGGTCGCACAGGCGAGCTTTGTGCACGACGTGTTCGCCGTCGTCGCGATCGTCATGTTGGTATTCCATTTGGCGGCGCTGGCTTTGGTGCCGCGCAACTGGCCCCTTTTGCTCTCGATGTTCACGCTGCGCGTCAGCCGCAAACACGTGCAGCAATGGCACCCCATCTGGTTCAAGGAACTAACCGCGCGCGAGCAGCCATCTCCCGCGGCGACAGCCACTCCAATCGCGCCGACGGCAGAAAAGGCGCGCACACAAGCGACAGGCAAATAAGGATTGGCAATGCGAGAAGTATTGGATGTCGTGATCGAAGCGCTTGAACGCGGCGAACGACTCGCGCTGATCACCGCGGTCCGCACGGTGGGTTCGACGCCGCGGCACACTGCCGCGCGGCTCGCGGTCTTTGCCAGTGGCGAATCTTTGGGCTCGATTGGCGGCGGAACGATGGAGCACCAGGCCATCGCCGACGCGCGCGCCGTGCTGAATGAGAACACGCCTCGGCTCGTCGAGTACAACCTGGTGGGACGCGGCGATGGAAACCTGGGACTGTGCGGCGGGACGCAAGAGGTCTTTATTGACATTGTAAAGCCGGAGAGCCAGGCGACCACACAGTTGCGCGCGGTCCGCGCGGCGCTGGCGCAGGGCGAGCCAGCGGTGGTGGCAACTATCGTGCGCGCGGAAGGAGCGCACCTGACGCCTGGCACGCGGCAGGTGATTCGATGGTCGGGCGAAGCGATGGGCGCGCTCGGCGATGCGCGGCTGGACCGGGCTGTGGTCGAACAAGCGCGGCGAGTAATGGCGGAACACTATCCGCAGCGCCTCGGCTTCGACCCGATCACCGGCACCAGCAAACGATTGATGTCGACGCGCCGCGCGGCAGTCGAAGTCTTCTTGGATCTGTACGAGCCGCGCCCGCGTCTCGTGATCATCGGCGCAGGGCACATTGGCGCGGCGTTGGCAAAGCAGGGAAGGTTTCTCGGCTGGCAAGTGGAGGTCGTAGACGATCGTCCAGACTTTCTCACGCCGCAACGCTTCCCTGATGCTGATACAACGCGCCTCGTCGCGTATGACCCGGAAACTGAACGACTGGGTCCTCTGGACGTAGCGATTACTCCCGCGACGGCGATCGTCGTCGCGACCTGGGGCTGGGACGAACCGGCGCTGCGACAATTGGCGGGAGCGCCCGCGTTTTACGTTGGGCTTGTCGCAAGTTTACGCAAAGCGACGTTGATTCTTGAGGCGCTACGCGGCGAAGGGATTGACCCGGCTTGGTTGAACGGCATCCGCGTACCGGTTGGGCTTGATGTGGGAGCGGAAAGCCCGGAGGAAATCGCGTTGTCAATTATGGCGGAGATACTGACGGTGGCGCGTGGAACAAGTGGACGACCTCTGCGCGAGGTGCGCGGTGAGCGAATCGCCTCGGGACAGCAATGCCTGACCAGTCTTCAAATCCCAGTGTGACCGCGATCGTCCTTGCCGCCGGTCTTTCGACCCGCATGGGCGGGCGACTCAAGCCGCTGCTTCCGCTTGGCGAGTTGACCGTCATCGAGCGGATCATATCCACGCTCGCGGCGTGCCCGCTTGAAGAGATCGTCGTGGTGGTTGGACATCAGCGCCAAGCGATCGAGCAACATCTTGCGGGATGGGACGTCCGCACTGTGTTCAATACCGACTATGCCACGGGTGAGATGCTTTCGTCGGTTCAGGTTGGATTGCGGTCTGTCTCAGCCGGATCGAACGCCGCGCTGATTGTGTTGGGCGATCAACCCGCGCTGGAGAGTTCGGTCGTCGCCGCCGTCATTGCCGCCTATCGCGACGGGTTGGGCAGCGTTATCGTCCCGAGTTTTCAGATGCGCCGCGGACATCCCCTGCTGATTGGTCGAGTGTGGTGGCAAACCATTCTGGGACTCGAAGGCAAGACTCTGCGCGATTTCATGCGCGGTCTCGGCGCGGAGATTTGCCACGTCCCGGTGAATACTCCAAGTATCTTTCAGGATATGGATACGCCGGCTGAGTATCTGCGGGAACTGGCAGAGTATTCGAGTCGCCGGCAAAACGCGCCGGCAATTGCGGTGTAGGCAAACAAACACCAGTTTCCTCGCAAGTCGCAAACCCCTATCGAACGAATCTGCGATCCAGTTCCTCGTACTCGCGCAACCGGACGATGCGTTGCCGTTCTTCCCAGTCCACCATTCATGGTAGCAGCGCCTCGCTGCTTCCTTCGGCTTTGAATCGCGAGCGCTTGCTGATCAGCAAGCCGATGTCGGGCAAGCCGAACTGCGCGTTGGCATTGCCCGCGCCGGTCGCGTAGACCGCGCCAAAGCCGGCTTGAGCGCTCAGGCGCGCGGTCAGCGCGTCCGCCGCGCCGGGCACGGTCAGGATATTCGATTGCGCCAACAAGGCGCNNGCGTGTCAAAAATGGGGGGTGACTAAATTGCGGCATCGTGGTAGAATAGCGCGCATGCAAATAAACGAAACAAAGGAAAGGTGGCAATGGGCAAGGCGCACATTGGACTGACGGGCTTGGCGGTGATGGGACAGAACCTCGTCCTGAACATGGAACGCAACGGGTTCACGGTCGCCGTGCACAATCGCACGACCAAGACGATGCAAGATTTCATCGCGGCGCATCCCGGCAAAAAGTTGATCGGCTGCGAGACGATGCCGGCTTTCGTCAACGCGCTGAGCAAGCCGCGCAAAATCATGGTGATGGTCAAAGCCGGCGCGCCGGTAGATGCGGTGATTGACCAACTCATTCCGCTGCTCGAGCCCGGCGACCTCATCATTGACGGCGGCAATTCGTACTTTCTGGATACGGAACGCCGCTCGAAAGAATTGCAAGCCAAGGGTTTTCACTTTATTGGTACCGGCGTTTCCGGCGGCGAAGAAGGCGCGCTCAAGGGTCCCAGCATCATGCCGGGCGGTCCGCCCGAAGCGTACGCGCTCGTCAAGGACATCTTCACCGCGATTTCCGCCAAGGTCGCGCCGCGCGGCGAACCGTGCGTGACACACATCGGTCCGCGCGGCGCAGGGCACTATGTCAAGATGGTGCACAACGGCATCGAGTACGGTGACATGCAGTTGATCGCCGAGGCGTACGACATTCTGCGCCGCGCGCTGAACCTATCGAACCAGGAATTGTCGGACATCTTCGCCGAGTGGAATACCGGGGAATTGCAGTCGTACCTGATCGAGATCACCGCCGCGATTTTCAAAAAGATGGACGACGCGACCGGCAAACCGCTCGTAGATTTGATTCTCGACGAAGCGCAGCAAAAAGGCACCGGCAAGTGGACGAGCCAGAACGCGTTCGACATCGGCGTGCCGATTCCGACGATCAACGCGGCGGTCGAATCGCGCATCATTTCCTCGGTCAAGTACGAACGCCTCGCGGCGAGCCGCGTGCTCACAGGTCCCCCGGTCACGTACGCCGGCGATCGCCAGAAATTGATCGCTGCGGTGCGCGACGCGCTGTACATGGCAAAGATCTGTTCGTACGCGCAGGGAATGGCGCTCTTGCGCGCGGCGAGCAAAGAGTACGGCTATAACCTGCGCTATGGCGAAATCGCGGCGATCTGGCGTGGCGGCTGCATCATCCGCGCGCGCTTTCTCAATCGAATTACCGAAGCGTTCGGACGCAATCCGGATCTGCCGAATTTACTTTTGGACGATGCGTTCAAAGCCGACGTGTTGAATCGGCAGCGCGCGCTGCGCTTGGTCGTGCAAACCGCGGTGAGTTTGGGTCTGCCGTGTCTCGCGATCTCGAGCGCGCTCAATTACTTTGACGCCTACCGCGCCGAACGACTGCCGGCGAACCTGACGCAGGCGCAGCGCGATTATTTCGGCGCACACACGTACCGGCGCGTGGACAGGGAAGGGGTATTCCATACGGAGTGGAATTAAAGGATGAAGGATGAAAGATGAAAGCAGAAGACAGATTCATCCTTCATCTTTCATTTTTCATCCTTCATCCTTTTTTGGAGGGATTGATGCTTAAAGGAACCACCGGCAAGGTCTTGCGCGTGGATTTGACGCGCGGAACGATACAAACCGAACAACTCACCGAAGAGGTTTACCGGCTCTATCCCGGCGGCAAAGCGCTTGCCGCGTATTTCCTGCTGCGCGAACTGCCGCGCGGGACCGAGCCATTCAGCCCCGACAACTTGCTCATCCTCGCGAACGGATTGCTCACCGGCGCGCCGTTCTCGACGGCGACGCGCTTTACCGCCGTCGCGCGCTCGCCGCTCACGCGCGGCTTTGGAGAATCCGAAGCGGGTGGGTACTGGGGTCCCGAGTTGAAGATGGCGGGCTGGGAAGCCGTCATTCTCAAAGGTCGCGCGGAGCATCCCGTGTATCTTTGGATTCAGAATGATAAAGCCGAGGTTCGCGACGCGCGGCACCTCTGGGGACGCGACTCGG
This sequence comes from Anaerolineales bacterium UBA4826, assembly GCA_002400365.1. Classification (GTDB taxonomy): domain Bacteria; phylum Chloroflexota; class Anaerolineae; order UBA4142; family UBA4142; genus UBA4142. The sequence goes on along the minus strand of DHFK01000088.1, from coordinate 6,924 downwards.
AAGAGGTGCAGGCAAAGATCCGCGAAGAACTGGGCGACAAGTTGATCCGCGTTCTGCAAGTCGGCATCGCCGGTGAGAACCTGGTCCGCTTTGCGGCGCTGACGAACGACTTGCGCCATTTCAACGGGCGCACGGGAATGGGCGCGGTGATGGGATCGAAAAATCTCCGGGCGATCGCGGTGCGCGGCGGCACGCGCTATCTCGATCTGACCCAAGACCCCAAAGTAATCGCCGAGTTCGGGCGCGCGTTGGCAAAGCGCGTGCGCGAACATCCGCAGGCGTGGGACTTGCAGGACAAGGGCACGCCGGGTCTGGTCGGCGGACTCAACGCGGCGGGCATCCTGCCCACACGCAACTTTCGCCAGGGCGCGTTCGAGCAAGTGGACCGCGTCAAGTGGGAGGCGTACGAAAAAGAGTTGCTGACCGCGCGGCGCAGTTGCTACGCGTGCGCAGTGCGCTGCAAGCGCGAAGTCAAAGTGGACGACCGTTACCAGGTGAGCGATGCGTTCGGCGGTCCCGAATACGAGACGCTCGACGGCTTTGGNNATCGGCGATTTGCTCGCCGAAGGCACGCGCCGCGCGGCGGAAGCGATCGGCGGCGATGCCAGGTTTGTTGCGATGCACGTCAAAAGCCAGGAATTGCCGATGCACGATCCGCGCGGCAAGGTTGGCGTGGGACTCGGCTATGCGATCAACGAAGCGGGCGCAGACCATCTCACCTCGGCGCACGATCCGATGGTGGCGAATCCAGACTCGATCGGGTTCAAAGGCGCGCTGCCATTGGGGATCGAACCGGTGCCGGCGCGCGAACTGAGCGCGCGCAAGGTCAAGAACTATTACATCCTGGAGAACTGGACGAGCGCGGAAAAGGTGTCGGGACTGTGCTTTTTCGGACCCGCGCCGCGTTCGTTCATCCAGGTGGACGAAGTCGTGAGCGCGATGCGCGCGGCGGCGGGCTGGGAACTCACCGCGCAAGACGTTCTGCGCATCGGCGAACGCGCGACGAACCTGGCGCGCGCGTTCAATGTCCGCGAGGGCTTTTCGCGCCAGGACGATACGCTGCCCGAGCGCTTGTTCCAGCCGTTGGAAAATGGCGCGCTCGCGGGCGTCGCAATTTCCAAAGCCGAATTCGAGCAAGCGCTGACCGAATTGTACAAGGACAAGGGCTGGGACCCGGCAACCGGCGTGCCGACGCGCGAACGGTTGCGCGCGCTCGACATCGAATGGGTGGCGGACTTGATCGGGGTGTAGCGTTTTTGTCATTGCGAGGAGCGCATCCTGAGCGGAACGGAGCGAAGCGGAGTGGAGTCGAAGGATGCCGGTGCTGAGCGAAGCCGAAGCAAGCAATCCCCAAAGTGATTTGGAGATTGCTTCGTCGCCGCTGCGCGGCTCCTCGCAATGACACTTGGGATGAGGTAATGCGTTTACATCTTGAGGGGCATCTGAGTTGGTACGATTCGCAAAAGCGTTCGCGGATTGAGGTGCATCTGCCTGAGCCAACTCTCTTGGTCAAGGTATTGCGCGACCTGGAAATACCACATGGGGAGATCGCGGTCGTGGTCGTGAATGGCGTCGCGGCTTTTGTGCTGGGCGACGTGCGTGTGACTGATGCCGACACGGTAGAGTTGTTTCCGCCGGTGGGCGGTGGCGCACGGCAAATAGCCAAGTGCGAATAGCCATCTGCTATACGCCAACGCCATCCGCTATCCGCCGCCTAGCATCTCGACGAACGTTTCCAGGCGATTGGCAACCTGGTCTTCGGAAAACGCGCGCGGATCGTTGTGGTCGGCTTCCAGCAAGAGCGCGGGCACGTGACTCTCGCGCATCAGCCGATCGCGCTGGTCTATCTGCCCCATCGAGTACGGCTTGCACGAGCGATCCGAGTGCAGGATCGCGCCGTCGAGTTGGTATTCTGCGATCATCCGCTGCATTGTCGCCAGTTTGTGTCCCGTGCCGCGATTGAGGATCGGATGGAGGTACGTGCGCGCGCCGGATTCCAGCGGTCGCGCCGGGTCAATCATCGGCGCGAGTTCCCCCCACGCGTTCGTGTACGTAGACGCGACGATGGCGATGCCGCGCGCGCCCAGGAATTCGCCCAGGTAACGCAGGCGATACCAGATGGGCAGGTTGTCCCACAACAGGCGCTTGCGCTCGTTTTTCACCGCGCCGATTCCTGCCGCGATGCGCGCGTCCAGTTCCTTTAGCATCGCCGCGTAGAAATCCACCGTGAACGCGTCGCCGCGCATTTCGACGATCGGCGCCATGTGGATGAATTGATCGAAAACGGCAAGCGGCGCGGGGCGATGCTTGCCGCGCTCTAGCACTTGGAGCCACAGTTCCGATGCCATCTTGCTGAGGCGCGTAACCTCTCTGAGTCTTCGTTCGTCGAGCGCTTTGCCCGCGACCTGTTCCGCAATCGGCAGCGCGTCCTCCATCTGGCGCTGGACGTACTTGACCGCGTGCTCCGGCGCTTGAGTGTACACAAACGGCGCGTCAATCACGACGAGCGGCGCGTCGAAATAATGCGCGAGCGCGCGATACCACAAGAGCACGGTCTGGCAGATGTTCGTGCAGGCGAGGAGCAGATCGGGCTTGGGGAGTTTGCCCACCGGCGTCTTGCCCGACAAGACCGTACCGATGTCCGTGCGCGCGTACGAGCACAGGTCGCGGGAATAGCCCGCGTTTTCCGCGTGCGCCGCGATCGCCTCGACCGCGCGCGCGGTGCCGCAAAGCGCGGCGTGGTTTTCGGGATAGAGNNCCTTGCGATGCGCGTTCGCGTACCGCCCTTCAAGGTAATGCCGCGCGATCAATTCTTTGGTGCGCGGCGAGATCTTGAGCGGCGGCGCGAGGTATTGCGATTTGCTGGCGCTCCCGCGCAGTTCCGCCCGCCAGCGCATCAAGCGCAGCGCGGGCTTGCCGACGACGTTGACGTTCCAGTGAAAAGTCAGCGCGTTCATGCGATCATCTCCAGGAACGCTTCGAGCCGCGTCAAGACCTGATGCGACAACGGATCGTTCAGATCAACTTCGATGGCGACCGATGGGATTCCGCTTTCCGCCAAACCCTGGCGGAGCGTCGGGAGATAAAACAATTCCGGCTCACAAAACTTGACATCGTAAAACACGACGCCTTTTGCGCCGGGGGTCTCGCACAGCCGCTTGAGATGTTCGAGCCGTTCGTTGATCGGGCTGCCGCGCGTCGAATCGGGCGGCGCGGCGAGGATGCGCTCTGCCATCCGCGTGAACGGATCTTTGCTTGTCCCGCGCGGGTAAAGCCGCCGACCACAACACGCGAAATCGTCGGCGACCACGCGGGCGTGCATATTCGTCAGCGCGTCGAAAATCGCCATGGGTTCGGGGACGATGCCGGATAGAATGATCGGGATTTGTAGGGGCGACCCGGAGCCTGTCCTGAGCGCAGTCGAAGGATGGTCGCCCGGCGGAGGGCAANNATTGGCGCGTTGCCGATGCAGCGCGGCGAGAAGATCGTCCGCCGTTTCTTCACGCGCGACGCTCGCCATCAAATCGGCGTCGGACGGATTGCGCCGGGTGATTTCGGCGAGTGCGCGATACAGCGCGCGGAATTCGTCGGCGAGGAATTGGAGATCGCTGGCGCGCTTGCCGCGCGGGAGATAGATCGGCAAGACCGGCTGCTGAGGTTTGACGAAATCAATCAGGATGCTGCCAAGCCCTTGCAGCGAATCGCAGCCGTGAGGGACGACGATCAAGTCCGCGCTGTCGAGTCCGCCGGTGAGCAGAAAGGACAGCGCGTTGCGGACAATCGAGCAGACGTACGCCTGGAGGTGCGCCGCGCCGTGCGAGGCGTCCACGCGCGGCGGGCCCCAGACTTCGACCGGCAAGATGTCGAACGCGCGGAAGAGCGCGCGGGGGTAATGAATCGGCAAGACGGCGGCGACGCGTCCGCCGCGTTCTTTGTGCGCGCGGATGATTTCCGTGCGGCGCGGGATGGCAAGAGTCTCCATTGATCTTTGTCCGCCTCAATCTTGCGAAGGTTCATCCTGAGCGGAGCCGAAGGAAACCTTCGCAAGGTGGATTATACGGCATCGCGCCGTCCTGTCAATCGTTAGAATAGTGATAAAAATGTCGCAAAAATGCCACCGTCTCTTGACAATGACGGCGCACTGCTGGTAAAATGTTTGCCAGGTTGAGAATGATGTCGCACGATTTGTTTTCTTCCGCATTGGCTGTTTGCTGCATCTGTCCTGGGCGGGGGCACGGCGCCGCGTCGGGCGGTTAGGTGTTACTTGCCGACGGATGCGGTTGAAACGCCCCCGCGCAGTGAGACAAGTCAGGGGGCGCCAGACTCGATCGGTTGAGCCTAGGGGCAGCCCTAGGCATTTCTGTTTTTTGTCGAAACCAAAATTCTACCCAAGGAGAGCAAAGTGAAAGTCGCAAACGACGTGACCGAGTTGATTGGCAATACGCCGCTGGTGCGGCTGCATCGCGTGACGGAGGGCGCGGTCGCGCCGGTCGTCGCGAAACTCGAGTTCTACAATCCGGCGCACAGCGTCAAAGATCGCATCGCCCTGGCGATGATTGACGCGGCGGAAAAAGCCGGCAAGATCAAGCGCGATACCATCATCCTTGAACCGACCAGCGGCAATACCGGGATCGGTCTGGCGATGGTTTGCGCGGCGCGCGGCTACAAGTGCATGGTGACGATGCCGGACACGGTGAGCAAGGAACGGCGCATGTTGCTGCGCGCGTACGGCGCGGAGTTGATTCTGACGCCGGGCAGCGAGGGCATGACCGGCGCGATCAAAAAAGCCGAAGAGTTGGCGGCGTCCGACTCGCGCTATTTCATCCCACAGCAATTCAAAAACCCGGCGAACCCGGATATTCATCGCCAGACAACCGCCGAGGAAATCTGGCGCGATACCGATGGCGCGGTGGACATCTTGGTTTCCGGCATCGGCACCGGCGGAACCATCACGGGCGTCGGCGAAGCGATCAAAGCGCGCAAGCCCTCCTTCAAGGCGATCGCGGTCGAACCGGACGCGTCGGCGGTGCTATCGGGCGGGCAAAAAGGTCCGCATCCGATTCAAGGCATCGGCGCGGGATTCATCCCCGATGTGCTGAACACGAAAATCTACGACGAAGTCATCCGCGTCAAGAATGACGATGCGTTCGAGATCGCGCGGCGCATGGCAAAGGAAGAAGGGTTGCTCGTCGGCATCTCGTCTGGCGCGGCGACGTGGGCAGCCATCCAGGTCGCGCGGCGACCGGAGAACCGGGGCAAGTTGATCGTCGTGATCATCCCGTCGTTCGGCGAGCGCTACCTGAGCACGCCGCTGTTCGCGAATCTGGCGGATTGAACGTAAAGCGTAAAACGTAATTTCGATTTACGTTTTACGCTTTACGCATTTGGAGAGCATCTATGTTTGGAGCAATTAGACGCGACATTCAATCGGTCTTTGAGCGCGACCCGGCGGCGCGCAGTACGCTGGAAATCGTGCTGTGCTATCCCGGCTTGCACGCGATCTGGGGGCATCGGATTTCGCGTTGGTTATGGACGCACAATCTCAAATTCCTGGGGCGCTGGATATCGCAGTTGGCGCGCGGTCTCACCGGCATCGAAATCCATCCGGGCGCGCAGATCGGTCCCGGTTTTTTCATTGATCATGGAATGGGCGTGGTCATCGGCGAGACGGCGGAGATTGGCAAGAACGTCACACTGTATCACGGCGTGACGCTGGGCGGCACGAGTCTCAGCAAAGGCAAGCGACATCCGACGCTGGAAGACGGCGTCGTCGTGGGCGCGGGCGCGAAGATTCTGGGCGCGATCACGATCGGCGTGAACAGTCGCATTGGCGCGAACGCGGTCGTCGTCAAGCCAGTCCCGCCAGAGTCGGTGGTCGTCGGCGTGCCGGGGCAGATCGTGCGCCGCAGCAAGCCGCGCCCGGCAGAGACGCCGGACCTGAACCATGGCGTGATGCCGGACATGATCGGCGCGTCGGTGATTTCGTTGATGGCGCGCGTGGACGCGCTGGAGAAAATCGTCGCGGCGGATCGCGCGATCGCAACTCCGCCGGTGCTCAAACAGGGAATTTGGAACGGAGACGATTTCGCGATTTGACGACAACGAATTCGACTGCCGCGCAATCTATAAATTGGAATGGCTCGCTGATTCACCGGCGAGCCGTTTTTTTCGTCCTTCCGCGTCTATCCCTTGCTATAGATTCCTTGCCACGAAGGTCCAGTTGACCAGATTCCAGAACGCCGCGACGTATTTCGGACGCGCGTTGCGATAGTCAATGTAGTACGCGTGCTCCCAGACGTCGCAGGTGAGCAGCGGCTTGTTTCCGGCGGTCAGCGGATTCCCGGCGTTGCTCGTGCTTTCGAGCGCGAGCGTCCCATCGGGTTGTTCGACCAGCCACGCCCAACCGGAGCCGAAGGTGCCGACCGCGGTCGCGGTAAATCTCTCTTTGAACGCGGCGAACGATCCGAAGGCGAGATTGATTGCCTCGGCGAGCGCGTCGGTCGGTGCGCCGCCGCCGTTGGGCGAGAGGCAGTGCCAGTAAAAGGTGTGGTTCCAAACCTGCGCCGCGTTGTTAAAGATACCGCCGGACGCGCGTTTGACAATGTCCTCGAGCGCGAGATTTTCAAACTCGGTGTTTGGAATCAGTTTGTTCAGGTTGGCGACGTACGCGGCGTGGTGTTTGCCATAGTGGTACTCGATGGTCTCTTTGGAAATGTGCGGCGCGAGCGCGTCTGGCGCGTACGGCAGTTCGGGCAGTTTGTGTTCCATAGATGCCTCCCGTAGGACAAGTTTGCAGACTTGTCCTACAAAAACGCGACCGCCGGTCTTGTCTCTCCAACTTGTCCGAGAAGCAAGGCCGGCGGTCGCCACCGGTTGATCACACTGCCACTATTCTATCATGGGTTATGGGTTCGCGCAATGCTC
>DHFK01000089.1 GCA_002400365.1 Anaerolineales bacterium UBA4826 | reverse complement strand
CTCACAAGAACTCAATTCGATTTTTCATCTCTTCAGCATCCAAGAAGAGCGCGTAATCTACCAAGCGACGGATGCACTCGCCAATACCAAGTTTCTGTTCGTGAACGTAGATGACGCCCCAATGGTCTTTGCCTTGAGTTGTCCATTGTTGCGCAAGAGCCAGAAAATCCGGATCGTGGGTGAAAACGACTGCCCGTTCGCGGCAAGCATACTCCAATTGCTCTTCATCACTCAATCCCAAGTTACCAGCGTCGCGCGCGGACCACGCATCCACGCGGCGCAAACGTAATCCTGCGGCGACTGCCACCGCCGCGCTCTCATTCGTGTAGATTCTGAGCGTGGACACGCTTGTTCTCCAAGACAGAACGCGGATGCTGTTTGCGAATTGCTTCTACCATTCGCTCACTCGTCCGAATGTCAGTGTTGATTTCGTCAAGGTGGCTATAGTAGTACGACAGCGCGTCATGCACTTGAGGCAAGGTCAAGTGTGGGTGCGCTTGAATAATCTCGTCAGGTGTCCAGCCCATTCGTTCGTACTCGGTTGCGATTTGCGCTACCTTGATGCGGGTGCCCTGAACAATCGGCTTGCCTCCGCACACGCCTTTCTTGCGTACGATATATGGATGTTTGTTTTTTCGTTCCAACATTCGTGTCGTTACCATATTCTNNCGACGGCTAACGCAGGTGGAAACACGTTGAAACGTGTTTTGCTGCCTTACATATTCTGATCATTCGCTGCTCTCAACGCGCACTATCTCACCGCTTCGGATTGTCTGCAACACAGCAAGAACTCGCGGCATCAGTGGGCGCAACGTCTCGACCCGACTGTTCGGCGCGGCGAGCATGATGACAGCGAGTTTGGTTTTCTGCAGATTCTGCTGATACCTGACGCCTTGATCTATCGTGACAAAGGCATCAAACACCTGCTCCGCCAAGCGAATCAACTCGCCGTTCTTGAGGCCTTTCCATTTCATCTCCGACACGGTCGCAACGTCGTGCCCTGACAGATCGTTTTTCAATTGACGTGGCAGACACTCGTCAAGCAGAATTCTCATGCTGGCTCCAAGAGAATCTGCTTAGTCAATTCAAGGACGCCAATGGCCTGTTCGCGGTCAACCGTGGGAAAATCGTCCAGAAATTCTTCGAGAGAATGACCACCTTCGAGATAGTCAATAAGCGTCTGCGCGGGAACGCGCGTTCCGCGAAACACGGGCGTTCCGCCTAAAATATCTGAATTGCGTTCGATCCATTTCTGAGCAATCATCGTTCCTCCTCGCACGAACATATCCCAACCAATCGGGAAAGCACTTTTGCCTTTTCACTTGACGCTTTTGCCTTGGTACACCTCATCCATCGCGCCCTGCAACTCGCTCAACTGCGCGATCTGCTCCGCGATGTCGCCGCGCAATCGCTGCGCGCGACTGTCCTCGACGTCGTCCTTCGAGTGAATCAGCATCAACTGCGAGTACACCGTGCCAAGCGCGGTCAGCGTCGCGTCGAGTTGCAGTTCCGCTTTCTCCATCGTGTTCGTCAGTTTTTCGAGATTCGCCCATTGCGCCTTTTTCGATTCGAGCGCGGCGCGCGCCTGTTCGCGCACCGAATCGTCCGTCTCGCGCTGAACGCGCGCGGTCAGATTGGCGATTTCGCGCGGCGCGGACGCCGCGTCCTCTTTGATGACGCTGTCGCTCTCGAACGCGTCGAGGCGTTGCGCGAGCCGGAAGATTTGCGCGATCCAGTCGGAAATGCCCGACGTGGATTCGTTCAAGTGATCGCGCAAAATGCCGGCTTCGCTCTGGCGAATCATCCTTTCGATGCGCGAGCGATAATCGAGCGCGCGTTCGACGGCGGCGCGATACTTTTGGCTCTTGATCGTCGCCGGGTTGAACTCTTGCCGGAACATCTCCGCGACGACTTGCGCGCCGATGTTCACATCGCCGATGCTACTCCAGACGATGAGCGCTTCCGCGACCGCGCCGATGACGAGCCAGTACCACCACTGCCACCAATCGAACGGGTGCGGGACAAAGTACGCGAGCAGAATAGTTAGCGCGATGGTCGCCGCGCTCTCCCCGCGGAAAATCGCGTAGGAGAGGATAGCGGACCAGGCACGGGAGCGAAGGTTGTTGTTGGACATAGACATTCCAAAGGCAGAAGGATGAGGGATGAAGGCAGAAGATTTCATCCTTCATCCTTCTGCCTTCATCCTTCGCTAAAAGTACGTTGATAGTATCTTGTACAGCCGCCGGATCGTCTCCGGATCTGCGCGACGCGCCAGCCCGCCGGTCGCATCCGCGAGCGCGTTCAGTACGTTCCAGTCCGCATCGCTGCCGTAGCCGATGCAAAAGATCACGACCGGCACGCCGCTCTGATTGCCGCGCTTGATCTTTTGCGTGAGTGCGTTCAGATTGATGGACGACGCGTTCTCCATGCCGTCGGTCATCACGACGATCGCGTTGATGCGATCGCGCTCGTTCCGTTTTTGCAAATCGTCGTACGCAAACGATACCGCGTCGAGCAGCGCGGTGCGACCATTCGCCGCGAGCAGGTTCACCTTGTTCTTCAACGTCGCGCGCTGCGCGCCGATCTCTTGCGGCGGCACGGTTCCGTACACTGTGTTCGCAAATGGAACTAGACCAACGCGGTCGCGCTCGCCTTGCACCTGATCGAGAAAAGTGTTGAGCGCGTCTTGCGCTTGCTTTAACTTGTCCTGCTCCGCCATGCTCCCCGAGGTGTCTACGACGAGATAGATGTTCGCCGGGCGTTTTGCCAAATACCACGACGACTGTACCTTTTCCATGATCGCCGCGCTCGGCATTTGCAAAGTCGTGTGCGGTTGCGCGGGGTCAACGCCGTTCGACGTTTTGATCGGCGACGCGGGATCGTCGAGGCGCAAATTTAAATCAACGGGGCGATAGCCCGACTGCAAAATCAGTTTTTGAATTTCCGCAGACAAGAGAAAATCGCGCAAGCGGCGATACGTCAACCGCTGATCGTCCGTGACACTGGGTTGTTCGAGGAGCGCGAGCGGATGGTCCTGCCACAGCGTTCCTTCCGCCGGATAAATTGCGACAAGTTTCTGCGACGATTTGGAATTGTAATAGACGACCATGCGCTCGGAGACGACGAACGCGTCGAGATAGTTGCGTCCCTTGGCGAGCACCTGATCAATCGTCGCCGCTTCACCCTCGCCGTAATAGCGCACCGTCTTTTCGAGCGCGGCGACGTAATCCAATGCCGCGCGATTTTGCAGATCGCCTTCGGTGAGATTGCGCGTTTTGTTCGCGCCCGCGTAAAACTCAGCGAGCGTCGCGAGCACGCCGCTCGCGGAACTCGTGGAGGGATGGCTCCACTTGAAGTTGGCATCGCTCTTGGCTTTCGCCAGCAAATCCTGCCAGCCGATCGGCTTTTGCGGATAGCCCAGCGCTGTCGCCGTGTCGCTCCACATCGCGATGACGATGGGCGTGACCGCGTAGCGCGTGGACTCGCCGACGAGTGGGGCGTCGCGCCCGGCGTCAACTTGCCCGAGCCAGAGCGACGAGTCGGGGCTGATCGCGGTGAACTTGCCGGCGCGCGCCGCTTCGACGATGTCTGCCGCTTCCATTTTCGTCGCGACGATTTTCATCGCCAAGCCCGACGGCGTTCTATAGTTCGCCTTGTTGAACCGCGCGACGATGTCTTGCATCAGTGCGTCTTTTTCGGGCGAGTACGCGAGGTCGAGCGTCGCGCTGGATGGCGCGGGCGTCGCTTCGGGCGAGCCGACGAGCGAAACGACCGCGACGATGCCGCAGAGGATCGCGATCATTCCGAAGAGGACCACCAAGACGGCGACGAGCGCGCAGCCGCTGGTTTTATAGAGTGTTCGGTTTCGTCTCATTGAGATTATCCCGTGTTCCGTGTTGCGTATTCCATTCTTCACGCACCACGCAACACGTTTCACTTCGCCACGTTCAAATCGAACCAGCGCAGCAGCGCGAGCAGCGTGTCGCGGTCGGGCGCGCGCATGCGCGTCGTGCGCGGCACGATCGTCAGCGCGCCCTGGTCTTTCCATTTCGCGAACAGACTATCGCTGCCCGCAATCGAAACTTCGGTGTTCGCCGGGCGCAAGCCGCGCGTGACCGCCGCGGACTGAATCGCCGGCGAAAGCAAGTACTTTTCGAATTGCAGCGCCGCGTTCTTTTCCGCTGCGCTCGTCTCGGGGCCCATCCAAATCGTGAACGGAAAGTCGAACCAGGTCAGGTATTTCGGATACACGATGACGAGCGGGTCCGACCAGCGCGTTTGAATGCCGCCCATGTTGACGAGCAAATCGCTTTCGAGCAGTTGCCCGCCGTCGCCGACCGAATAGCCAAAGAGCGCGAGGTCCTCGACCGAGTACGCGGAGAGTGACGAGAAATCGGTGACGGAACCCATCAACTCTTTGAGCCATTTTTGGAATTGTGGATTCGTCACGTCTTCGGTTGTGATCGTCGTTTTGTCATAGTACTCGCCGGCGGCGGCGACCATCGCGAGCAAGCCCGCGGCGTTCTTGCGCGGGTTCGGCACGATCAGTTTGAAATAGCCCCACGCGGACTGTCCGCCGAGATCGGGCCAGCCGCCTTTGGCGATGGCGGCGTCGTGGATCACTTTCCAGTCAATCGCGCCGAATTTTTTTTGCAGGACGTTGGCGCGGCTCGCGTAAATGCCCCACGAAAAGAGCGAGGTTGCCAGCGGGCGCGCGCGGTACTCGCCGTCGGTCAGGAACACGTCGCGACCCAGTTTCGCGCTGTACGTCGAGTTGACCAGTTCGACGAGGTAGCGGCTGTCGGGAATCCAAACGGTTGGGATTGGATTGAACTCGCCGCGATCCCATTTGCCGAGCGCGGTCACGCTGTCCATCGGCGTCACCGTCACGATGATCGTGCGACCGTCCTGGGTGTGCTTTTCCGCGTTGAACTTTAGCGCGGCTTGTTGCACCCACGGTTCGATCGGCAGCGCGCTGACCACGCGCACCTGAATCGGCTGCGCGGTTGGACTCGGCAGGTTGCCGCTGATTTGCGAAATCAAAAACGAAACGCCGACGATGACGAGCGCCAGCGCGACGACGGCGAAGAAGATGAGGCGGGTTCGGTTCATAGGAATACCCCAAGTGATGTGTGACGAGTGACGAGTGGCGAGGAACAATCTCCCCCGTCACCCGTCACTCGACACTCGTCACATGCTATGCAAGCCCCAGTCTCTTTTTGCGTTCCGCCAATTGCATGTCGAGCGTGTGGCGTTCGAGCAGTTCGTCCATCTGCACGTCGAGGCGCTGCGCTTGCATTTCGCTGCGCGCTTGCGCCTTGTCGAGACGCGCGCGGATGCTTTCCGCCATGCGCGCGACATCCTGATCGCCCGAACCCATCAAGTTGTCGAGCGACTGCATCGTCTTGGTCGTGAGTTCCTTCGACTTGGCCAAATCGAGCAGCGCCTGCATCTCTTCGCGCTCTTGTTTGACCGTCGTCAGTTTCGCTTCGAGTTTCAGTTTCGCGTCGAGCAATTTCTGGTACTCGACTTGCTGGCGCTCGTACTGCGCCTTGTACGTCTCCGCGAGGCGCGCGGTCGAGTTGAGTTTGCTCTGCGCGGCGACCGCGAGTTCTTCCTTGCCCTCTTTCAGCATCAGGTCAATGTTGCGGTCGAGTTCGCCGGCTTTGGCGGCAAAGTCGTCGTACTTGCGCTTGAGCGTTTTGGTCTCGCCGCCGATCGTTGCCGCGGCATCTTCCAGGTCTTCGAGGTTGTTCTCGACCTGGCGGATGTACTGATCAATCACGGCGAGCGAATTCGCTTTCAACGCCTCGTCCACGAGCGCGTGCAGGTTCGCGGCGATCAGCGTTTGGACTTTTTCCAGCAGACTAGCCATGGTTTCCTCCCTTTGAATGTGACGGGTGGCGGGTGACGAGGGATGTGTCACGCGCTACGCGTCTATCAGAATCTGGCGGCATTGTAGCACGGGCGAGTATGAGAATCCTGACATTGGACTGACAGATCGCGCCCAAGAGTTCGATAGCGCGATGACTAAATCGGCGCGCCTGATCCGCTATCGAACTATCGCACCAACTTGTACCCCCGCCCCCGCACGCTCATCAAGTAGCGTGGCTTGGCGGCATCCGGCTCGATCTTGGCGCGCACGCGGCTGACAAGTTTTTCGATGCGCGCGTCGTCCACCTGGTCAATGTACTCCTCGCCCCAGACTGATTCCACGATCGCGTACTTGTCGCACACGCGGTCGAGGCGACCGTAGAGGAACAAAAGCAAACGGTACTCCAAATCGGTCAGCGCTTCGATGGGCTTGCCATCCACGAACACCGCGCCGGCGTCCACGTCAATGTACACGCCGCGCACGTTCGGCTGCTGCCGCAACTTTCGCCGGCGCACGAAATCGTCAAAGAGGCGCGCAAAGAGGATGGGACCCTCGTCGCTGTCGCGCACGATGAATTTATCGCGCAAGCCGCGCCGCGCCGTGTCCTTCGCCTCCGCTCCGCTGAGGGCGCCCGGGTTAAGCAACGCCTCACGTTCATCGCTTTCGAGATCGTCCCAGATTTTCGCCAACTCGGATTGAACATTCGCGTCGCTGGCGAGATTTTGCCGCACCATTTGGTGAATCACGCGATCCTGCTGCGCATCGCGCGTGGGCGCGCCGGTCACCGCGCCGAGTGCGTAGCACACGGCTTGCGCCAAACCCGGATGCCCGTCGGCGTTCTCGCGGATGAACGCCATGTCCGCATTGCTAAAGGTGATGCCCTCGCGCGCGACAAAGCGTTCGCAAAAGACGCGCGTCTCGTCCGGCGTCATAAAGCGCATAAAGCGCACGCGTGGTCCGATCAGTTCGTAGAACTCGCCTTGCTCGCGCGTCGTCGTGAGGCGCGCGAGTTCACGCTCGGTCGCCGTGATGTACGCTAGCGCGTCGCGGTAGCGGTCTTTGAGCGCACGCAGATTGAGCGACGCCTGCGGTTCGAGATGCTGGTACGCCTCGTCGAAATCGTCGAGGCACAGGACGAGTGGGTGGGGTAAATAAGCGAGCGCGAGGGTGAATCCTTTTTCGAACGCGAACGCAAAACTCGTCGCGTCGGTCGAATCCACGATTTCTGCGTAGAGGTGATGGATGCGCGCGCCGACTTGATCGTCGTTGCGCGTTTGCAGGGTTTCCGCGAGCGCGCGCCAGATCGCCGTGAAAAACGCGCGCGCGGTGCGTTCGGGCATCTGGTTGCAGTCAACGTAGACGAACGTGCCTGCCTCGGGCGGAGTGGAGTTGGAGAGGTGGCGCAGCAGCGCGGACTTGCCCAGGTTGCTCACGCCGACAATCGAGACGCACGCGCCTGCAGCGGCGCAGCGCCGAACGTATTCCACATCTGCCGCACGACCGATCAATGTGGAGCGTAGATTCATACCCCGATTATACCGTGAGTGGGAATTTAGGACAAACTGACTTTTGGGATGAGGATGGGCTTTTGACAGACCGCCAGATCGAACGTACAATGGTTTTGTCTGCGCGAGAACTCGTCTTTGCGAAGGTTTCCTACAATACCGCAAAAGTAACTTGCCGTTTGGGTGGAAGGCAGCCGCGCTGCCGTTGCGCGGACGCCCCTCTTTCGACAAGCACAGGATGGCTGGGCTGCCACCCAAAGCGAGTTTTGCGCTACTGCGTTTCCTTGGACTCTGCTCAGGATGAACCTACGCAAGGTCCGCGGGAGGATTGCTATGTCCACCGACTTGGGCTTGACTCCAACACAACTGTGGTCCGCCGCCCCAACTTTGTCGCCGCGCGTGAAACGCCTGCGCGATCAGTACTGGTCGTTCTACACGCGCGCTTTTACGAATCAAGTCCGCGCGTACACGACCGGCACGTCCTGGGATTGTGTCTATTCGATCTGGTCGTGGACAAATGTGCCCGAAGTCGCGCTGTTCCAACGGGGCTTTCGGAGTTATCTCCGGGCGGCGGCGACGCCGGTCGAATTGCCGGCGGGCTTTTGGGACCAGCCGCTCGTCGTGCGCCAGGCATTGTTCTTTCGAAAAGTGGCGCGGCGTTACCTGCCGGTCCAAATCCTCGAAGGCGAACTCGTCGTCGGATCGAATTTCAGTACCGCGCTCTCGCGCTGTCTGAGGCAAGACGAAGCCGGCGCGCGCGACAAACAGGAAGACGCGTTTCTCAAAGAATGGCACGCGCTCAACGATGTCGGCATCGGCAATTGCGGCGCGATCCCCGGTCACCTCGTGCCGGATTATCCTCTGGTGTTGCGGATCGGCTGGAAAGGGATTCAGCGCAAAGCCGATGCGGTGCTGACCGATCCGTCGAGTACTGCGGCACAGCGCGATCTGGCGCGCGCGATCAGCATCTGCGCGGATGCGGTCCGGATGTTCGCCGATCGCTACGAAGACGAAGCGTATCGTCTTGCCGATGCCGAAACCGATCCGACGCGCCAAGCCGAGTTGCGCGCGATCGCGCGCATCAGCGCCAAAGTGCCGTGGCTGCCTCCCGAAACTTTCCCCGAAGCATTGCAAGCCCTCTGGACGACACACATGCTGTTGATGGCAGCGGAGAGTTATCCGGGTCCGGGCGTTTCGCCCGGGCGCGTCGATCAATATCTCTATCCGTACTTCAAAGCCGATCTCGAATCAGGGCGGTTGACGCGCGAGCAAGCCAAAGAGTGGCTCGAGTGTTGGTGGATCAAACACAACTACGCATACGATTACCAGGGCTGGGTCGGCACCAACCAGGGCATCAACTCGTCGTTCGGTCAACTCATCACACTCGCCGGCATGGACGCGCACGGCAGCGACGCGTCGAATGACCTCACCTACCTCATGCTCGACGTGATCGAAGAGATCAATTTGCTCGAGCCCAAGCCAAACATCCGCATCCACGCGCGCACGCCGGAGCGTTTGTTGCAGCGCATGGTCGAGATGCTGTCGCGCGCGCAAGGATCGCCGTTCCTTATCAACTTTGACGAGAACGCGATGGCGGGCTTGCGCTGGCAAGGTCTGCCGGAGGATCGGCTGTGGGATTACGCGCCGGTCGGTTGCCTGGAGAACACGCTCGCCGGCGACGATCGCTCCGGTACGGTGGATGTGAACCTCAACCTCGCGAAAGCGGTCGAACTCGCGTTGAACGATGGGCGCGACATGCAAACCGGCAAGCCAATCGGACCGCGCACCGGCGACCCCATCCATTTCCCTGATTTCCCTCAATTCCTTGCCGCATTTGAAACTCAACTGCGTTTCTTGGTTCAGTGGATCATCCGCGTCAACAATCTCGCCGACGCCGGGCGCGCGCGTTGGGAGCCGGTGCCGTACCTGAGTGCGCTCGTCGGCGGCTGTCTCGAATCGGGCAAGGACGCGAACGCCGGCGGCGCGCACCATAACTATCTCACCATCGAGGGCATCGCGCTCGCGACTGCCGCCGACAGCATCGCCGCGATCAAGAAACTGGTGTACGAAACGAAGCGAATTTCGATGAGCGAGTTGCTCGATGCGCTGAAAGCGAACTTTGAAGGACACGAGAGTTTGCGACAAACACTGCTGAACAAAGCGCCCAAGTACGGCAACGATGACCCGTACGCGGACGACCTCGCGCGCGACATCAGTCGCGTTTGGACGGAGGAAGCGTTCGAACACGAATCTCCAACCGGCAAACAGTATCGCGGCGGCTATTTGTCGTGGAATTACTGGATCGCCTACGCGCCGACGACTGCCGCCACGCCGGATGGACGCCAGCGCGGACAATACTTGTCGAACGCGGTGTGCCCGGTGAATGGCGCAGATCGCAAAGGACCGACCTCGGTCATCAAGAGCGTGGGGCATTTGGACTTGGAGACCGCGCCGAACGGCGCGAGCCACACGATGAGTTTCAGCCCGGCGATGCTACGCGACCCGGAGCAGCAGCAAAAACTGATGGCGCTCTTGCGCGCGTACGGCAAGGCGGGCGGCACCGCATTGCAGATCAACGTGATTGACGCAAACACGCTGCGCGCGGCGCAAAAGCACCCCGCCGAGTACCGCAACTTGCTCGTGCGCGTGACCGGCTACAACGCGTATTTCGTTGGGATCGGCAAAGAGATACAGGATGAGATCATTGCGCGCGAGAGTCACGCGATCTAGAGCGTACTATTGCGACGGTCGTTTGTAACGACCGTCGCACCGGCCGGCGAATCTTGTCGAGATCGCGCATTTGCGCTATAATCCCCTCCGTGAGGCAATCAGTCAATCGGTCAACCAGCCCGCTGGTTGCTGATTGACTGATTGCCTAGTTGCCTCCAAGGAGCAAACCCACTTTGAAATGGACGACCCTGCGACACAATGGCGTCGCGTTTCCGCCGCCGGACGAATATCGCGGCTTGACGGTCAAAATCAAGAACGAAAGAATCAAACTCACGCCGGAGCAAGAGGAGATGCTGATGGCGTGGGCGAAGAAAAAAGATACGCCCTACGTTCAGGACGCGGTCTTTCAGCAGAATTTTCTGGGCGACCTGAAAAAGGTCCTGCCCGCGCAGTTCGCCGATATTTCGCTCGCGGACATTGATTTCGCCGAACTGCACGCGCTCGCCGATCGCGAGAAAACCGCGAATCTTTCCGACGAGGAAAAGAGACAGCGCGCGGCGAAACGCAAACAGACGCGCGAAGAGTTGCAAGCCCGCTACGGCGTGGCGATCATTGACGACAAGGAGACCGAAATCGGCGCGTACCTCGTCGAGCCGCCGGGAATTTTGATGGGGCGCGGCGCGCATCCGCTGCGCGGCAGATGGAAACGCCGCGTCGCGCCCGAAGACGTCACGCTCAACTTGGGCGAAGACGCCCCGCCGCCGCCCGCGCCGGCAGGACACGCGTGGGGCGCTATCGTCCACGATCACGATTCGATGTGGATCGCATCGTGGTACGACGAGTTGTCCGACAAGCGCAAGTACATCTGGCTCGCCGATTCGTCGCATCTGCGCCAGGAACGCGACCAGGAGAAATACCTCAAAGCCGCCAAATTGGAATCCAGCGTCGCGCGCGTGCGCGCCGAGATCGCCCAGCGCATGGATTACGAAGACAAGCGCGCGCGCGCCGCGCTCGCCGAACAGCACAAGCAACTGCACGCCCGGCGGCAGGCGCTGGAGGCGCGGCTGGCGCAAGCCGCGCAAGTCGGGGATACCGAGACGCGCAAGAAAATCGAAGACCCACTGAGCGCGCTCAGTCAAGAAATCGAAAAACTGACCCAGCGCGGCGAGAAAATCCACATCGCAGAAATGAAGACGCGCCAACTCGCGACCGTGTGCTATCTGATTGATCGGCTCGCCATGCGCGTCGGCGACGAAAAGGACGAGGACGAAGCGGACACCGTCGGCGCGTCCACGCTGCGCGTCGAGCACGTGCGCGTCGGCGGAGACAGCGTCGAGTTTGATTTCCTCGGCAAAGACAGCGTGCAGTGGCAGAAAACGCTGCCGCTGCATCACGACGAACAGATCCTGGCGCGCAATCTCCAAGACCTGACGCGCGGCAAACAACCCGGCGACCAGATTTTCGACAAGGTAGATTCGACGCACGTCAACCGCTTTTTGAGCAGCATCGTCCCCGGCTTGACTGCCAAGGTGTTCCGCACCTATCACGCGACGATGGCAGTCCGCGCCTATCTCGAGCGCGAGGGGAACCTGGCGCACGACGCGCCGACGTACCAAAAGGAGTACGTCGCCCGCCTCGCCAACCTCGAAGCCGCGGTCGTGTGCAATCACAAGCGCACGCCGCCGAAGAACTGGGAACAGAACCTGGCAAAGCGCGAGGTGGAGGTACAGCGACTCCGCGCGGCGAAACCGGATTTGCAGAAACTAGAGGTACAAGTTCCGGCGCGCGCAAAGGTGCTGGAGAAACTCGCCAACGCCAAACCCGATCCGCAGAAACTGGAAGCGCAGGTCGGGGCGCGCGAAACCGCACTGGAGAAACTCGTCGCCGCGCAAGCCGCGCTGCCCAAATTGGATGAGCAAATCCAAACGCGCCAAGCCGCGTTCGATCAGTTGATCGCTCAGCAGAAGAAAATCGAAATGGAAGCGCGCGACGTGATAACGAAAAAACAAGCCGCGCTTGCCGCGCTCGAAGCGAAAAAACCGCCGCAAGGCAAGCAAGCGTTGGCGGCACACAACAAGCGCTTGCGCGCGGCGCGCCAAGCCGTCGCTGCCGCCAAGCGCTCGAGCGAAGCCAAACTCAAGGACTGGACCGCGCGCGTTACGCAAGCGCGCAAAGCGCTGGAGCGCGCGACGAAAGCCAAGCGCGACAAGACGCGCCGGCTGAACCAGCGCGTGGCGCAGGCGCAAGCCGCGCTCGAACGCGCCAGGCAAGCGGCGGTCACGGAACCCAAGCGGTACGCGGAACGACTGGTAAAAGCGCAAGCCGCGCTGGAGAGTGCCAAACGAGCGCCTCTGGTTGCCATGCAGGATTACGAAGAACGCGTCGAGAAAGCGGCGCGGCAATTGGATTTGGCAAAACGCACGCGCGACCATAACCTGGGCACGTCGTTGAAAAACTATATTGATCCGTCGGTGTACAAATCTTGGGGTGACTATGTGGGATTTGATTGGAAGCGGTTGTACACCAAGGCGCTGCAGCGCAAGTTTGCGTGGGTAGAACACGCGCGCGCCAAGTGGAAAGTCGGCGCGTAAGCGTCCAGAACCTTGCGAAGGTTGGCAACCTTCGCAAGGATGGCGGCATGCCCTCTAGAAACAAAAACCCCTCGCGCTCGCGAGGGGTTTTGTTGTATCCTACTGAACCACCACCGTCCCAACCATGCCATCGGTCTCGGACAGACTATGGATCACACAATAGTACTGGTACGTCCCCGGCTTGTCGAAAACGTACGAGAACGATTCGCCCACCCGGATGTCCACATCGAACAGCGTTCCCAGCGTGACCGTGTGCTTCTTTTCGCCAACATTGGTCCAGGTGACCTGCGCGCCAACCGGCACCGTGATTTTCTCCGGGCGGAAAAAGTCGTCGAACGCTTCGACCTTGACGATCTGCTTGGGCGCAAGCGTCGCGGTGGCAGTCGGAATCAAAGTCGGTGTCGCGGTCGGCGCGGTCGTCGGAATGGGCAGCGGTGTTAGAGTCGGCGTCGGCGCGTCCTGCGCGAAAGTCGAAGGCGCGCACGCGGCGATTAGCAGAACCAGAGCCATAGTGAGAGTGAGAAGCATTACGCGCATGGTTGCTCACTTGTAGCCGTATCCGTACCCCATATCGCTCGGCGAAGACGCCGCCGGATTGGAAGGCGCGGCAGCGCTGGATTTGATCGCGCCGCACGCGACGTACTTGCCGATCTCGGCGGCGGACAGGTGCGCGTTGATCGCGAAACCACCCTTGAGCAGATCAGCCAGCGATGCTTCGATCACGGTCTTGGATTTGCCGTCCACGACGTTCGTCAACGGGAACTTGACCGCGCCAGGCACCGGGCACTGACCTTCGTGGACGTGCGCGGGCTGCTGAACGCCAGGCGATGGCTTGATGAACACGTCCACTTGAGTCTTGGCGCCCTGCGCGAACAGGATCGCCTTGCCGGCCTGGTCCGCGTCGCGACCTTTGTCGAGCGTGATGATCGCGCCTTGGGGAACTGCGCCGCACGCGACGTACTTGCCGATTTCGGCGTTGGACAGATGAACGTTGATGGCGAATCCGCCCGTGAGCAACTGCGCCAGCGGCGCGTCGAGCGTCGTCGTGGATTTGCCGTCCACAACCTCCTTTAGTGGGTACTTGACCGCGCCGGGCACCGGGCACTGCCCCGCGTGAATGTGTGCGGGCTGCGCGACACCCGCCGCGCCCGGTTTGAGGTTCAAAAGGACGTCGGTTTTGTCCCCTTTCGCCGTCAGAGTCGCCTTGCCCGACTGATCGCCATCGCGACCCGCGCCGAGATCAAGCGTGATCGAAGGATTCGCGGCGGACGTGATGAGACTGCCATCTGCCATCATCACCCACCATACGTCGCCGACGGCTTGACCGAGCGTGTCGCCGGGGTTTTTGTCGTTCTGCCAGTAGTAGAGGGGCCAACCGGCGTACGTAACTTGAAGCGTACCGTCCTTGCGTTTGGTCGTGCCAATCAACTTGGCGTCCAGACCCTCTTTCGCTTCGGGCTTGCCGTTGGCGTAAAAGACGGGCCAGCGCTTGGCGCAGTCGTCGTAGCAATTGCTAACGCTGGGGTCTTTCGTGTCTCGTGCGTACATGTACAGGACGCGTCCATCGCCGTCGGCAAGGATCGCGCCGAGATTCGTCTTTGCCAGCGTCAGGGCAGCGGGCTTGACGATCTTGCCATCCGACGCGACGACGAACCAAACGTTATTCACGCCCTGACCATTGGTATCGCCGGGTTTTGCGTCTTTGGCGAAATAGTAGAGCGGCATTCCGTTGTACGTGACCTGCTTCTTGCCATCGGTGCGCTTGGCGCTGCCGAGCAACTTGGCGTCCATGCCATCTTGTGCGTCTGCCTTATCCGCGAGCAGCGGGGGCCAGTTGGTCGCGCACGCGTCGTAACACGCGCTCGTGTCTTTCGTGTCCCGCGTGAACGCATACAGAATTTTGCCATCGCCGTCGGCGAGGATGTTGCCGAGCGCGTGCTTGACGACCATCAGCGCGATGGGCTTGGGCGCGGGCGTAGCGGTCGGGGGCACCGGCGGCGCCGTTGGCGCGGCGGTTGGAACCTGGGTCGGCGGGACTGCGGTTGCCGGGGGTGGAACTGGCGTGGGCGTCGGCGCGGGGGCGCACGCGGCGAGCGCGAGCATCGCAGCCAGCGTGACCGCGACGAAACCTATGTGTTTCATTTTATCTTCTCCTCCGTCAGAGCAAGTGTGTTAGAAATGTATCAGAGTTTTGATTGCCTGGTCGTTTGATTTTCCGGCGCGACCTCCTTGTTGGATTGACTGCCGATCTGTCTACTAATACGCACGCGCGCGGGTTTTGTATTTATCGGGCGCAAAAAAAGACCTTCCAGGTCTCTGTTGCCTGGAAGGTCTCTCGTCGGAGAACCCGTTTTCTGCGCTTTTCCGATTCATTTCACACTTGATTAGCCAGAGAACGGTTTCTAAACCGCTCTCTCCGACAGGCTGCTAGGTTCATTCGTCTTCGTCGTCTTCCTCTTCGTCCTCGTCTTCTTCCTCTTCTTCGGATTCGTCTTCGAGATTCCACGACCCTTCGGCGGTTTCGCCTTCGAGGGCTAGGTCGCCATTCTCTTCCGCTTCGTGTTCCACCACGGCCTCCTCCTCGTCTTCGTCCGCCTCGGTCGTTTCTTCCGCGCGCGCCGCTCCGGTCTCGACGCTGCCTTGCTCTTCGGCTTCTTCTTCCGCTTCGGCGATGACGCCGCCCTTGGCGACGAGCATCTCTTCGAATTCCTCCGCCTCGGCGAGTTCCTCGTCTTCCAAGCGGATGTCTTCGTTCAGCCGATGCCCGCGCTGACCGGCTGCGCCGAGCGATTCCATCAAGTCCGCCGATTTGCGCTGGCGAAAGCCGGTGCCCGCCGGAATCAGTTTGCCGATGATCACGTTCTCTTTCAAGCCGTACAAATTGTCGCGCCGCCCTGCGATCGCGGCGTCGGACAAGACCGTGATCGTGTGCTGGAAACTCGAGGCGCTGAGGAACGATTCGGTATTGAGCGACGCTTTGGTCACGCCGAGCAACACCGGCTGCCCGGTTGCGGGCATCCCATCGCGTTCCGTAATCTTGGCGTTGATGTCCTCGAACGCCAGCCGATCCACCAACTGCCCCGGCAGCAAATCCGTATCGCCGGTGGATTTCACGCGCACCATCCGGAACATCTGCCGCAGAATCATTTCGATGTGCTTGTCGTGGATGTTGACACCCTGCGATCGGTAGACGCGCTGCACCTCTTCGACCAAATACATTTGCGCCGCGTCGCGTCCGAGAACGGCGAGCAAACGATGCGGGTTGAGCGAGCCCTCGGTCAGTTGATCGCCGGCGCGCACCTTTTGTCCGTCTTCGACGCGCAGCCGCGCGATCGCCGGGATTTCAAAAGCGCGTTCTTCTTTCTTGTGATAGCGCACGACGATGTGGTTGTTCTCGCGCGTGACCTCGCCGCCTTGCGCCGCGATCACTTCCGCCCCATTCTTGCCTTTGAACAGCACGGTCCCTTCTTCGATCTTTTCGCCGTCTTTGACCAGAACCCGCGCGCGCGCCGGCACGGCGTACGTGTCGCGCTGGACGTGGCTCGACGCGATCTTCACTTGGCGCTGTCCATCTTCCGAGACGACGCGCACCGTCCCATCGGTTTCTGCCATGAGCGCTTCGCCCTTGGGATCGCGCGCTTCGAACAACTCTTCGACGCGCGGCAAGCCATGCGTGATGTCTTCGACGCCCGCGACGCCGCCCGTGTGGAACGTCCGCAGCGTCAACTGCGTCCCCGGCTCGCCGATGCTCTGCGCCGCAATGATTCCGACCGCTTCGCCCATGCCGATCAGCCCACCGCGCGCCAGGTCGCGCCCGTAACACTTGGCGCACAGCCCATGCCGCGAGGCGCACGT
>DHFK01000061.1 GCA_002400365.1 Anaerolineales bacterium UBA4826 | reverse complement strand
ATCGCGCGCGGTGTGGCAAATCGGACTCGCCGCGCTCGCCACGCTTGCGCTCGTTAGTATGCTCGCCGCCGTCGTAATGAGTTGGTCGCGCGGCGCGTGGCTAGGCGTCGGCGCAGCGTTGATCGTCACGCTCATCGTGCAGAGCCGCCGCGCGTTCCTGCTGACGATCATCGCGGCGTTCGCGCTCACCTTCGTCATCTTGTTGAGCAGCATCAACGTCATTCCGCCTGCCATCGCGGAACGGTTCAGCGGCATCGCCGATTACTTTGGCGTGTTCGACGTGCGCGGCGTCAAAGTGGACGACGCGAATTATGCGATCGTCGAACGGATGGCGCACTGGCAAGCCGCGGCGGCGATGTTCGCCGAACACCCACTGCTCGGCGTCGGCTTTGGAAACTATGCCGCGGCGTATCCGGCGTACGCGCTGCCGCGTTGGAGCGACCCACTCGGGCACGCGCACAATTACTATTTGAACGTCGCGGCAGAAACCGGGTTGGTCGGCTTGACCGCGTATGTGCTATTGTGGGCAGCCGCGTTTTGGCAAGCGTGGCGCGCCGTGCGCCAATCGAACGCGCAGAGCATGTGGCGCGGCGTCGCCGCGGGGCTGCTGGGTATGCTCGTCGCGCTGTCGCTGCACAATGCGTTCGACAATCTCTTTGTGCACGGGATGGCGGCGCAGGTGGGAATCGGGCTGGGACTCATCGCGACAATGACGAATTATCAATGACAAATGACAAATTACCAATGACAAGACGCGATTCGTGATTGACCTTTGTTCATTTGTCATTTACCCATTTGTCATTTGTCATTTATCATTCACCGGAGGATTTGTTGTCCAAATTGCTTTTCTTTGTTTCGAGCAACCAAGAAGAATTGGCGCGGTTTCTCAAGTTCGCTATCGTCGGCACGGTGGGCGCGATGGTAGATTTTGGCATTCTCAATTTGCTGGTTCTCGGCTTTGGTTTGCCCAAAGAGTACGCCAACCTTGTTTCTGTCACCTGTGCGATCATCAGTAACTTTGTCTGGAATCGGCTATGGACTTTTCCTGAATCGCGCGAACGTCCGGTGCATACGCAGTTTGGCAAGTTCGCGCTAGTCAACCTCATCGGACTGGGGATCAATCAGTTCGTCTTTTTGGCTACCGATAGGGTGGTGTTCGACCCACTCTTCCCCCATCCATTGGATTACAACCTGGCAAAAGCCACTGCGATCCTCGTCGTGCTGTTCTGGAATTTCTTCGTCAATCGGCATTGGACGTATCGGGGAATCTAGTCGGATAGTCGCGCAGTCGGATAGTCACATAGTCTCGCCGACCGTCCGACCCCGCGACTAGGCGACTATAAGACTATGCGACGAATCGGCATTGACTTTACCTCCGCCGTCCGCGAACGCGCGGGGATCGGGCGCTATGCGCGCGAACTGATCCGCGCGTTGGCGCGCCTCGATCGCGACAACCAGTACGTGCTCCTTGTCCCGCGCGACGCGCGCGCAGATCTGCTCCAATTCGACTGGCTCCCCAATTTCTCGATCCGCCGCGCGCCGTTGACCGAGCGCCTTCTCGCCGCGCTGTGGCACCGCGCGCGCGCGCCGCTGCCGATCGAAGCGTTCATCGGCGCGGTGGACGCGCTCTACTCGCCCGATTTTCTCCTGCCGCCCACACGCGCGCGCCGCACGCTCGTCACCGTCCACGATCTTTCGTACGTCCGCGTGCCGGAGTGTTTCCCCGCGCCGCTGTTGAATTACCTGAACCGCGCGATTCCCCCGTCGGTTGCGCGCGCGGATTTGATTCTCGCGGACGCGGCAAGCACCCAGCGCGATCTCGCCGACGTGTACCGCGTGCCGCGCGAGAAGATCAAGGTGCTGTACTCCGGCGTGGACGCGCGCTTTCAGCCCGCTGTTGCAAAAGATGCCAAGGCGCGGGTGCGCGCGCTGACGCGCGGCAAGCCGTACCTGCTATCGGTTAGCACGATCCAGCCGCGGAAGAATTACGTGAGGTTGATTGAAGCGTTTGCCCGCCTGATTTCAGATTTCAGATCCTTCGGCTACGCTCAGGACAAGTTTCAGATTTCAGATTTATTGCTTGTGATTGCAGGTGGTAAAGGGTGGATGTACGAACAAGTTTTCCAAACGGTTGAGCGTTTGGGTTTGCGCGACCGCGTACTGTTTCTAGATTTCGTCTCCGACGACGACTTGCCCGCGCTGTACGCGCTCGCAACGCTGTTTGTGTACCCATCGTTGTACGAGGGGTTTGGCTTGCCGGTGGCGGAGGCGATGGCGTGCGGCGCGCCGGTCGTTTCGTCCAACGCGTCGTCGCTGCCGGAAGTCGCCGGCGACGCCGCGCTGTACTTTGACCCGCGCGATGTGAACGCAATGGCAGACGCGCTGCGCCGCGCGCTCGCGGACGCATCGCTGCGCGCCGATTTGTGCGCGCGTGGGCTCGCGCAAGCCAAACAGTTTTCCTGGGAGCAAGCGGCGCGCGAACTGCGGCAATACTTGGAAGGATAACTTTATGGACAGTTCGCTCTTCATCAACCTCATCGGCTGGGCAGGTTCCGCCGCCATCCTCTTGGCGTATGGCTTGGTCTCCACCAAGCGCGTGCAAGGCGATTCAGCGCCGTATCAAGTCTTGAATCTGGTCGGCAGTGTGTGCCTCTTGAGCAATACAGTCTATTGGGGCGCGTATCCTTCGTCCTTTGTCAATCTCGTTTGGACGGGTATTGCTCTCTTTGCGCTGGCGGGCATCGTCCGCCGCAAGACCGCTTGACCGCGATGCAAGACGCGACGCTGGTTTTTCTCGTGCGCGGCAACCCGCCCACCCAGATACTTTTGGGAATGAAGAAGAAGGGTTTTGCCCAAGGCAAGTACAACGGATTCGGCGGCAAGATCGAGGCGAGCGAAACGATCCAGGCCGCCGCGGCGCGCGAATTGCGCGAGGAATGTGGCATCCAGGTTGATGTGAACGATCTCACGCGCGTCGCGCGTCTCGAGTTTCTTTTTCCCGCCCAGCCCGACTGGAATCAAATAGTGCACGCCTTTCTCGCGGAACACTGGCGCGGCGAGCCGGTCGAAACCGACGAAATGAGACCGGTCTGGTTCAACACAAACTCGATTCCGTATGGCAAAATGTGGGACGATGACATCTACTGGCTGCCGCTGATCTTGCGCGGCAAACACATCACGGCGACGTTTGCGTACAAGAGCGACAACGAGACGGTGGGTGAGGCGAGGATTGCTGCTATTTGATCTCACTGCGCTCGATCACGCGGCGTTCACGCGCGAGGCGCTGGATGTTGGAGATGCCGTCTGCGCGGCGCCGCAGTCGGGACTGTCTGGTGAGCGCCACAGCATCTCCAAACGCGCGAATTCCGCACGCGCCTGTTGTTCGAATTCCGCGCCGCGCACCGCATCGCCGCGCTGTTTTTCATACGCGCTCCACGCGCGCAGCGTCCACGCGCGTTCGCTGGCCATGCTCGTCTCGTCGCACAGGCGCAGACTCTGGACAAAGCACTCGGCGGCGTCCGCGACCGGCGGATCGAGATGGGCAAGCGCTGATCGCCAATCCCCATTCTCCGCTTGCCAGTTGCCGAGCGTCTGACCCAAGACGCGCCACGCGCCGACGAGCAAATCACTCTGCGCAACGCGCCGCGCAATCTCGAGCGCGCGCTGCGCGGCCTCCAACGCCTCAGCCATCCTGCCTTGCCCCAGCAACGCCTGCGCGAGAAAACGATGCGTCTCCGACTGCACGGGCGAATCACGCGCTTCGGGCAACGCGACCAACTCGCGCAGTTCGGTTTCCGCAGCGGCGTATTCGCCCAAGCCGACGCGCGCGCCAGCCAGATTGCTCCGCCGCGCATATTCCCAGCCCCCGAATTGCAACGCGCGCGTAATCGCCAGCGTGTCCTCGTAGAAATTGACGGCGGCGCGAAAATCGCCGCGCAAGCGCGCAATTTCGCCGAGTGTATTGAGCCAGGTGCTTTCGCTTTCGCGATCCTGGGTCGCGCCCGTCAGCTCGAGCGCGCGCGCCGCACCGCGCGCCGCTTTGTCGAATTTGCCGAGGCACATACACGCCGCGCACACCAGACGCAAACTCAAAACGATTTCGCGCGACGAGAGTTCCGCGCTCAGCGCCAATGCCTCTTCGCCGATTTGCAACGCCGCTTGCGCGTCGCCCACGCGGCTGATACGCGCGCCTTTGGCGCACAGAATCTCGACCAATTGTGGCTTGTCATCGAGCGAACGCGCGATGGCTTCGGCTTGGGCGATGCTTTCCGCCATCGCGCGCGCGTCGTAGATTTGCATACCCGCCAGCGCCGTCCAAGCGCGCGCTTCTAGTTTGAGATTGCCGGTGGATTGCGCCAACGCCAGCGCGCGCCGATAACTTGCCTCGGCTTTTTCCTCGCTCTGACTCCAATGTTCAAGATACCCCAACTTGAGCAGCGGCTCGACTTGTTCGCTCTCCCGCAAATGCGGCAACAGCCGTTGATACAAGTCAATCGCCTCCGCGTTCGCATGGATTTGCCGCGCCGACTCCGCCGCTTGCGCGAGAAACGGCGCGGCGCGGCGCGCATCCAACCCGCGTTCGAAATGATACGCAATCTGCGCGGCGATACTGGCGGGATCTTGTCCCAGCCGCGTGACGCGATCCAACAGCCCTTGCCCCACGCGTTCGTGCGCGAGCGGCAGCCAAGCCGGATCGAGGTTATGGTAAACCGCTTCGCGAATCTTGTCGTGCGTGAAATCGCACTGCCCCGCGTCGTTCTGCGTCAGCAAGCGCCGTTCTGCCCATTCGGCGAAAATCACCGGCGTCACGGCGCGCGCGCCCATCACGTCCGCCAGCGTGTCCGGCGCGAACGCCTCGCCGATCACTGCCGCAAACCGAATCGCCAGGCGCGCCGCGTCGCCCAAGCGACCGATGCGTTGGAGAGTAATGTCCTCGACGTGCTCAGGCAGCACACTCGTCAGCGCGCCGACGGTTTGCCATTTGCCGGACGCGAGCAGTTGTAACTTGCCCGATTCTTGCAAGCCCTTGACGACTTCACTGAGGATGAACGGATTGCCGCCGCTCTCGCGCTGTAAAAAGGGCGCGAGCGTTTCATCGTCGCTGATGGCGCGCGCGAGTTCGGCAATCGCGTCGGCGGCGAGCGGCGCTAGGCGCAGGCGCGCCGCCCCATCGTCGCGCGCCAGCGCGTGATACAGTCGCGTGAGCGGGTGTGTGAGCGGCGTCTCTTCGGGACGCGTCGCGCCGACAAACCAAAAGGGCACGCGCGCGGAAAATTCCTGGGTCAAGGCGCGGACGAGGTGATGGAGCAGATCGAGCGTGGCGGCATCCGCCCAATGGATGTCGTCGAGAAAAAAGACGATGCTGGAATGANNTTTTGTTCGAGCAGTTGGCGCAGCGCCTGGACGATGGGGCGATAAGGCACGGGCGCGGAAAATTCGACGCATTGACCGCGCGCGACGAATGCGCCACGCAGTTCGAGTTGCTGCAAAATCTCGTTGACGAGCCGCGTCTTGCCGATGCCGGCTTCGCCTTCGACGAGCGTGAGGCGCGCGCCCGCGCGTAGCGCCTCCGACCACAAGCGCATACCCTGCGCGTACGCGTCGCCGCGTCCCACGAAGGGGAGCGCACGCGGCTTGAGCGGCTCGACGGTAAAGGTGTCGTTGAGGATGTGTTGGTACAGCGCCTCGGTTTCGGGTGACGGGTCAACGCCCAGCCCATCCGCCAGCGCGAGACAGCACTTGTCATATTGTGCCAGTGCGGTGGCGCGGTCGCCGGCGAGCGCGCACGTGCGCATCACGGCTTGGTGCGTGCTTTCGCGCCACGGCTCGAGGACGAGCGCGCGCTGATAGTACTGCAGCGCGCGCGCAAATTCGCCGCGCTGGGCGTGTTGCGCGCCGAGCGCATCGAGCGTGTTGAGTGCGCGCACCTGGAGTTCCTCGCGCCGCGTGCGCAGCCACGCTTCCCAGGTTTGCGCGTGGGGCAGATCGAGTCCCTGCAGGAATTCGCCGCGATACAGGTCCACCGCGGTCGCGTCGGTTTCGAATTGTGCGACATCGCAGAAGAAATCGGCGGGGGGATTGAAGGTGACGGTTGCGCGCGTGATGGCGAGTTCGGTCGGAAAAATTCGGCGGAGATTGACGAGGGCTTGGCGCAGACTGCGCGCGGCGAGTGCGGTCGGGCGGTCGTCCCACAGCAAGGTTTGCAGATGCGCGCGGGTGAACGGCTGGCGTGGGCGGAGCGCCAGATAGACGAAGAGGGCGCGGGTTTTGTGCGTCGCAAAGCCCTCCAGCGGGTTACCGCCGCGCTGCACGTCGAGCGCGCCGAAACAGCGCAGGACCAGCGGCGCCTGCGTTTTGGCGATTCTTTGGCGATGCATTTGGTATACTCGCAAGCGATGATAGACGATTTGGATCTATCGAACGATGCGGTTACGTCGTACATTCTGCGCGTCTGGCGCGAAGAGCCGCCCGACGCGCGCATTGTGCGCGTGATGCTCAAACGCTTGCCCGACGGCGAGCGCCGGGGCTTTGCCGATTTGGAGAGCGCGTTTCGTTTTTTGCGAGTGCAGTTTGGATCTGATTATACCATGTCCAAGCGCGACAATCAAACATAAATTTCTCGCCCGAAAGGAGAGCAACCATGAACGTGAAACAATCGAGAGACAAAGACGTTCGCGGCAAAGACCGCGAAGGTTCTTCCGCTGTATCGTGAAGGAGGCATTCCATGAACAATGTCATCCTGAGGAACGAAGGGTCGGTTTCTTGGGCACGGTGGCTGTTACTGCTTGCGCTCGCATTGATGAGCTCGCTCCTGTTCCACCAGACCCAGCCCATTCGAGCGCAAGGCGGCTCGAATCTCTATGCCTATGCCAGCTGCACCTATAACACTCTCAATTGGGGCATCGCGCGCTATGATCTGAGCGGCACGCGCCTTGGCTGTTTCAACGCCGCCACCGTACCCTATGGCATTGAATTTGGTCCCGATGGCAACATCTACGCGCTCTCCAGCAACGCGTTAAATCGCTACGACAGCACGACCGGCGCCTCGATGGGGCAATTCGCGGGCGGATGGGGGGCCGGCGCGTACCACATGCGGCTTGGTCCCGGTGCAGATTTCTATATCAGCGTCGGCGGTCTCATCAAGCGTTTTCGCGGAACGGACGGCGTTTTTATCAGCAACTTTACGAATGGCACTCCGTATGTCACGAGTTTTGACTTTGGGAGTGATGGGAAACTTTACGCTGTCGGTCAAGGTAATACAGTTCTGGAATTTAATCAGTGGGGTGGATTCGTTCGCGAATTAGACTGGGCAAGCTGTCCTCTGCCTAAAGATGCGGGTTATCTCACTTTCCACAGTGCGCGGCTCTATGTCGCCGGCGCTTCCAGGGTCACTGAATTCGACGTAGGGACGGGACGCTGCACGAAGGAATTTGTGACCGCCGGAAGCGGAG
The DNA here is from genome assembly GCA_002400365.1 of Anaerolineales bacterium UBA4826. Taxonomy (GTDB): domain Bacteria; phylum Chloroflexota; class Anaerolineae; order UBA4142; family UBA4142; genus UBA4142. The sequence goes on along the minus strand of DHFK01000061.1, from coordinate 5,862 downwards.
GGCTTTCCAATCCGCGTTATCCCCGCTTTGGTCCCGACAACAATCTGTGGCTTGCGACCAATGGCGGCGCCATCAAACGCTATGACGGGACCAGCGGCGCGTTCCTCGGCGACTTTGTTGCCGCGCCGAATGGTGGGGGGAGCGCATTCAACTTTGGTCCGCCGATGGGCGGTGCCACGGCAACACCCACGCCCACACGAACGCAGACACCCACAAAGACTGCGACAGCCACGCACACAGCAACACCTACGGCAGGAATCCCGACACAAACACCGACACAAACCCCAACGCCTACTTCCGTGCCGGAGGGATTGGTCGTCAACTCAACCGGCGATGGAAGCGACAACAACAAAGGCAATGGCGCGTGTAATACGGGTGGAACGATCCTACGCAACGGGCAGCCGGAAGCGGAATGTACCCTGCGCGCGGCAATTGAGGAGGCGAATGCCAAATCGGGTACGGATAACATCACGTTCAATATCCCGACATACTCTGCCGGCGTATCCAGCCGCCAAGCGAACGTATTCATCATTCGCCCTCAGAGCGCGCTGCCGACCGTGCGTGATGCGGTGGTGATTGACGGGACGACGCAGCCGGGCGGCATTGTGCGGGTGGACGGGGGACGGCAAGCCATGGATGGGCTGACCATCGCCGCATTCAACAGCACAGTGCAGGGACTGGAGTTTACCAGCTTCGGCGCAAGCGCCGGCATCTACACCGGCGCAGGTATCGTCATCGAAGGTCCGGCGGGTGGTAACCTGATCAAGGGCAACCGCATCGGAAGAGTTTCGCCGCTTGAAAACTTGGGACCCGGGGTGCGCATCACCAATTCGCCGAACAACACCTTGACCGGCAATACGTTGGGCAATAACAGTCATGGTGTGCTAATCCAGGGCACAAACGCAAGAGGTAATCGCTTGACGGGCAACTTCATCGGCACGGATGGCGTCTCGACCGAGCCCATGGCTAACTCGGAGGCAGGTGTTTGGATCTGGAACGCGCCGGGCAACACGATCGGCGGCAATACGGCGGCGGCGCGCAACGTGATCAGCAACAACCGCGGTTCGGGCATTTTCGTGCAGGGAGTGGGGGCGCGGGGCAACGTGGTCGTGGGTAACTACATCGGCACGGGTAGCGACGGGGGCAAATCCTATAGCAACAAGCTTGACGGCGTGGAGGTGGAGGATGCGCCGGACACGCGCATCGGCGGGCTGACGACCGACGAGCGCAATGTCATCGCCTGGAATGAGCGACACGGCGTCCAGGTGCGCGGCGCGGGCGCGGTCAATGCCCGCATCCTGGGCAACATCATCGGCGCGGACAAAGATGGAAATCACCCCGAGGTTGGTCACAATCACGGCAACGGCGTGCTCATCACCGGGGGCGCGACGGGCGTATGGGTAGGCGGCGCGGAGCAAGGCGCACGCAACTATATCGGCAACAACAAGGGCCATGGCATTGCCATCCTCGCGGGCGCGGGGGGCAATTACGTGCTGGGCAATGTGCTCGGTCACAGCGTCAATCGCATGGGGGAGTTAGAGGAATGGTGGGCCTTGCCCAACGAAGGGGACGGCATCCGCATCGAGAACTCGGCCGGAAACGTGATTGGCGGGGCGGCCGGCTACGCCACCAACGTCATCGCGCGTTCGAAGAATTGGGGCATCCAGATCATCGGCGCGGCAAGCAGTGACAATCGCATCCTGGGTAATTACGTGGGCATGGCAGCCGACGGTGAACAGTGTTTTTCCAACGAAGGCGGGTCCATCCGTCTGTCCAACGCGGGCGGCAACCGGGTGGGCGACGCCAATCCCGACTACCGCAACGTCATCAGCAACCGGGTGCAGATCTACGGCGCAGCCGCTACCGGCAACCGCGTGCAGGGCAACTTCATCGGCTTGCAGGCCGACGGCTACACCTGCTCGTGCGCGAATAATGTCTATGGCGTGATGATCGAGGACGCGCCGGCCAACCTGATCGGCGGCGAGACGGCTGCGGCGCGCAACGTCATCGCCTGCAATAAGGATAACCTCAAAATCGTTGGCCAGGGCGCCACGGGCAATCTGGTCCTCAACAATTTCATTGGCACCAACCGGCAAGGCACCTTTGGTCCGGGCATTGGCCCCTACAGCAGCGATTCCACCAACAGCGAGGTTGGCGTGCGCATCACCGATGCGCCGGGCAACGTCATCGGCCGGCCGAGCCAGGGCAACTTGATCTCCGCGCATCTCTACGATGGCATCGTGATCAAAGGGGCTGGCGCGACCGGCAATCGCATCCAGGCCAACACCATCGGCGCGCAGATCTACCCCGACCAGCCGCTGCTCAATGCGCGCCACGGCGTGCTGATTGACGGCGCCAACGACACCTGGATCGGCGGCACCGAGCCGGGCGAAGGAAACCTCATCGCGTTCAACCAGGGCGATGGCGTCAACCTGGCGGTCGGCGAGCGTAACCGCATCCTGGGCAACACGATCTTCGCCAACGAGGAGTTGGGGATTGACCTGCTCCCCGAAGGGCCGACCCCCAACGATCCGGGCGACCCCGACTCCGGCCCCAACCGGCTGCAGAACACCCCGATCATCACTACCACCGCGATAGCCGGCGGGATGCAGGTGGATGGCATCCTGGACAGCCTGCCGGGCCGCACCTATCGGCTAGAGTTTTTCGACAATCCGCAATACCACACTTACCAGGGCGAGCGGTTCCTGGGCAGCCGCGACGTGACGACCGGCGGCGACGGCCTGGCGCGCTTCACGGCCACCTTCGCCGGCGCCTCGGCCGTGATCGCAGCCACCGCCACCGACCCCGACGGCAACACTTCCGAGTTCGCAGTGCCACCCATCGTCGTCAACATGACCAGCGATGAGGAGGACGCCGCGGCGGATGACGGTATGTGTGACGTGGATTTGAGCCGGGCCGGGCCGCAGTGTACGCTGCGCGCCGCCATCGCCGAGGCCAACCGGCGCAGCGGCCAGGACGCCATCCTCTTTGCCATCCCTGGCGCAGGCATCCCCGTGATCCGGGTGACGGATGGGGAGCTGCCGGGGATCTACACCCCGCTGATCGTGGACGGCGCGACGCAGCCGGGCACCGGCCGCGTGACTATTGATGGCAGCGCGGCGCCTCTCAACGCCGCTGGCTTCGTTGTCAGACGACCCGCCACGGATGTCGAGCTGCGCTCCCTCACCGTGACCGGCTTCTCTGGCAGCGGGGTCTACGCGGACGGCGCGTCGCTGATCCTGGATCGGACGGAAATCCTGGCTAACGGTCGTTACGGCGTGCTCGGCAATAGGCGCACTGGGACATTTCCCGTGATCCAGTTCCGCCACTGGGGCCGGGTCAACGGCAACGGCAGCCGCTTGCCCGGCGAAGACAATGAAGCCGCGATCATGGTCGAGGGCGGCGTCAGCACCTTCGATGGCATCGAGTTCCTGGAGGTGGCCGACAACAAGCGCAGCGGCATCATCGTGACAAAGAACGATGCCTACCTGACGTTGGAGAACACGCGGGTGCTGAACAACAAGGCTGATGGCATCGAACTTCCAACTGTCCCAGGATGCGCGGAACTCAACCTGTACGGCTGGATCGAGGTGATCGGCAACAACGGCTACGGCATCCGGAATAGATGTGTCACGAATGTCAACGCCGATCGCCTGGAGGTGTCGGGCAACGGCAAGTCGGGCATCTGGTCGGGGAATAACTTCATTATCACCGATGAAGGCGACTATGTGAATATCGTGATCCGAGGCAACGGCCGCCTGGTCGGTGCAGAGGAGGATGCGGCCGGAATCGAAGGCCAAGGCCCGGCCGCCACCCTGGATCTGGCTCCCGGGCGCGGCTCGGTCGAGATCGCGCACAACTTCGGCTATGGCGTGCTGGCTGAAGCGAGCAAAAACGCTATGATCGTGTTGGCGAATGCCAACGTCCATCACAACACGAAGGACGGGCTCCAGGTTGGCAACGCAGACGAAGTCGCGCTGCTGGCAACGGTTCAGATCAATGACAACGGCGCGGATGGACTTCACACCATCAGTACGCGCGTTGTCTTGCATGATCTGGATCGCCTGGAGGTGGCGCGCAACGGCGGGTGGGGCCTTGCCGTGGGCGGCGAGATCGTGTTGAGCGGCGGCTCTTCTGGATATGCGCAGATTACCGTCAAGGGCAACGGCCACAAGATCGCCGGGACCGGCGGCATCGGGCTCACGCGTGACCTGGGCATGGGTGGTCGGGGACATCAGCTGGAGATCAGCGGCAACATCGGTGACGGCATCAAGCAGACCGGCGCCGCCTATGGCGTCTACCTGGATCGGACACGCGTAATCTCCAACACCGGGGACGGGATTCGCGCCCGCGGCGCGGTTGACGTGAGAGGCGCGAACAGCATCAGCTATAACAATGGTTGGGGCATCCGGGTCGGCGGCGAGCTTCGCGCTCGGGGCGCGCAGATCAGCGGAAACGGTCTGGGCGCCATCCTCCGCACCGGCGACACTGCGGGAGACACGACAGGTCTTTCGAGGTCTGCCGGTGTCAAAGGCGCGACAGACGCTCCGGTCCCGATGACCATCAATTCAGCCCAGATCGCCAACAACGGTGGCGATGGCATCCGCCTAGAACTGCCTACGACGTTGACCGTGACCGGGACGAACATTTTTGGCAATACGGGGATGGGCGTGAACTATGTTGCGGTGGGCTCAACAGGTCTTTCGAGACCCCCGACTTGGTTGAGGGCTGGACCTGTCAGGTCTGCGGACATGGTGAATGCCCGCGACAACTGGTGGGGCGACGCCAGCGGACCGGGCGGTGCGGGCCCTGGCACGGGCGACGAGGTAAGCGCAGGGGTGGACTTTGCCAACTGGCGCACGACGCCGGTGGCACTGGTGACCTTTGCTGACCCGGCTCCTGTGTACGGCACGAGCGGCACTCAAGTCAGCGCAAATGTCCACATCCAGCATTGGACTGCTCCCACCGATACGGTTCAGGTGAATGTCGCCGACTCGCGCGGCTGGCGCATCAGTCCCGCCTCGTCCATCGTGACGCTGCAAGAGGGAGTCGGCGCCAGCGTCGTCGTCACGTTTGCGATCCCCGTTGGCACACCTGTTGGCACGACGAGCGACGTCACCGTGAACGCGACTTCGCAAAGCAACCCATCGAACACCGCGACCGGCACGTTCCAGGTGACCACCGCGCTCATCGCCGATCTCACGCTCGAGAAGTTCGGCGCGCCTGACCCGGTGATGGTTGGCAGTTCACTAACCTACACGCTGACGGTGAGGAACAACGGTCCCGAAACTGCAACCGGCGTTATCTTGACGGACACGCTGCCGGTGACGGTGACGCTTATCTCCAAGACGGCGACGCAGGGGACATGCGGTGGAACGACCACAATCGTGTGCGATCTTGGGGCGGTGAGTAGCGGCGCGACAGTGACGGTTACCTTGACGGTGACAGCAAACGCGCTAGGCACACTTTGGAATGTGGCGAGTGTGACGGCGAACGAGCGTGATACGAACACGTGGGATAACAGCGCGTGGGATGCAACGCTGGCGAGTCTCGTGAGAGTTTACTTTCCGTTCATCACGCAGGGAAGCGGAACGGCGTCATCGCCGAACCGGCTTTATCTGCCGATCATCATACAAGAGAGCGGAACTACGACGGCGCCGCCATCGAACTGGCTGTTCCTGCCGGCTATTCTGAAGTAGATGGAGGATCTGCGGGGTCGAGTCCTGCGGGGAACTCGCCCAGCCGTCCTAAGCGAAGTCGAAGGATGGACGTTTGGCGGCATCCTTCGACTTGCGCTCAGCGCGGCTGCCCTTCCAGCCATCAAGATCAGTTTGACAAACTACCAGCGCGGATTGACGCGGA
>DHFK01000216.1 GCA_002400365.1 Anaerolineales bacterium UBA4826 | reverse complement strand
GACGCAATTGAGTCTGTCATTGCGAGCGAAGCGAAGCAATCTCCAACTCGCGACTCGGGGATTGCTTCGGTGCAATCCTTCGACTCCGCTTCGCTCCGCTCAGGATCGCTCCTCGCAATGACAAGCCGAGTCATCGGCAACGTTGATCTGGAGAGCGCATACTGGATGGCGCATCCCGAAGCGATTTATTTGCACGAGGGTCAATCATTCGTCGTTGATGAATTGGACTTGCCACACGGCATCGCGCGTCTGCGCGCGACGGATGCCGATTACTACACGGAGCCGCGCCGCGAAACCCAGGTTCAATTGCTGGCTGAACTCGCGCGCGCCGAGGCGCGCGGCGCGGCGAAGGCGCACGGCGAAATCGCAGTGACGACACAGGTGACCGGCTACAAAAAGATCAAATGGTTCACGCACGAGAATCTCGGCGAGGGCATCGTCTCGCTTCCGCCAACCGAATTGCGCACGACCGGTTATTGGCTGGCGGTGAACGCTGAGACTGTCGCCCAGTTGCGTGATGAAGGATTGTGGTCGAACGCGCCGAACGCTTACGGACCCGACTGGGATTCGATCCGCCAGCGCGTGCGCGCGCGCGACCATTATCGCTGTCAGGGCTGCGGTGTGCCTGAAAACGGAACCGCGCACCATGTCCATCACAAAATTCCCTTCCGCGCTTTTCCAACCAGCCAACAAGCCAACGAACTAACCAACCTCGTTACGCTCTGTCCCAACTGTCATCAGCGCGCGGAACTGGCAGTGCGGGTGCGCAGCGGACTTGCCGGCGTCGCGCACGTGCTGGGGCATCTCGCGCCGCTGTTTCTGATGTGCGATGCGCGCGACATCGGCGTTCACTCCGACCCGGCATCGCCGCTCGCCGAGGGCAAGCCGGCAATTGTGATTTACGATCAGGTTCCCGCCGGCATTGGTTTTAGCGAGCGCCTATTTGAACTGCACGACGAACTGGTCGCGCGCGCGCTTGAACTCGTGTGCGATTGTGCGTGCGAAGATGGCTGTCCCTCGTGTGTGGGTCCGGGCGGCGAGAATGGGTACGGAGGAAAGAAAGAGGCGCGGGCGCTGCTATCAGCACTTGTACGCGATAAGGTTAATCGGCAATTGCCAGAATAATCAAAAAGATCCAAAACGTGGCTGCTTTTCATCAAGAGCGTGCAACTTCATTGCGCGCGCTTTTTTTCATTCCTACCACCTGCGCCAAAGTGTGATATACTTGAACCGTCGTCAAATCTCTAATCTCCAATCTCTGGTCTCTGATTCTCTATGCCGGCACTTTCCGATAAACTAAAATCCCTCGGCGTCCAAGTCGGCGCGCGCGATCTGCCGCCGCCCAAACCGCGCCGGGGCAATTCCATAGAGCAAGTGGTCGAAGGGCGCGTGCACGCGACGCCGCTCGGCGAGACGTTTGTCGTCGAAGCGACCTATCCGCCCGAATATCGCCACGGCAACGCCGCGCTGCCGGTCACGGCTTCACTGCAAACTATCGCGGCATGGGCAGACGAACCGCACCTCACGGAATGTGAATCGCGCAACCTGGTTTTCCTCGACGTCGAGACAACCGGACTTGGCGGCGGCACAGGGACGTTCGCGTTCTTGATCGGGCTGGGGCGATTCGATGCCAGCGGGTTTCGTCTCACGCAAATCTTTATGCGCGATCCCATCGAAGAGCCCGCCGCGCTTGCCGCGCTGACGGAATTCTTGCAGCCCCTCGACGCGCTCGTGACGTTCAACGGCAAAGCGTTCGACGCGCCGCTGTTGCGGAATCGCTGCATCGTGAACGGACACGCGATTCCATTCACCAACGCCGCGCACCTCGATTTGCTGCCGCTCGCGCGGCGGTTGTGGCGCGATCGTCTGGAAAGTCGCGCGCTCGGCTCGCTCGAAACGCACATCCTCGGCGCGACGCGGACGGAAGAGGACATTCCCGGGTGGCTGATTCCGCAGATGTATTTCGATTATCTGCAAAGCGGGGACGCGCGACCACTCCGCGGCGTCTTTTATCACAACGCGATGGACGTGATCGCGATGGCAGCGCTCTTGAGCCACATCGCGCAGATGCTAAATGATCCGCTCAACTTTGCGGTCGAACATGGACTCGACTTGATCGCGATCGGCAAACTGTTCGAAGACTTGCAACGACTCGACGACGCAGCCAAGTTGTACGCGCGCGGCTTGGAACTCGATTTGTCGGAGGAAACATTTCGCGAGACGGTCCGGCGATTGTCGTACGTCCAGCGGCGACGCGGGGAGATGTTATCGGCAGTCGAGTTGTGGCAGGGCGCGACGCGGACGCGCCAGGTGTACGCCTTTGTCGAACTGGCAAAGTACTATGAACACAAGGTTCGCGATTACGCGCAAGCCATCGAACACACACGCGCGGCGCTCGCCATCATCAACGCGCCCGATTTTCCAAAGGACGCGCAAATACAGTGGCAGCACGGACTGGAGCATCGGCTAGCGCGGTTGGAGGCGAAACAGACAAGGCAGAAGGCGGAAGGATGAAAACCGTTTTGTCATTGCGAGGAGCGTTCTTTGCGACGAAGCAATCTCCGTGTTGCTTGGGGATTGCTTCGCCGCTACGCGGCTCGCAATGACACCATGGGCATCTTCATCCTTCATCCCTCATCCTTCTGCCTTCGGAGGTTCGTATGATTTACATTGGCACATCTGGCTTTTCCTATGATGACTGGGTGGGACCGTACTATCCCGCCGACCTCAAGAAGCAGGACTGGCTTGCGTTCTACGCGCGCGAGTTCAACGCGCTCGAAATCAACTACACGTACTATCGCATGCCGACGGCGCGCACGCTGGCGGGCATGGCGCGCAAGGTTCCGCTTGACTTTTTCTTCACGATCAAAACGACGCAAGAGATGACGCACACACGCGACGCCGACCCCGCGCTCTTTCCCCAGTTCATTGATGCGCTCAAGCCCTTGCAGGACGAAAAGAAATTCGGCGCGGTGCTCGCGCAGTTTCCCAATTCATTCCACAACACGCCCGAGAACGCCGATTACTTGAAAACCTTTCGCGAACGATTACGCGATCTGCCCGTCGTCGTCGAGTTTCGCAACCAGCAGTGGCTGCACGACGAAACTTTCGCGTTTCTGCGCGAGCATGCGTTTGGCTTTTGCTGCGTGGACGAGCCGCGCCTGCAAGGATTGCTGCCGCCAATCGCAGAAGCGACGTCGAACGTCGCGTACGTGCGCTTTCACGGACGCAACGCGGCAAAATGGTGGCAACACGAACACGCGTACGAACGCTACGATTACACGTACAGCAAAGCCGAGTTGGCGGAATGGACGCCCAAACTCAAAAAACTGGACCAAGCGGCGGAAAGCGTTTTTGTCTTCGCGAACAATCACTATCGCGGTCAGGGGATTGACACCGCGCGGCAATTGAAGCTGGAGATTGGATGCTAGAGATTGGATGTTAGAAGTTGGAACGCCACCCTCCAATCTCCCACCTCTAACCTCCAACTTCCAAAACGGAGTGCCTATGCTACCCAAACGCATGAACGAATTTTTGCGCGACCTGCTGCCAGAAGATGTCTGGCAAACGCGGCGCAAAGAGGACAACGGACTCGTCTTTATCGAGTTCACTTCGCAAGATGTCGAACTCTTGCACCGCCTTCAAATCGAAGTGGATAACCTGGGGCCGCGGCTCGTCGTCTGCATGTGGAACGAACGCGAGCCGCAGGAGATCGGCGGGTATCTCGTCGTGGACAATGTTGCGATGGGCTTGCCCGCGATGGGTGGCATCCGTCTCTCGCCCGATGTGACGCCGGCGCAGATTCACAACCTCGCGCGCGGGATGACGATGAAGAACGCGGCAGCCGATTTGCCTTTCGGCGGTGCCAAGTCGGGCATCGTCGCCAGTCCGAATCTTGCGCCGGCCGAGCACACCGCCGTCGTACGCGGGTTCGCGCATTTGATCCGCCGCTACATCCGTATCTACAACCCGGGTCCCGACGTCGGCACAAACGATCAGGACATGAAGACGATCGCGATTGAAAACGGGCTCGACGCGGCGCTGTCGAAACCGGTGGACATGGGCGGCAATCGCATTGACCAACTCGGCGCGGCAGCGGGCGGCGTGGTGATCGCGCTGGAGACGTTGCATCGCGAGGCACACCGGCTGCGCGGCTTGCCCCAGTTTCGCAACCTCGCAATCCCTCCGTGGGAAAAAGTGACGTGTATCGTGCAAGGGTTCGGCGCGGTCGGCGCAAACGTCGCGCGCTTGATACTGGAAATCGAAAAGCAGAAGAAAACCGCGCCCCAGATCATCGGCATTAGCGACGCGTCGGGTTATCTCTACTGCGCGACCGGTCTGGACATCGAACTGCTGCTCGCGCTGCGCGATATCAACCCGCTGGTGACCAAACCGTACTTTCTCGCACATCCCGATGGTCCCGACAGCGACTGCCCCACGTTGAAATTCTCGAGCGCGCGCGACGATCTGCTGCGCGAAAGCGCGTTCGCCTTTATCCCGGCGGCGCCGCAAGCGAATTATCTCGACGTGGACGAAGCGTCGCGACCCTCGATGACCGTGGACAAGATGGGGCGCTGGTCCATGATCATCGAAGGCGCGAACACCTACTCGCCCGATCCGAAACGCAAAGCCGCGCGGCGGCGGATGGAGCGCCAAGTGTACCAGGAACGCGGCACGCTGATCGCGACCGATTATCTCGTCAACTCGGGGGGCGTGATCTTCGCCGCGCACGAACGGTTGATCCCAACGCCGCCAGACTTGCGCATCCCGGCAGCGATGCTTGGACAGCGCGCGGCGGTGGACCAATGGCTCGCCGATCACGCGCAACAACTCACCGAACTTGCCGAAAAGCGACGCCGCGCGGGGGAGCAGAAACGCGACGCGGTGATCCGCAACAACATGATCGAGTTGATTGACGGCTTGATCGCCGACGAAGACGCGCTGCCTTGCCAGGTCGCGGAGCGCATCAGCATCAGTCGCATCGTCCGCCGCGAGAGTCACCGCGTGGCGTCGGAAGTGATGGTGGAGATGGCGACGCTACCAGCCAACTGCACGGTGCAGGATGCCGCGCGCGTGCTCGTCGAAAAGAACACGGACATTTTGTCGGTGGTCGCGCCGGATGGACACGTCGTCGGCATCGTGACCGACTGGGACATTACGCAAGCCGCGTCGCGCGGCAAGATCGAAGGCGTCAAGGTGGACGAGATCATGACGCGGCAGATTGTCAGTTGCGGACCCCGGGACAGCATCCTCGACGCGGTGACGCGCTTGGAACAGCACGACATTTCCGCGCTGCCGGTGCTTTCGCCGGAAGGGAAACTCCTCGGCGTCATCACCGCGAACTTGCTCGCGACGCGGACGTTGTACCGGTTGCTGCTGGGGGAACAGCAGACGTAACGTCGAATACGTGGTATAATACGTCAGGCACAGGAAGGAGAACTCCAATGGTTCTAACTCAAAGGCAAAAGAAAAAACGGACGCGCTCAGTCTCACGCACACGCCGCGTGGCGGATATGACAACCGACGAACTACGCGTGATGATCGAGAAACTGATTGACCGCAGATTGACAGATTCACTTGCGGGGCGCACATCAGAACGCACGATCAGCAGGCAAATGAGAGAACGCGCGTTGTCTGCCGTCGGGCGGTTTCACTCCGGGCATGCTGATGTTTCCGCCTCGCACGATGATCATCTGGCCGCGAGCCTTCTTGAATGAGCGTCTTGGTAGATACCTCCGCGCTCTTTGCCATCCTCGACGCCGATGACTTGAACCACGCGGCGGCAAAAGATGCTTGGGCGGATTTGCTCGCCAGCGGCGAGGTGTTGGTTTCTACCAACTACATCCTCGTCGAGACATTTGCGCTGGTTCAGCGTCGCTTGGGAATGGACGCGGTCAAGACGCTTCAGCAAGATATCGTGCCTGTCCTGCGAATCGAATGGATCGACGCGGCGCAACACTCCTCTGCGATCAGTAGGCTCATCGCCGCCTCACAGCGCCAACTCAGTTTGGTGGATTGGGTCAGTTTCGTCACGATGCAACGACTCGAAATCAAAACTGCCTTTGCCTTCGATAGCGATTTCCACACGCAAGGATTCGAGTGCGTCCCAGCGGAGTGATGGCGATAATGAATTCCTTGATGTCGTCACCGCGGACTCGCGACGCGGACGTTGTATCGGCTGCTGCTGGGGGAGCAACAGGGGTAGATGCAAACAGAGATTATAAGACCCGAAGGATTGGTTATGTGCAAATCCTTCGGGTCTTGTTCATTCAAAACCGAGTCGTCGCTACTTCTCCTTGTCTATGGGCAACCATCTGCGGACGCAAACAACGCGTTCAGCACCCGTTGCCATTCTTGGTCGAACACGACCTGGAAATTGATTGTGTGATTCGCGAATTGCTGCGCGATCTCATCCCACGGTTTGGGTTGGCTATGGGAGTTGCACAGGGCGAAGAGTTGTTGCTTGTAATCGGTGTCTTCGTTCTTGAGATGAATACCTTTGATTTCCAATACGACGTTTCTATTTTTCCCCCGCCAACTTGGAGGCATACCACGTCAAATAATCCGGCAGGTGCGCGCTCCAGTACGCGTCGTCGTGAATGCCGCGCCAGGCGTCATTGAATTCATGCGGAACGCCGAGCGCATCCATCCGCTGGTGAAACTTGACGATGGCTTCGCCCCACTGCGTGTCGTCCCTGCCGATGTCAATCCACACAGTCAGTTGCCGCCAGGCCTGGGTATGCTCGATTAGCCAAACCGGGTCGTACTGCTTGAAATACTCCGGGTCGCCGAACGCCGCCACCGATCCGTCTGCGCCGCGAATCGAAGGGCTGTGCGCGCCCACGATGCTAAAGACTTGAGGGTGCGTCAGCGCGAGCATCAACGCGGCTTGCCCGCCCGCCGAGAGTCCGCCGATCGCGCGGCTGGCGCGGCGCGGCAGCGTGCGGTAATTCACGTCCACGTAGCCGACGACCTCGCGCCAAATGTAATCGCCCCACGGTTTGCCATCGCTAACTGGCGGAGGCGCGTGGTTGAACCACCACGAATGATCGCCTTCAGGCAGCACGACGATCATCGGCTGAATCTTGCCGCGGCGCGTCAATCGTTCCAGCGCTTCGCAAATGCCCCAGTACGTCCACTCGCGATAGTCACCCGCGAATCCGCCCAGCATGTACAACGTGGGATAGCGCCGCGTCGAATCGAAATAGCCGGGCGGCAGATAGACAAGCATTGGCATTGCGCGGTCGAGCAGCGCGCTTTTGAATTTCGTGTCAATCCACTGGCTGCGCCCGGGGAGAACGCTGGGTTGCGCGGGCAGCGGAGTAAACGTCGGACGAACAATGGGGGTGCGGTCTGGCAACGGCGCGAGCGCGCAGGGAGAAGTCGGCGTTGGACTGGGCGATGGAGTGGTCGTCGGCGCGAGGGTCGCAGGGCGGGTCGGTCTTGCGGTCGGAATTAAAGTAGGCGTGGGCGCGATGGTCGAACAGCCGATGCCCAGCATCGTCCAGAAAATCAGGATGAGCCAGCCGGCGGACCGGGTTATTGCCCCAGGAGTTTCGATGAATACCATGTCAAATAGTCGGGGACGTGCGTCGCCCAATACGCCGGATCGTGAAAACCGTAAAAGAGATGCCATTCGTGCGGGACTCTTAACGCGACCAGCAGGTTGTGATAAGCGACGATGGCTTGACCCCATTGGTCATCGTGATCGCCGACGTCTATCCAGAGGGTTAGTTCCCGCCAGGTCTGCGTGTTTTGAACGAGCCATTCGGGATCGTACTGATTGAAATAGTTCTGGTCGCCGAAGAAAGCCACCACTCCGTCGGCATGTCGAAACGATGGACTGTGCGCGCCGACGACGCCAAAGCGTTCGGGATGAGTGTAGCCAAACATCAGCGCGGCTTGCCCGCCCGCCGACAAGCCGCCGATCGCGCGGCTCTCGCGTCGCGGGATCGTCCGGTAGTTGGCATCAATGTAACTGACCAGGTCTTGCCAGATGTAATCGCCCCAGCGTTTGCCGTCGCCGACCGGCGGAGGCGCGTGGTTGAACCAGTACGAGCCAACTCCACCCGCCGGGTTGTCGTTGCCCGATGGCATCACGACGATCATCGGCTGCGCCTGGCGGTTCGCGATGAGCCGATCCATGGTCGGACAAGCGCCATAGCCCTGCCACTCTTTGTAATTGCCGCCCAGCCCGGAAAGCAAATATAACGTCGGATAACGCCGCTGCGCTTGGGAGTCAGCATAGCCCGGCGGCAGATAGATATAGTACGGCATATCTTGTCCCAACGCCGCGCTGCGAAAGCGCTTTTCGTCGCACGCGCTGCGTCCGCTGGGAAGGGGCCACGGCGTCGGCGTGCGCGTGACGGTTGGCGTCGGCAGTGGAGTTGGCGACAAGGTGATTGTCGGCGTGAGTGTGGTCGTCGGCGATCTAGTCCGCGTCGGCGAAGGCGCGGGGGCGCGCGGGGTCTGCGTGAACGTGGGAAGCAAAGTCGAAGTAAATGCCGGCGTGGCTGTCAGGGGCGGAGTTAGAGTCGCGCGAATCGAACAACTACTGACTACCAGCGAAACGAAAATCCCCAAGCCCAATGGGGATAATCTTTTCATGCTAGTCGTCCCAATGGTCTGCCAGTTCGTCATTCTGCAGGAACTGCAGCGCACTCTTACGCATGTCTGCGGTCACCTCGTGCCCGGCGTTCGGGAAAATCGCCAAATGAGAATCCACGCGGAGGGAACCGAGCGCCTGTTCAAACGCACGTGCCCGCTCGACCCGCGTCTTGCCGAGGTAAGGATCAAGCGCGCGCGGGACTTTTCGGGCGATCGTCTTTTTCGCCAACGGCGATCCAGAATCAAACATTTCGAAGGGTTTGCCAATCGGGCGGATGTCCCAGATGCTTGTCCAAATCGCCGATGCCGTACGGAAAGAGCAACGCCGGCTCGCCCGGCTCATTCTGGTTTCTTGCTACGCGATGCCAGGTAATACAAGCGCGCTCTACAATCTGGCGATACGCGGAGACGAACGCATCGAACCTCTATGTTCGCTGCCTTGACAGCATAATACTCTGGTGTTCTAATACCATTATACCACAACTGGCGCGAAAGCAAGAAAAGAGTACTCAGCCGACTTTGCGAAGACTGCAAAAGCGATTGCGCTTGGCGCAGGCGCAGACACTCCATCCGAAGACAACTGCCAAACCTTCGCAAGGTTGAGTAGCCGCAAAAAAAAATTGGGAGGGTCGCATGGGGAAACGCGTACTGGGTGTGGGCGCGCACCCGGACGATTTAGAGTGGTACACCGGCGGAACGATCGCCCAACTGGCGCGCGCGGGCGCCGAAATCGTATTCGTCGTCTGCACGGATGGGGACAAGGGAAGTTACGCTCCGAACGCGCATGCGCGGCAACTCGCCGCGCGGCGACGCGTCGAGCAGCGGAACGCGGCGGATACGTTAGGCATCGCGGAAGTGATCTTTCTGGGATACGCCGATGGAGAGTTGGAAGCGAACGCGCACCTGCGGAAGCAACTGGCGACGCTGTACCGCAAACATCAGCCGCAACTTTTGCTCGCGTTCGATCCGTGGAAGCGGTACGAACTGCACCCCGACCATCTCGCGGCGGGACGCGCCGCGCTCGACGCGCGCATCGCCGCGAAGATGCCGCTGTTCTATCCCGAACTGCGCGCGCAAAACCTCGCCGCGTGGGCAATCCCAGAACTATGGCTGTTCAACGCGGACGCGCCCAACCATTTCGTTGACGTGAGCGATACGCTGGACGCGCAGCGGCGCGCGCTGGAACAGCATCGCAGCCAGACGACCGTGTGGGATGACGCCGCGCGCGCGTTCATCGAAGCGACGGCGCGCGCAAATGGCAAAGCGATCGGCGCAAATTACGCGGAGGCATTTCGGCGAATTGTGATCCAAGGCGCGCTGGTGGTCGCGGAGGGGACGTAACATTGCACGCGCTCAGCCAACTTGGCAAAGGGCACGAAATAGGTCAATGCACGAAATCAACGATAGCAATGTTGCAGCCGGGACCATCGTGCGTTTTGATATACTGGCCTTTTGACAGCGGATTGCCGTCGCTGCCGACGACAAAGACCCACCAATTGCCATCTACATAACCACCCTCAGCCGGCGACAAGCGATACATCCCTTGCCGTTCGGGGGCGAGATGCTTATAGTCATTCGGATCAACCCCCGTAACAAAGTCAGGGATCAGGGCTTCGAGATGCTCCCCGTGGGATAGGCGTACGGTGACTCCATTCTTCTTCAATCCATTGTCATAGACGGTGCCTTCGATACGGGTGTTAGGCGAAGTAGAAGTAGAACACCCTTTGAACACTCGCTTGTAGTACCATCCGACGTCAGGGTCCGCCGTTGGCGGAGGGGGCGCTGGGGTTGGCGATTTGGCGACGGTCGGGACGCGCGTTGGCGTCCGGCGCGCGGTGGGCGCGCGCGTCGGCGTAGCAGTTGGCGGCGGCGGGGGAGGCGGAGGCGGAATAGTAGGCAGCGCCGTCGGCGGGGCGGGCGTAAACGTCGGGCGCGGCAAGGTGCGCGTGACCGTACGCGTAGCGGTCGGATTGGCGCGGGCGATCAAGTCGCCGGTGCGGCAGCCCAGGACGACGAGCCAGAAGATGCTGCCGAGAGAAACAATGCGCGCGGGGGACAATCGTTTCAACAGGATGCGCCCTCTCTCATCTCTTTTCAATTAGTGGTATCGCCTGACCTGAAACCGGTAAAGTTGCACGGGTTCGTCCGGGTTGGTGATGTTCGCTTTGTGGACGCGCGTGTAATACAACTGCTTTTCCGCGGTGTCAATCGTTTCCAGATCGGGCAGAAGCAAGCCGCGCTTCCACGAGTTTCGCAACGACTGGACGATCAACCCATGCTGTTTGGGGTCCTGATCGCGGATCGAATCAATCGGTTCCGGCGCGCTCAGCACGTCCACCGAAATGTCGAGCGCGGCGAGTTCATCCGCGCCGACCGGCGGAAAGCGCGGGTCACGCGTCGCCGCGCTGATCGCGTTTTCGATGATCTCTTCCGCGAGATTTGCGCGTACCGGCTCGATCGTGCCGATGCAGCCGCGCAGTTCGCCGTCCGCCATGTGCAGCGAGACGAATGTGCCAGCGCGCTCTTTCAGTGCCGGCGCGAGATCGCGCGGCGGCTTGATGCGCTTGCGCTCGCGCACGTACGCTTCGATTGCCGCGCGCGCGAGTTCTACAAATGGATGGTGTTGGGGAGTACTCATCGGCGAGCCTCCGAGAACTAGCGCCTTGCCCAGGTTTCGACTCTTCAGAATGGACCTTCGCAAGGTTAGGTTGCTATTTCCAGAAATCTACCGAGCCAGCCCAGCAAGCGCCAGGGGTGTCAGGCCCTAGACCGTTCACAGTGATCGGCCCGCCAACTTCAGAAATGCGCTTGCCCGATCCGTCCATCACCCAAACGTAATAGGTGCCTTTTCTAGCGCCACCTGTCTGCAAGATGAATGTGTATTCGCCATTGTCATCTGTCCTCACCTTGTCATAGACCGTCGTCCCGTCCGCGCCGCCCATGGCTACGTGCATCCCTGGTGTCTTACTGTTGGGATCGTTCTTGTCATTATAGACCGCGCCTTTGATGTAGGTGTCCCCGGCGTGAGCGCATGTCGCTGGATTCGCGTGATACGTCCAGGGAAACACAGTTGGCTGGGGCGGTGGAGGTGGCAAGGTCGCCGGCGGTTGTGTCGGAGGTCGCTTGGTCGGCGCGGTGGTTGGGCGAAGAGTCGGAGGCTTTGGAGTTGGTGACGGTCGTGGAGGTACAGTCGGTGGAGGTACAGGCGTTAGGGTCGGCGGCGGTATCGGCGTAAAAGTCGGTCGAGGTGTGCGCGTGGGGATCGGCGTTGCCTGCGCGATGAGGGTATCGGTCACACGGCAAGCCAGCGCGCCGGCGAAAAGCAACACGGCGAACGCCAGACGCGCGCCTCGAGGTTTAACTTGCATTCGTATTCATTCTCCTGGGAAACTGAGATGCGGAAACAGCGGCGGTTCCACGGGTTGGTTCGGCGTGGATTATACCACAAAGCCGGCGAGAGGCAAAAAGCGAGGGAGTCGGGTGTCCGGTCATCGTACGGTCGGAGGGTCGTTCAACGATTGGCTGAGCGCGTCTTGCGATAACCACCTTCCGGCTTGGCTTGTGCGCGGCGATGCGTCGTGCGATAACTGGGCGCGAGGATTTCGTTGACCGACGCACGCGCCAAATCGAAAATGCGCGATTGGATGCGCGGATCAATTTCGGCTTCGCGGTGAATCGTGATCGCCGTGGGCAGGCGCGCGACGTAGCGATAGTCAATGATCTGAAACAACTTTTCGCGTGCCCACGACGTCGCGTTTTCGATGCCGAGATCGTCGAGCACGAGAAAGGGCGCGCTGCGCGTTTCCTCGAAGCGCTGATCGTACGAGGTCACGCTGCCCGGCGCGAACGCGGCGCGCAGATGGTCCAGCAAGTCGGGCACGACGACGAACGTCACCGCATTGCCGCGCTGGACGATCGCGTTCGCGATCGCGGCGGCGAGGTGCGTTTTGCCGCAGCCATAGTCGCCGGTGAAAACGATGAACCCTTGCGGACGCTCGGCGTAATCTTTGGCGGTGTTGAACACGCGGCGCAAGTTCGCGCGCTCGTTGGCGACCAACTCGTCCCCGCGCAAATCGAATTTCTCAAACGTCATTTCGTTGTACAAGGCAAGGTTCGACGCGCTCGCGGCGGTCGCATCGGTCCCGCCCTGCCGAAAATCGGGCGCGAGAATCGTCACGATTTTGCAAAAGGTCGTGTCGGCGAGGCGCGAACGCACGCGCGGGTCAATTTCCTCCAACTCCCGATTCGTCGTCACGACCGTCGGCAGTTGCGCGTTGTAGCGATAGTTGAACAGTTGGAAAAGTTTCTCCAGCGCCCACGCGGTCGTCGTCTGCGCGCCCAGATCGTCGAGAATTAGAAACGGCGTCGCGCGCACCATTTCAAAGCGCTCGTCGTACGTGACGCGGCTCGCCGGCGCAAAGGTCGCGCGCAGGTGGTCGAGCAAATCCGGGACGACGACGAACAGCACTGGCTCGCCGCGCGCCAGCCGGTCGTTCGCGATCGCGGCGGCGAGGTGCGTTTTGCCGCAGCCATAGCCCCCCTTGAGCACCAGCCAGCCGCGCGCGTCCTGGGCAAACTGGCGCGCGGCGTCGTAGGCGTCGTGCAGGTTCTTGCGCTTGCCTGGGTTCATGCCGATTCCGTCCGCGCGAAACGACGCAAAGGTCATTTGCGCCAGGTGCACCAGTCCGCTGGCGTCCCGCAGCGCCTCCACACTGGCGTGCTGGGTCTCGCGCAGTTTACATTCGCACGGCACCGCGCGCCCAAAGTCCGGATGATCTATGGGCACGTCGCGGCGCAGAAAACCGGTTCCGCCGCAAATGGGGCAAGGGAAATTAGCGTTTGACGAATTTGCCATATTTATCGCCGTACCACGACTTGCTCTTCGACTTGTCCGCGCGTCCTTCCGTTTTCCAGCGCTCGAGAATCCTGCGCGCGTAACTCCAACTCCGCTTGTTGTTTTCGACCGCGATCTTGATCGCTTCGGCGATCCACTCGGCGGGGTATTGCTGTTCCGCGTCCTTGAGTTCTTCGGCAAGCATCGGCGTGAGCAGGCCGATGTTCTTTTCGTACAGCGCAAAGATATTCGGGCGCTCGGCTATGGCGACCGGCTCGCCAGGTTGACTGCGCGGTATCCCGGTGGATTGCATCTTCTCGATGGCGCGGCGACCTGGCTCGGTGTTTAGGAAATACAAATCGTCGCCGGCGGTTTCGCCATCGGCGGGGATGTTCAAGCGCAAGAGCGCGCCGCGCTGGGTCGCCGAATCTAGCGCGCGCTCAAGCGCTTGCGCTGGCGCGTCGTCCGTTGCCGCGAGCGATTGCATCAGCGTGCGGTCGGCGCGCAGATCGCTCGCGCGGGCGTAGACCGCTTTGCTGTGCGCCGAAAGCCAAAGCATGTGCAGCGTCACCTTTAATTCCGCCAGGTCGTCAATCGCCGGCAGCAATTCGCTAAAGAACTGATTCGGCAGCGGGGTGACCTCAACTCTGCCAGTGGCAAAACCGGAAAAGAGTTTCATGTCACAACGCCTTGCCGCGCGGATCAACGACCAGGTTGCGGAACGTGGCTTGGTCTTCGGCAAAATACAACTGGATGTCTTTGATCGGTCCGTGGCGATGCTTTGCCACGATGATTTCCGCGATGTTCTCTGGATACGGCTTGTTGTGATGTGTCTCCTGCCATTTTTCCAGCGTGGGGTAGTACGTCTTTTCGCGAAAGATAAAGATCACGACGTCCGCGTCTTGCTCGATGCTACCCGACTCGCGTAGGTCCGCCAACTGCGGGCGATGGTCCTGCCGCGATTCGACCGCGCGCGAGAGTTGGGAGAGCGCGACGACCGGCACGCGCAATTCACGCGCGAGTTCCTTCAACTGGCGCGACATTTGCGAGACTTCTTGCACACGATTTTCGACCCGTCCGCGAATCGTCATCAATTGCAAATAGTCAATGATGATCAGGTCCAAGCCGTGCTCGCTTTGCAGCCGACGCGCTTTGGCGCGGATTTCGATCGGCGTGATCGCCGCGCTGTCGTCAATAAAGATGGCGGTCTCGGACAATTCGCCGGTGGCTTTGACGAGCCGGGGATAGTCCGCGTCGCCGATCTTGCCGAGGCGCAGATTCTGCGAGTCGAGTTCGCCCATGCTGGCGACCAGGCGCTGCACCAATTGCTCGGCGGACATTTCGAGACTGAACAACGCGACGCGCTTGTGTTTCTCCATCGCCGCGTACTGCATGATGGACAGGGCAAACGACGTCTTGCCGCAACCCGGTCGCCCGGCGACGATAATCAGGTCGGAGGGCTGAAAGCCGCCGAGCAGTCGGTCCAGATCGCTAAAGCCGGTTGCCACGCCCAGGATTTCGCCCTGGTGTTTCTGCACATAGTCCAGGTGGTCAATGAACTGATCCACCGCGACGCGAATCGGGATCATGTCGCGGGTCATCCGCCGCTGCGCGACCGCGAAAATGATCTCCTCGGCGCGGTCAATCGTCGTGTCAATGTCTTCGGGGGAATCGTACGCGATGCCCGCGATGTCGCCGGCGGCGGAGATGAGCCGCCGCTGCGTCGAGAGGCGTTCGACGAGGTGGGCGTACGTCTCGACGTGGATCGCCGAAGGCACGGCGTTGATGAGCGCGGTGATGTACGCCGCGCCGCCGACGTCGTTCAGTTTGCCGCGCCGCTCCAATTCCGCGACGACGGTAAGGAAATCAATCGGCTCGCGGCGTTCGTGCAGCGCGAAGATGGCGTCGTAAATCCACGCGTGCTTTTCGAGGTAAAAATCCTCAGCGCGGATGATCGGCGCAACCTTGATGATCGCGTCCGGGTCAATCAACAACGCGCCCAGCACCGCCTGTTCGGCTTCGGTATTGCTTGGCGCGATCTTGTTGGGCGCGGCAGTCGTTTCAATATCCATTGCCCACTGAAAATAATTCCCGACAACCGGTGCCGGGAATTTCGAGTTACTCTTCTTTCGGCGTCTCGCCTTTGCCTAGTCCGTCCAGGTCGAGGTCTTGGAGGAGATCGCGGTACACATCCAGTTTCTCGGCTTCTTCTTTCGACGCGCTCTCCGTGTCCGGGCTGGGCCGGATGGAGGCTTTTTTCATCACCGTCGCGTCAACGAGAATCGGCACATCCAGGCGCACCGCCATTGCGATCGCGTCGCTGGGACGCGAGTCGAGGTCAATTTGGCGTCCATTCAATTCGATGACGATTCTGGCATAGAACGTATCGTCGCGCAAATCGGTGACGACGATCTGAACCGGCTTGCCGCCGACTTGATGCATCAGGGCTTTGAGCAGATCGTGCGTGAGCGGGCGCGCGACCTGGTTGCCTTCCAGGGCGATGCGGATGGCGTCGGCTTCGAACGGTCCGATCCAGATCGGCAAAAAGCGATCGCCGTCGTCCTTGAGCACGACGATGCGATGCGGCGAAATCAGACTCACCCGAATACTATCTATCGAAACCCGGATTAGATTGGGCTCCACGTGACATCCTCCGATCCAGAGACACACAACGCGCGCACTGCCTTCTGTCTCACTGGTTTCCATTATACCACAACCCGCCGCGCGAGACAACACGCCCGCCGCTTTGTGCGATTTTGCGGATGATGCTATAATAGCCGCACTTTAACCAGGGAGACTAGAATGCCTTTTGATCTCGGCGGACTCGTCACTGTCCTGCAATTGGTCGGCGCATTCTTCGGCGTGTACTTTGTCGCCGTGTGGATCGGGCTGGTCATCTGGACGTTTCGCGATGTGCGGGCGCGCTCGCGCCAGGTATTCACGCAACTGCTGTCGGTGCTGTTGGTTATCTTTTTCAACGTGCCCGGTATTCTGCTCTATTTTTTACTGCGCCCGCGCGAGACGCTCGCAGCGCAGTACGAACGGGAACTGGCTGAGGAAGCGCTGCTGCAAGACATCGAGGAGAAGCAGGCATGCCCGGCGTGTCAGCGCCAGGTTCACCCCGATTTCCTGTTCTGTCCGAATTGTCACACGCGACTCAAGCGCCGCTGCGACACGTGCCACCGCATCACGAGTTTACGCTGGAACATCTGCCCGTACTGCGGCGCGCCGGTTTCCGCGCCGCCGCCGACGACCAGTCCGACCTAGCGCGTTCCATATTCTGGTTCATGGAGACCTGGCCCATGCCAAGTCAGCAGTTGCGCAGTCGTCGGTCTCGACGGCGCGCGCGTGGATGTCGAGGTTGATGTCTCCAGCGGGCAAATTGGATTCACGAAAGCCCTCCTGCGTCTCCGGTCGAAAATCCCACTCGAAATAGCGGAACGCTCCGCTTGTCCCCACGCACAGAGGTCGGTGTGCTTCACGCCCCCAGTTGTGATTCTGGCTGCCGAGCCAGTTCGCTATCACAATCTCGCTTTCGTCAACAGAAAGACAACCGCTGAATACTGCCATCGGCAGGCCGACCAGTAGTTCATCAATTTAGTTTTGCCGGGTAGCAGTCCAGCCGTCCTGAGCGTTAGCCGAAGGATGGGCGTCACGGGCAGCGCGGCTGCCCTCCCACCCCGGCAAGATTTTTCTGTCAGAACACTAGACTGAGTAGATGCCTAGCCTGTCCCGAATTGGCGGTCCCCCGCGTCCCCCAACCCCGGCACGATGTACGCGTGCTCGTTCAGGTGATCGTCTATCGCGGCGAGATAAATGTCCACGTCGGGATGCGCGTCCTGCAAGCGTTTGATGCCCTCCGGCGCGCCGATGAGTCCGACGTACTTGATCTTCTGCGCGCCCCAGTTCTTCAGCATCTGCACGGCTTCGACCGCCGTGCCGCCCGTCGCGAGCATCGGATCGAGCACGACGCAAACCTGGACCGTCGGCGAGACGGGCAGTTTGCTATAGTACCGAATCGGCTCGAACGTTTTGTGATCGCGATACAAGCCGATGTGCCACACTTCGGCGGCGGGCATCATCTCCCAGAATCCTTCGACCATGCCGAGTCCGGCGCGCAAGACCGGCACCAAGCCGATGCCTTCTTTCAGTTCATAGCCCGCGGTCTGCGTGAGCGGCGTCGTCACCGGGATTTCTTGCAACGCCAAGTCGGCGGTGGATTCGTACGCGAGCAAAATTGAAATCTCGCGGATCAGTTCGCGGAATTTCTTGGGTTTGGTTTTTACCTCGCGCAACATCGCGAGTTTGTGGAGCATGAGTGGATGATTGGAGACGTGGACTTGGGACATGGGGACCTCCAGTAATCAGTGGGCAGATCAACTCTCGCTGGATGTTTCGTCTTCTTCGTAATTGAATTCCACTTTGCTTTGGACAATTACCTCATCAAGAATATGTCGCAAATACCCTTGCGCCGTTGCTTGCCTAAAGCGCTCCTGCAAAACCGCGAGATTGATTATCTCCTCAACACTACCCATGAATCTTTCAACGATTGCTTTAACAGCGTATCGGCGTTCTGCGCCTTCTCGCAGTTTCTGTCGAAGGGTATCAATGTTATCTGCGGACTTGATGACAAAAGAGACGGGATAGTGTTCGAGTTTGTCAATGTCCAACATATACTTGCGCACGTCCAATGTCTCTGTGACTTGGAAGAATCTTCCAAGCGGACGCATAACAAAATCAATGCCGCCATCGTTGGCGTTGGTGCGCCCGGTCTTGTAAAGTTTCAGACGTTCCTCTTGGACGCTATCCAAATCGAAACCAAAGTAAACAGTCCGATCGTGGTAAAAGAGTTTCAGGATCGCGTAGCTGATAATCTCAAAAATCCGCGCATCAACGTTTGGAGCAAGCAGACTCAAAATGAACTCTTCAACTTCTCGGTCGTCTTTAGTTGCCACGCTCTTGAGGCGCTCGCATGTTTTGATAAACCTCACAAAGGCATCTCGTTTCGCTTGAATGTATTTGTCAATGATACCAATAACTGCCCGCGCAATGTTGTAGCGCTTCTTCCCGATGGCAACTTTCAAGAGATTCTCGTTCACCCAATAGCGGTTGGTTCCCAGGTTCCTGAGGATAGGAACATATTCCACTTGGGGAAAGTACTTTTTGAACTCTTCGTTCATCCGACTGTTGAGCGCATGATTCTGTAGTTTGCTTCCAAATGGCAGTTCTCTCTGACGTTGGAAAAGATCCGTAAACTTGGCGCCTTCGTAGTCGGAGTAATGTTTCCTCCTGTCAAAATCATGCTTCAGGTAATCTTCGACCAAAACGTAGACGGCATAGAGGTTCGCGAAACTTGCGCGTGCTTTTGATCCACGCGTTGCCGATCTGGTCTTGATGTTCAAGTATTGAAGCAACGGACTCTTTTCGAAAATTTCTTCGGCTTGCTTGCCGAACTGCGCGGCAAGCGTCTCGACAATCTGGACGGTGAATTCGTGTTCCATCATTTTTTCTCGAATAAAGCCCTTTGTCCTTGAGGAGCGATTTCATAGACTCGAGGTACCCGCTTGAGTTCCCTGCCTTTATAGTGGGTCAAGATCGCAAGCCGCCGCAAGCCAATCTTCACATACTCTTCATCAATCTCGATGCCGATCGAACGTCGCCCCAATTTTTTAGCCGCAAAGGACGTCGTGAATGTTCCTGAAAACGGATCGAGGACCAAATCGCCAGCATTCGAACTAGCGAGAACAATTCGCTCTAGTAGAGCGAGCGGTTTTTGCGTGGGGTGTTCTTCATACTCATTCATCCTGTATCGCACTCTAGGTATCTCCCACACATTGCCAGGGACTTTTTTCGTGCTGTACATCGCGGGCACTGCTTTTCGATAGTCTATGAGTCTGCGTTGTGAGCCAGTCTTTGCCTCAACCAGAATGTCGTCCGCATTGAAAGTGTATCGCTCTTTGTCCTTCACGCAGAAGAGGATCGGTTCGTAGAGAGAACCATAATAGCGTTTCGCTTGAACGCCAGAACTGTCGTAGTACCAGACGATTCTGGATAACACGCAGAGTTTGTTGCGAAGGTAGAGATCAAGGTACGGCATATTCTGAGTGGCGGTCATGACGTACAGGCTACCTGTCGGCTTGAGTTTTCTCACGCACAGGTCAAGCCATTGATAGCACCACTCCAAGTATTCGGCGTCCGAATTCCATTTGTCTTTCCTGCCGTTGAAATCCTTGCCGATATTGTATGGAGGGTCAGCGAAAAGCAAATCTATCGAGGCATCCTCTATCCCCTTCGCCAATACCTCTATTGCATCGCCCCAGAAAATCTTGTGATCGCCGCGCTCAAAGACCTGACTCATCCTTGCGCTCCACTCACTTTTCGCTTTTTGCTTTTGCCTTTTCACTTTCCAACCGCGCGATACTCGCGACCGCATCGCCCTCTTTCAATTTCATCACTTCCGATTCCCGCGACGTGCGCTTGCTCTTCGGCAGATTCGCGACGCGCGCGCGGAGGACGACGCCGTTCGTCGAGATGATCGTCACATCGTCGTCTTCGTTCACGACGCGCGCCGCCGCGATCACGCCGCCGCGCGCCGGATCGCGACCGAGCGTCGAAACACCTTTGGTGTAACGATTCTGCACCGAGTACTCTTTGATCGGCGTGCGCTTGCCAAAACCCTTCGCCGTGACGACGAGCAGGAATCCATCGGGCTGAACCATGTCCATAGATGCAACCTTGTCGCCCTCGTTCAATTTGATGCCGTAAACGCCGCCCGCCACGCGACCCTGCACCGGCACATCCTCCTCCTGGCAGCGCATCGCCTGACCCTGTTCGGTCACGAACATCAACTCGCCGTCGCCGTGCGTCAGCCGCGCCCACCCCAGTTCGTCGCCTTCACCCAGGTTGATCGCCGCGACGCCGCTCGCGCGAATGCCGTCGAATTCCGCCAGCGGCGTGCGCTTGACGCGTCCCAGCAGCGTCGCCATCGTTAGAAACTCTGCTTGCGTAAAGTCGGAGACCGCAACTGCGGACGTCACGCGCTCGCTTTGCTCGAACGACAAAAAGTTGTTGAGCGGCAAGCCCTTCGGCTGACGCTCGACGTCGGGAACTTGATGCGCGCGCAGCGGATAGACCTTGCCACGATTCGTGAAAAAGAGAAGCGTGTCGCGCGTGTTCGCGGGAAAGAGATATTGCACCGCGTCTTCCTCGCGCGTCTGCACGCTCTTCGAGCCGGTCGCGGTACGGCGCACGGAAGAGAGCGGCATTCGGCTTATGTAACCGCGCTGCGTGACCGAAACGAGCACCTCCTGCGCCTGCACCAGGTCTTCTTCCTTGAACTCGGTTGCCTGTTCCTCGCCCCCATTCGTCGAAATATGCGTGCGACGTGCATCGCCAAACCGTTTCTTCAGATCGCCGAGTTCGTCCGAAATCACGCCGAGGATTTTCTTCGGATGCCTTAACAAATCCTCGAGGTACTTGATCGTCTTTTTGACCTCGGCAAGTTCTTCCTCGATCTTTTTACGCTCCAACGCGGCAAGGCGGCGCAGTTGCATGTCGAGGATCGCTTGCGCCTGGATGTCATCCAACTTGAAACGCTTGATCAAGCGCTCTTTCGCGACATCGGCGTCGGGCGATTGGCGAATCGTCCTGATCACTTCGTCGAGGTGATCGAGCGCGATCTTCAGTCCTTCGAGGATGTGAGCGCGCGCTTGCGCTTTTTCCAAATCGAACTTGGTGCGCCGCGTGATCACATCCTGCCGATGCTGGACGTACAATTGCAACATCTTTTTCAGCGACAGCACCTTTGGCTCGCCATCTACGAGCGCGAGCGTGTTGATGCTGAAGCCGGATTGCAGCGGCGTGTACTTCAATAGTTGGTTGATGACCGGTTTGGGGTCCGCGCCGCGTTTCAATTCGACGATGACGCTCATCCCCTGGCGATCAGACTCGTCACGCAAATCGCCAATGTCTTCGATCTTGCGATCGCGCACGAGATCGGCGATGCGTTCGATGAGCGCGGCTTTGTTGACCTGGAACGGCAATTCGGTGATGACGATGCGCGCCTTACCGCCGCCGGCTTCTTCGGTGTGAATTTTCCCGCGCACGACGATGCGACCGTTGCCGGTCGCGTACGCTTGCTTGATGCCCTCCGCGCCGAGGATGATCCCCGCGGTCGGAAAATCGGGACCCTGGACGAATTGCATCAAATCGTCTACCTCGATGTCGTCAAGTTTGTCCCAGCGTTCGATCAGGTATTTGATCGCATCAACGATTTCGCCCAGGTTGTGCGGCGGGATGTTCGTCGCCATGCCGACCGCGATGCCGGCGGTCCCATTGAGCAACAGGTTCGGCGCTTTGGCGGGCAAGACGCGCGGCTCTGTTAGCGTGCCGTCAAAGTTCTCGCCAAAGTCAACCGTGTCGCGGTCAATGTCGAGCAACAACTCTTCCGCGATTTCGGTAAGGCGCGCTTCAGTGTAGCGCATTGCTGCCGGTGGATCGTCGTCAATTGAGTTGTGCACAAAGACGCCGCTTGCCAGCAGAAAGTTGTGATGCTTGTCTACGGTGATATCGTACACATCCGCGCGCTCATCTAGCCAGCGCTTGGAAATAATGCGGTGGTTATACTTCTCCGCCGCGTACAGCAGTTCGTCAAAGTTCTCGAAATATTTCAGCGCCTTCTCAATCCGTGGAATCCAGTTGGCATCGCGGTGCGCTTCGTACACAGCCGGGGTAACGTTCTCGCGTCCAAATTGATGGATGAGTTGCGAGACATAGCCTGCAATCTTTTGTCGCATGATCTGTCGCTCATACGCGGGTTCAGCCCACTTGCCAATGAGGACTGCTTTGGCTCGGTTTGCCAATTCCACCATCATTTGCGGGTTTTCCGCCATACGGCGAGCGTTGCTCTCTTGGACACCCTGTTTTTGCGCGATCCGAAAATCCTCATCCATCCACTGTTGCTCGATTTTCTTCCGATGGAACTCACGGGCATCAGGGTTAGACCAGAACGCTTGCGCCATCCTGGAGAAATGACCTTCGCCATATTTCGCGCGATAGTCAGGGTCTTGCCACAAACGTTTCGAGTTGGCGCGTAACTGGGCGCGTAACTCTTCCGAAGCCATCG
Organism: Anaerolineales bacterium UBA4826; assembly: GCA_002400365.1. Lineage (GTDB taxonomy): Bacteria > Chloroflexota > Anaerolineae > UBA4142 > UBA4142 > UBA4142. The sequence continues at coordinate 17,269 of DHFK01000216.1, read as the reverse complement.
CACGCGAGATGGCTTCGACAATTTCAGCGCGCTTGGCTTCATCGCCCCACATGGCGCGGCTCTTTTGCGAAATGATTTTTGCGACGCGCGCCTTTTCTGCGAGCGTCAGCGCGCGTTTATCAATGCCCCGCAACGCTTCACTCATTTTCGCGCGATAGTCAGGGTCTTGCCACAACGCCTTCATGCGGCTGGAAATCTCAGCGCGCACATCAGGATCCGCAAAGTATTGCTTCAAAGCCGGTGCAATACGCTGTCCGTTTTCTTCACGGAATTTCTCATCGCGGTTCTGACGGATGAATCGTTGCCGACGCTCTTCCAACACTTTGGGGTGTTCGCTGTAGTATTGTTTCACGCCTTGACGCTGCGCGTCGCGGAACGAATCGTCTTCCCACAACGCTGCAATCTGTTCAGCGTGGAGATGCAAGTGCTCCAAGAAAGTCATCCGTTCGATGTTGGTCGGACGGTTGTCCCAGCGATCCAAGTTTTTGTGATGCCGCACGAACGCGCCCTTGAACCGGCGCGCTAGACCTTTTTGCTCATTGAATCTATCGGCGAGATGATGCACAAATTCATACTCACCCGTCGCGGGTTGAAAGATGCGCAGATAGTCATTCAGACCCTCTTTGACAGGGGCAGCATCAAAGTAGCCAGGCATCAGACTATCGTCAGGGGTCAAGTCTTGCGCGGCTTTGTATGCGCCATTGCGCAGCATAAACTTGTGGTCAGGCGTGCCGCGCAGAGTCTCGCCGTTGTCCAGCGTGAGTTCGATGAGGCGCGCGTTCCGACGCGTTACCCGCGCGTTCCTTCCTTCACCAACGGCAATGCGACCATCCTTATCAACCGAATACACGTAGAAGATTTCACGCGGGTCCAATTCGGCAAGTTCCCCAAATGACTTTTCAGTGCCATCCAAGAGTTTGATTTTGGTGTCACCCGTGAAACAGCCGAAATTCCCCTGTCCATCTACCAGCGTATAGCGCATCGTAAAATCCTGCGCCATGCGGACGAGCGCGTCGTAAACCGCCTGATCGCCGTGCGGGTGGTAGCGCCCCATCACATCGCCGACGATGCGCGCACATTTTTTGAACGCGACGTTATGCCGCAAGCCCATCTCGCCCATCGTGTACAGGATGCGACGCTGGACGGGCTTCATGCCGTCGCGCACGTCCGGCAGCGCGCGCGCGGTGATGACGCTCATCGCGTAATCCAGGTACGCGTTCCGCATCTCCGTTTCGATTTCAATGGGTTTGATGGTGCCGATGAATTGCTCTTTTTCTGCCATTGAACTCTATTCCCCCAATGCCTCGCGAATCACCTGCTCGTCCCAATGCGGTTCGATTCCGCGCTTTACGACTTGTTCAATGATCTCTTGAACACTCAGCCCTGCCAGTTCCGCAGCACGCCCGATTGAGGCGCGTTTGGCTAGATACTCGCGCAACGCGAATTCAATTTGGTCCTCCGTTGTTGGCGTTCCCTGCCATGTCACCCGGTAAGTTTCACCGTTAACTTGACCCGTTTCTTCATGGTCGCCCATGTGTCCTGCGGGCAAAGCACAGTGGAATGTGCATGGGTCGTCGCCCAAGTCGTCGTGGAATTGCACTGTAGCATCACAGCCCGGATTCATAGCTATACCTCTGATTTGACACCGTAATCACAACCGCGCCCATTATACTCCACCCCGCGCAAAATCGCCAACACGAAAACCGCGCAAGCAACCCGCGCGCGATCAACGCACCGCGCCCCGGTTCGGCTGCGGCGTCGGCTTGTGGAAACGCCAGTAATTGCGAAGTAGCGCAGCCACCGGCTTGTCGCTATAGTCCAGGCGAAACACGCCAAAATGATTTTCCGGCGAGTCGGTTTTTATCGGCGGATTCCCCGCCAAGCCGATGGGAAAATCGGTCAGACACCAGAAGACCGAGCCGCACAGGTTGTGCGCTGCCAGAGTCGAGAGCACCGTATCGTAGTGCGCCACCTGGTCGAGTTCCGTATTCTGGCCGTCGGGACCGGGACCGCCGGTCGCCAAGCCAAATTCCTCCAGCAGCACCGGCTTTTTCGTTTGCGTTTTGTAGAACTGGACCAACCCCGGCAAGCGCTCGGCTTTATCGTAAAAGTGAAAACACCAGAAATCGAGATAGTCGTCGAGATCGGGGAAATACCGGGCGCGCGCGCGGTCAATCCAGCCGATGGTCCTCAAGTGGTTTGGATCCAGACTGCGCGCCAGCAACGCGAGCCGCTGGAAAAACGGAATGACGACGTCTTTGCCAAGCGTGCTGAGCGGACGATCGGGCTCGTTCTGCAGATCCCAGCACAGGACGCGCGGGTCGTTGACGAAATGTGGCACGAACAGTTTCAAGTACTCTTCCGCGATCCAGCGATTCTGGGGCTGATAGAGCGCCCAATCCAAACTGTCGAACAGCGTGAGGATGACCCGCAAATCCAATCGCCCGGCGATGTCCAGAAATTCCCGCACGTTCTGGATGTACTGCGACAGCGGCGCGAAGAAGGTGGGCGTGGGCTGCGGCGTTTTGAGATCCACCGAGAAATTGTAATCCACGAAAACGCGCACGACATTCGCGCCGAGCGACGCGCCCAATTGTAACTCGCGTGCGGTCACGCGCGGCTCCCACTCGCCGGGATTGAACGTGCGCCAGGGATGCAGGCGCGGGTAATAGTTGAAACCCTGGATGGGGAAACGCGCACCGCGATAGAAAAACTGATCGCCGCGCACCGTCACTAAATCGGGCGCGCTGGGCGTGCGCGTGCCTGTGGGTGTCGGCGATGCGGTGGTGGTGGAGATCGCCGTGGTCGGCGGCGGCGTCGTTGCGGTGACAGTAGCGGTTGCAGTCGGCTGCAATGTCGCGGTGGGTAGCGCGAGGGTCGGGTCAGACGCGGTGGGAATCGCCAGCGCGCGTGCGCACGCGGTCGCCACGGCGTTGCCGAACAGCAGCGCGAGGAGTGTCAGGAATTTGCGGCGCGTAAGCATGTCACTTTTTGGGAGGGTTCTTGGCTTGCGCGTAGATGCGCGCAAACTCGGCTTGAAACTGCTGCGCCAGCGTCGCGTCGTCAACAATGAGGACATTCTCGTCGTTCTCCGTCTCAGCGTTCTGCGAGAAATTGAACGACCCCAGGACAACCGTCTTGCTGTCAATGATGAACGCCTTGTGGTGCATCAGGTACGGATTGCCGTCCTGCCAAACGTCCAGCCCGGCTCGTTTCATCTTGCCGTACTCGCTGTACTGCGTCTCCGAGCCGGTAGTTTCAAAGACGCCGCGTACTATGACGCCGGCTTGCGCGCGGTCGGCGATCACCTTTCCGATGTCGTCGTCGGTGAAGGCGAATGCCACAAAGTCAATGGTCTTGCCAGCGTTTTTCAAACGCGCGCTGATCTTTCCAGCCACCTTGTCTTCCGGCGCAAAGTAGTTTTCGACCGCCGCGCCGCCGATCGTCAATTTGGGCGTCGTTCCGCCCGGCTTGCGCTGAGGTCCGAATTTTTTGTCGCTGAACATCTTTTCGAACGTGACGGTATAGTTGCGCGCTAACTCCGCCGATAGAATCTCGATTGCGTTGTTGTTGTAGCGGTACGTGTCGTTCTCGGTGAAATTCCAGGAGCCGGTCCAGACCTTTGCCTTGTCCACGACCACGAACTTGTCGTGCATAATCGCATTGGAGTTGCCGGCGACGACGGGGATTCCCGCGCCCTGTAATTGCTTGAACGCCGGATTCTCCTTGGGGTCGTTGAGGATGTCAATATCGCTGACGACGCGCACGGTCGCGCCGCGTTTCCGCGCGTCAAGCAGCGCCTGCGTGACGTTTGGCAGATCGAGTTGATAGGCCGCCACATCCACACTGGTCTTGGCGGCGTTGATGAACTCGGTCAGCCGGTCGCCGAGACCACCGTGATGGTCCGACGCCTTGTCCGGATATTTGGGTGTGGTGAAATAGACCTGGTACCAACCACCGCCGCCCGTCGCCGGCGGGGCTGCCGGCGCGCTTGGACGCATTACGACCAAGACGACGCCCACCCCGACCAAACAGAGCGCGACGAGGACGACCGCGCTGATAATCAGCATTTTGGTTGAGAAACTCATGCAGCCCTCGGCATGCGCTGATACTTCCACGCGGCGCTCGTCATCGTCGTCAGCAGCGCGAAAACCTGTTCGCGCGTGAGAACCTGGCTAGCGCGCAGCGACGCGTCGAGCGCGGCGATGCCATCGGCGAGGCGCAGCGCGCCGGGATTTCTCGCAAAAGCGTTGAGCGCGCCGAGCGTCTGACGCACGCGCGCCAGTTCGCTTTGCGCGATCGTTTGCGCGTTGGCTTCATCGCGCGCCGCGTCAATCTGCGCGGCGACCCATCCCTCCGCCCAGCCCAACACAATGCACGCTTCGGCGTCGGTCAGGTTGGCGCGGAGTTGTTCATCCTCGTACAACTTTTCGGTCGTCCTCCGAACGATGCGGTCGAATTGGCTCACGATACCCTCCTTGAGGACAAGAGTATAGCACGAGGCGCGCGGAAAAACAAACACCGATTTTGTAAACTAGACCAGTCTTGTGATATAATGGCAGTGTTCTCCAAATCGGTTGACTGCGGGGCAGCCATGGGACGCGTGATTGCGATCACCAATCAAAAAGGCGGTGTGGGTAAGACGACGACGACGATCAATCTCGGCGCCGCGCTTGCCGAAAAGCAACAGTACACCCTGCTGCTCGACGCCGACCCGCAAGGCGCGCTTTCGATCGCGCTGGGCTTGCCCGCTTACGATCTCGAACTGACCCTCTATTCGATCCTGACCGACACGCGCATCCCGATCGCCGGCGTCACCCATCACGTCCGCCCGCACCTCGACGTCATTCCGTCGAACATTGACCTTGCCGCTGCGGAACTGCAACTCGTCGCGATGATGGGGCGCGAATTCATCCTGCGCGACGCGCTCGCCCCCATCCGCAACAACTATCACTTTGTTCTGATTGACTGCCCGCCCAGTTTGGGCTTGCTCACCGTGAACGCGCTCGTCGCCGCCGACGAAATTCTCGTCCCGCTGCAATGCGAATTTCTGGCGATGCGCGGTCTCGACGCGTTGATTGACGTGGTCGCGCGCGTGCAACGCCGCCTGAATCCCAAACTGCGGATGCTCGGCATCGTGCCGACCATGGTCAACCCGCGCCGGATCCATGCGCGTCAGGTGCTTGACAAGGTGCGCACGACGTATCCCAATAAACTCTTGGACGTCGCGATCAAAGAGAACGTGCGTTTCGCGGAAGCGCCCGAACAACATCGCACGATTCTCGAAATTGACAAGCACGGCGATGGCGCGGAAGCCTATCGCGCGCTTGCGGAGGTCATCATCAATGCTAAACTCGAATAACGGAACGCGGCGCCGCGCGGTCGACGCGCTGTTCGGCGACGCCCCCGCCGCCTCTGCCCCCGGCTACACCGTCGAAATGCCGCACGCGGCGACGACCGTCAATCCGCCGCCGCCCGAGTCGGTCGCGCCAGAGGCGTCCGAACCCGCGCCGCCCGCGATCTTTTCAGAACAGCGCGCGGCGGAGATACCTTTGCCCGAACTCGCGCCGCCGGCGCAACCGGCGACTTTGCCGGAAGATCCGCGCTTTTTGACTCTTTCGTTCCAGATCGAGCGGCTGTACGAAGATGTCAAGACGCAGTTGCGCGACAGCGCGACCGCGACCAACTATTGTTTCGAATTGTTGCTGCAAGCGCGGCAGGCGTACGAAAGCCGTGATTACGCGTCCGCCGAGTTCTTCATTCAAGCGGCGGACGCCAAATTGAAACGCAGCGAAAGGAGCATGGCTGCGCTGAGCAGTCCGAGTGTCATTCTGGTGTGGCTCTGGGAAGGGCTGGCGTTCTTCGGGGGCGGGGCGATCATTGCGCTGACGTACGTCGTCAACCTGACGCTGTTCGGCTTGCCGGTGGCGACGGAACTCAGCGTGCTGATCCGCGCGATGGGATGGGGGATCATCGGCGGCGTGCTGGGCGCGGTTTACAATCTGCCCTGGTTCTTCCAATTCCGCGAGTACGACCCGGCGTTCACCATGGATTATTTCGCGCGCCCGTTCAAGGGCTTGCTCGTCGGCGCGGTCTTGTTTCTGACTTCGCAAGCCGGCATCCTCGCCGGCAATCTCACGCTGCCCGGCGATATTCGGCTGGGTCCGGTTTTCCTCTACGTCATCGCCGCGCTGGCGGGATTCAAGCAAGAGTACGTTACCGAGTTCTTTGACAATCTGCTGAAGACGATTTTCCGCGTTCCGCAGTTGCCCAGCGGATTAAAGCCGCCGAAACCACCGCAGTAAGAAACCTTCCAGGTCTCAAGACCTGGAAGGTTTTTTATCTCAATTCGATCCGCTTCAATCGCGGGTTGTGCGTAATCCCCGGAATCCGCCCGCGCTTGGCAATCGGCTTGCCCTCGATTTCTTTAATGTCGCCGGTAAAATCAATCGGCGGCGCGGCGCTGATCGCGCTGCCGACGCCGTACGCATCTACCGGCGCGCCCTGCGCGCGGAACAACTGGATGCGTTCGAGGTCCACGCCGCCGCTCACGACGATCTTAACCTTGGGAAAGCCCGCTTGATCCAAACGCGCGCGCACCTCTTTGACCAGGTCGGGCGTCACGCGCCCGCGCTCGCCCGGCGTGTCAAGACGAATTCCCCACAACCGATCGCCGAGCGCCTGCGCGACGCGAATCGCCTCCTCGGCTTCGTCGTGAAACGTATCCACCAGCGCGATGCGATTGATCTCGCGCGGCATCCATTGGTCGAACGCTTGAGCCGCTTTCACTGTATCGCCAAAGATCAAGACCAGCGCGTGGGGGATCGTGCCGGCGGGCTGTTTGCCCGCGAGCCGCGCGCCCGCTGGCGTCGCGCCCGTCACGCAGCCGCCGACAATCGCCGCGTACTCCAAACGCGCGGCGACGTCGGGATGGACGTGCCGCGCGCCGAACGAGATCACGGGCACCGGCGCGGCAGCGTCCACGAGCGCGCGCGCCGCCGTCGCCCAGCCCGATGGCTGCGCGAGCATTCCGAGCAGCGCGGTTTCGTACAAGCCAAATGTGGAATAGCGCGCGCGGATGCGGAGCGCGATTTCCTTCGCGCTCATCGCCGCGCCTTCGTCGAGCGCGTCCACGCTGGCATCGGGCGCCACCGCGCGCAAGAGTTCGACCGCCTGATGGATGCCGCACAAGATGCCCGCGCGCCCAGGGAAAATTTCCATCACGACGCTCGGATCAATGCCCTCTTTCGCCAGAATGATCTGCGTGCGCGCAAAGTAAATGTCGGCGGTGTCGCCGCGGAGGATCGCCTCTGCAATTGCCATTGTGCCCCGCTTGCTCCCTTCGTCCCCGCCGGTCATTCGATCCGACTCGCGACTTGAATCCGGTTCAGCGCCATCATGTAAAGAAAGTACGTGTGCGCCAAATCGCCGTCGTGCGGCAGCGCGCCGATCTTTTGCGCCACATCAACCGGCAGGTCGTACGTGCTGACGCAGTCCGCCGGCACGATCACGCGGCGCGGAATGTCGCGCGCGTTCCCGCGCAGTTTCAAATCGAGCGCAAGATCATACGTGCACAGATCGGTGCAGACGCCGGTGACGATGAACGTGTCCACCAGCGCGTGGTTCTCCAGCCACAGCTCCATCGTCGTGTCCACGATCGTGTGCAGCGAGTTCTTGCGCACGACTTCGATGTTGTGCGCGAACGGCAGCGCCGCGAGTTCGGGCACCTGTTCGGCTTCGCGCGTGCCGCGCACGCAGTGCGCGCCGTACGCTTTGAACTCTTCGGCGCGCTCGCTGTGCCCTTCCTGGATCGAAACGAAATTGCGGACGCCGCGCGCGTACGCGCGCCGAAACAGGTCCGCAATCGGCTGCACGCACGCCGCCGCACGCGGGCTGGCGAGAACCCCCTCATAACAAAAACCGTTCAGCATATCAATCGTCAAGAGCGCGGCGCGCGCCGGATCGGTGATCGCGTCAGCCAGGCGCATGGGCTGGAGATTGGCGTACCACGCGCTCAGCCAGTCCAGAAACGATTTGGATTTCAAAGCAAGGTCGAGTTGTCGAGTCATCGCTCACCTCTCAATCCTTCACCCTTTCAATCTTGGCGCCAAGTTTCTGCAACTTTTCCTCGATCCGCTCATAGCCGCGGTCAATCTGCCCGATATTGCCGATGGTACTNNAGGTGATCGCCGTGCAGTTCGCTCGGGCCGACGACGACCGCGCGATGCGGATCGCACAAGACGATGCGCGCGCCCATGCCGATCAATTTGTCGGCGAAGAACATGCGCGTCTCGAACATCTTTTCGTGAATCAGGATGGTCCCCTCGCACTGCGTCGCCACGGTCAGCATGATGCTCATCAAATCGGTGGGGAACTGGGGCCAAATGCCGTCGTCAATTTTGGGGATCGCGTTGCGGAGGTCGCTTTGGATCTTGAGCGTTTGCCCCGCCGGCACGAACACAGCTTGCCCGGCTGGGGCACGCGGAGTTTTGGGACCGCGCACCTCGCACTGGACGCCCAACCGTTCGAACATGAGAAAAACCATCGGCAGTTGTTCGGGCGCGGCATTCTGGATGAGCAACTCGCCGCGCGTCGCCGCCGCCAAGCCGATGAAACTGCCGACTTCGAGATAATCGGGGCTGAGTTCGACTTGCGCGCCGTGTAGTTTTTCGACGCCCTCGATCGTCAGCGTGTTGGAACCGATGCCGCCGATGCGCGCGCCCATCTGATTCAAAAAATGCGCGAGGTCTTGCGCGTGCGGCTCGCATGCGGCGTTGCGGATGATAGTCGTGCCTTTAGCCAGCGTCGCCGCCATGAGCGCGTTCTCGGTCGCGGTGACGCTCGCCTCGTCGAGAAAGATGGGCGCGCCGCGCAATCCGTCCGCGTTCATCTCAAAGCCGTCGTTCACGCGAATGTCCGCGCCCAACGCGCGGAGCGCGTGCAAGTGCGTGTCCACGCGCCGCCGCCCGATCACGTCGCCGCCCGGCGGCGGCAGACTCACCGCGCCGCGCCGCGCGAGCATGGGACCCGCGAGCAAGATGGACGCGCGAATCTGCGCGCAAATCTCCCGGTCGAGTTTCGTCGCGCGGATGTTGCGCGCGTGCAGCGTGAGAGCGTGCGCGTCCAGTTCGCGGATTTCGACGCCCAAGCCGGCGAGCAGCGCGAGAAGGTCTTCTACGTCGCGGATGCGCGGCACGTTACGGATCGTGACGGGCTCGTCCGTCAAGAGTGACGCGCACAGAATCGGCAGCGCGGCGTTCTTGTTGCCGCTCGGCGTGACTATGCCGCGCAGCGGCGCGCCGCCTTCGATGATGAATTTTTCCAAACTGTCGCTCCGAGTTAAACTTGAGAAACCTGCTTCCACGTTATTATACCCATAATGGCGCATAGCCGCAACCAAGACATTGGAACATTTGACACTACCTGGCATTACGCATACAATAGCCGCAGTCAATTCCACGCGCCGCATTCGTCTAGTGGACCAGGACGCCGCCCTCTCAAGGCGGAGACCAGGGGTTCGAATCCCCTATGCGGCACCTCCAATTTTCGATTTTCGATTTCTGATTTTCGATTTGCCCCAATCCGCAATTGAAAATTGGCGATCGAAAATCGAAAATTTTTTTCAGATGCCACTGCCCCAAAGGAGGGGGAAATGAAATCGCTCAAGCGAATTCTTCTGATCATTCTCGTCGTGATGGTTGTCGTTCTGGTCGTCGGCTGCGCGGGAGGGTATTGGTTCATCACCAAGAGTTTCCCGCAAATTGATGGCACGCTGCGCGTCGCCGGTTTGAAATCGAAAGTTGAGATCGTCCGCGATCCGATGGGCGTACCGCACATCTACGCCGATAACGCGGATGATTTGCTTTTCGCCCAGGGGTACGTGCAGGCGCAGGATCGCCTGTGGCAAATGGACTTTAATCGCCGCGTCGGTCACGGCACGNNGAGGAACTCCGCCCGCTGGAGGCGTACGCGCGCGGCGTTAACGCGTTTATTGCCGCGCACCAAGACAACCTGCCGCTGGAATACACGCTCCTGGGCGTCAAGCCCGCGCCCTGGCAGCCGGTAGACACGCTCGCCTTCGCCGAGGTGATGGCGATGCAACTCGCCAACAACTACGAGGTCGAGCTATTCCGCCAGCGGCTGATCGAAAAAGTTGGCGCGGCAAAGGCGAAGGAATTGCTACCGCCTTATCCCGCCGCAGGTCCCTTTATCATTCCGCCGGAAGCGAAGGAATACAAATCGGCAATGACAAATGACGAATGGCTAACGACAGACGTTTCGATCGGCGCTGCCGATTTCCAGGAACTCGCGGCGATCGAAGCGTCGCTCGGCTTTGGCGGGACGGACATTGGATCGAATGAATGGGTGGTGGACGGGACGAAAACGACAACCGGCAAACCCATCCTCGCGAACGATCAGCACCTCGATATCGGAATGCCCTCAGTTTGGTATGAGGTTGGTCTGCACTGCACGCCCAAGAGTGACGCCTGTCCGTATGATGTCGCGGGCGTGACGTTCCCCGGCGCGCCAGGCGTCATCGAAGGGCACAACGATCGTATCGCGTGGTCGCCGACCAACTGCTATCCCGATGTTCAAGATTTGTTCGTCGAAGAGATCAATCCGCAGAATCCCAATCAGTACAAGTTCAACGGTCAATGGGAAAACATGCAGATTGTGGATGAGCCGATCAAGGTGAAAGATGTCGTCTCTGAGACGCTGAAGGTCCAAATCACGCGGCACGGTCCGATCATGACGCCAGTGCTTGGCAGCGGTGTGACCCAGCCGCTGGCGCTGCAGTGGACGGCGCTACGCGAGCGCAGCCACATGATCTCCGCCGTTCTGCAACTCGACCGCGCCAAGAACTGGGACGATTTTCGGAACGCGCTCAAGTCGTGGGACATTATCTCGCAAAACATGATGTATGCCGATGTGGACGGGAACATCGGCTACATGATGACTGCGCACGTGCCGATCCGCGCGCAAGGCGATGGCACGGTGCCGGTGCCGGGGACAGGGGAGTACGAATGGCTGGGCTATATCCCATTCGAAGAGATGCCGTTCGTTTACAATCCGCCGACACATTTCATCACCGCGCCAAACAACGCCGTCGTGCCGCCGACGTACAAGTACTTTCTTGGGACCGAATGGGCTGCGCCGTATCGCGCGATGCGCATCACCGATCTGTTGAACGCCAAAGACCGGCTTTCGATGGAAGACATGAAAGCGATGCAGGGTGATGTGTATTCGATTCCGCTGGCGCAGTTCCAAAAGCACATCGTCGCGCTCAAGCCGGAAGGATTCTTGCAGCAGCGTGCGATGGATCAGGTGAAAGCCTGGGACGGACGCCTGACCACAGACAATGTCGGCGGGACGATTCTCGAGGTAACGTATCAGCGTCTGGCGCGCAATCTTTTTGCGAGCCGAATGAACGACGACAAACTATTCGCCGCCTACGTGGGCGCGATGGGAAACAACTATAGCCGCCGCGCGGTGTCGGCGCTGCTCGATCAGCCGGGCAGTGAATGGTGGGGGAGTACGGGCCGCGACGCAATGGTGAAGAAGAGTTTCGCCGAGGCGGTGGATTGGCTGGGCAGTCAGTATGGGGACGCGCCCGGGGAATGGCGCTGGGGACGCTTGCACACGGCGACCTTCGCGCACCAACTTGGCAGCGTCAAGCCGCTCAATCTGTTGTTCAACGCAGGACCGCTTGGCGTGCCCGGTGGCGTGATGACGGTCTTTGCGACTTCGTTCAACGCGGACCAATCGTATGCCGCCGCGAGCATCACCTCGCAGCGGCAGATCATTGACCTGGCGAATCTCTCGAACTCCGTTATCGTCAACACGACCGGGCAATCCGGTCAGCCGCTGAACAAGCATTACAGTGACAATGTGCTGCTGTGGCGCGATGTCCAGTACACGCCGTTCTACTTTGACCGCGCCGCGCTCGACAAGGTACGCGAAGGGCTGCTAGTCCTGATCCCATAGTCGAATAGTCGCGTTGTCGTGTAGTCTAGTTCTTGTTGGAAAACCCCCTGTGAGAATGCGGGATTCGTAATCCCGCACGCTTGGGGGCAGATTACGAATCCGCCTTTCTCACCCTTTCCCAACAAAAACTAGTCTTCAAATAGTCAGAGACCATCGGCTACGGGACTAGTTGACTACTAGACTGTGCGACTATATGACCATCTTGCCTGCGATCATGAGGACAATGCACCCAAAGATGATGACGTTGAAGAGCACCAGCAGCGAAACAAAGAACCAGTGCCGCCAAGTGAGACTAGTCATTCAATCCTCCTTGCGTTTTTGTCAGCGTGACTTCGCCCGCAATCAATCGCGCGAGGGAGCCATCGGCGCGGCGCAACAACAGCGCGCCGTTGTCGTCCACGTCCTCCGCGATTCCCTCTTCGATTCCCCACGGTGTTTGCGCGCGCACGCATTGCTTGAGCGTTTCTAAACGACGCGCAAATTCGGCGCGCAGGTTCTCTCCGGCGCACAGGCGCAGGTAGTATTGCTCGATTGATCGCAAGATGGCTTGGACGAGCCGCACGCGCGGAAACGGCTTGCCTAATTCATCGGCGATCGTCGTTGCGTCTTGCGGAAAATCCTTGACCGATGCCGCCGCAAAGTTCACGTTGACGCCCAGCCCGATAACCACGTACTCCAATTCATCTCCGACTATGCCTGCCTCTGCCAGAATTCCCGCGCACTTGATGCGATTGATTAGGATATCGTTGGGCCATTTGATCCGCGGGTCCAGCCCCGTTGCCGCGTGAATCGCATCGCACGCGCCGAGCGCGACTGCCATCGTCACGCGCGGCGACTGCAGGGGGGACAGGTTGGGCCGCAACACCAGCGACATCAGAATCGAAGCGCGCGGGGGCGCGAGCCACGCTCGTCCGAAACGCCCGCGCCCGGCGGTCTGCTCGTCGGCGACGACCAGCGTGCCTTCTGGCTCGCCCGCGTCCGCGAGTTGCTTGGCAACGTCGTTCGTCGAGCCGACGCGTTCGTAGTATATGACGCGCCGCCCCAAGACGCGCAAGTCGCGCGCGAGCGCATCAAGAGTGATTTCATTGTTGGACATGCGTTCTTTTCCACTGGTATTATAACATCGGTCGTGTTACATCTCAAGGCTGCTGGTGGGGACATTATGCGGACAGTTTGACGCATCATGCCTTCGGTGATACACTTGCGAACGGAATACGCAACACGCACTCCATGCCGCCGTGTTGCGTGTTTCGTGTTCCGCAAAACATTCCTGGAGGATCAAGTGTCCAAGCCAAAGGTGTTTGTGGCGCGCCTCATTCCCGAAGAGGGGCTGGCAATGCTCCGCGATTTGACGGAGATGCAAGTCTGGGAGGATGAACTTCCGCCGCCGCACGAGGTGCTGCTGAAACAAGTGCGCGCAGTGGATGGAGTGATTTCGCTGCTGACCGATAAGATGGACGCCGCGCTCATGGACTCGAATCCGCGGCTCAAGGTCATCTCGAATTACGCGGTCGGTTACGATAACATTGATGTCCCCGCGGCGACCGCGCGCGGAATTCCGGTCGGCAACACGCCCGGCGTGCTGACCGATACGACGGCTGATCTCGCGTTCACGCTGATGATGGCTGCTGCGCGGCGCATTCAAGAGTCCATTGATTACGTGCGCGCCGGCAAGTGGAAAACCTGGGGCCCCAAACTCCTCACCGGCCAGGATATTCACGGCGCGACGCTCGGCATCATCGGTTTCGGGCGCATCGGGCAGGGCATGGCAAAGCGCGCAGCGGGATTTGGGATGCGCGTGTTGTACTATGACGTCAATCGTCGCGCGGATTTGGAAAAGACGATGGGCGTGGCGTACGCCGATATGGACACGCTCCTGCGTGAATCGGATTTCGTCACGATACACACCGACCTGAACGCGACGACGCGGCACATGATGAACGCGCACGCGTTCGCCAAAATGAAGCGCACGGCGATTCTCGTCAACACCGCGCGCGGTCCGATTGTTGATCCGAATGATCTGTACGACGCGCTCCGTCAGGGCAAAATTGGCGGCGCGGCGCTCGACGTGACCGAGCCGGAGCCAATTCCGATGGACAGCCCGCTGCTTACACTGCCGAATTGCCTGATCGTCCCGCACATCGCGAGCGCCTCGGTGGCAACGCGCGCGCAGATGGCGCAGATGGCGGCGGCGAATCTCATCGCCGGCTTGCGCGGCGACCGCCTGCCGACTTGCGTGAATGCGGAGGTGTACGAGCGCGGGGTGCGGAAATAAAACGTGATGCGTGATACGTAACCATTCACGTATCACGCATCACGTATCACGCATTTACGAGACAACGACGATGAAACGTTTGTGGACCCCCTGGCGGATGGCGTACTTGAAAGCGCCGAAGGGCGCAGAAACGAAAGGGTGTATCTTTTGCGACAAGATTCGCGCGAATCGGCAAAGCGATCGTAAGAATCTGGTCTTGCTGCGCGGTGCGCGTGCGTTCCTGATGCTGAACCTCTATCCGTACGCCAACGGGCACATGATGGTTGCGCCGTACCAGCACACCGGCGAGTTGGATTCGCTCGACGGCGAGACGCTGCAGGAGATGATGTTGCTCGTCGGCAAGGGCATCCGCGCGCTGCGGCGCTTGATGAAGCCGCAGGGATTCAACATTGGCGCGAACCTGGGCCGCGCCGCGGGCGCGGGCGTGGACGACCACGTGCATCTCCACATCGTCCCGCGCTGGGGCGGCGACACGAATTTCATGCCGGTCTTTGCGGAAACGCGGATGATTCCTGAACTCCTGCCGCAAACGTACGCTGGATTGCTGAGGGCGTTCAACGCGCCGGCGGAGCCAAGCCGCCGACCAAAGTCCACGACAACGCGACGGCGCACAAGGAAATAGACGCACGGTAGGGGCGGGGTTACCCGCCCCTACCCATTGAGACCACGATGGGCTTGCCGGTCAAAAATCGCGTGTTGAATATCTTCAAGCCGCGCGCGACGCTGAAAGCGCAGAACGCGTGGAACCTCTACGCCGACATTGCGTGGTTCGGCGTGCTCTCCGGTATCGCGGCGTCGTTCCTCGCCGTCTTTACGATTCGCTTGGGCGGCAGCGATACACACGTCGGGTTGCTCTCGGCAGTGCCCGCGCTCATCACGATTTTTGTCTCCCTGCCCGGCGGTCGCCTCGTCGAGCGCGAGCAAAAGCCGTTGTCGGTACTGGTGTTCTCTGGCGTCCTGAATCGGTTGGGCTATCTGGGCATCGCGCTGATTCCGTTTTTCCTGGCGACGCGTCAAGCAGACGCGCTCGTCGTTCTGGTCGCGCTGTTGACGATTCCCGGCGCGGTCGCTAACATTGCGTTCACGACCATGTTCGGGCGCGCGGTAGCGCCAGAAAATCGCGCGCATGTGGTCAGCATTCGCAATGTGTGGATCGGCGTCACGAGCACCGCGGCGGCGCTGATCGGCGGCGCGTTCCTCGACTATATTCTTTTCCCAATCAACTATCAAATTCTCTTCGCGCTCGCGTTCGCCGCTTCGATGGTCAGCGCGTACTATCTCACGCGGATTCGATTGCCCGGCGAATCGTCCGCGCAATCCGCGCGCGCGGGTGAATCGCCGCGCGGCGTGCGCGAGTTTATCGGTATGCTGCGCGGCAGCCGCGCGTACTCGCGCTTTACGCTTTCCTCGTTCATCTTTCACTGGGGAATGTTCTTTCCCGTGCCCCTCTATTCGATTTACTGGGTGCGCGTTTTGAATGCCACGGACGGCTGGGTCGGATTGATCAACATGGTCGGCAGCGCGACGACCATCGTCTTTTATCCGCTATGGGGTCGGCTGGCGGCGCGGCGCGGCAATCAAGCCGCGATTCTTCTCGCGACCCTGGGTTTGGCGGCGTACCCATTGGCGACCGCGCTCTCGCCGAGCGTCGAGTGGATTCTGCCGGTTTCGTTCCTCGGCGGCGTGGCAAGTTCTGGCTTTGCGCTCGCGTTCTTCAATCGCTTGCTCGAAGTGAGTCCTGAGCAAAACCGTCCCAGTTACATCGCCGCGTACAACACGCTGATCAACATTGCCGCGTTCGTCAGTCCCCTGCTTTCGACTTCCTTGACTGCGGTCTTTGGCATCCACGCGATGCTGATGTTGGGCGCGGCAATGCGTTTGCTGGGTTCGTTGTTGTTCTGGCGACAACAACTTGCTCGCGCGATAACATTCGCCAAACGCGGATTTTTTTGGTAAAATGGGAATAGTCATATAGTCGGATAGTCACGTGGTCACGTAGTCATTCGACCATACGACCAATGGACTATGCGACAAGAAGACTATGCGACTATCAAACTAAATGCCTAGAGGTGGAGATGCCCACACATCGCCGTGAGGTCTTGATCGTCGGCGGCGCAAGGACGCCGATTGGCAAATTCCAGGGAACGTTGGCGAGTATCCCCGCGCCGCAACTGGGCGCGGTCGCCGTGCGCGAAGCAGTCCGGCGCTCAGGGATCGCTCCCGAAAAAATCGAAGAGGTGATCGTCGGCAACGTCGTTGGCGCGGGGTTGGGGCAGGCGCCCGCGCGTCAGGTCGCGCTTCAAGCCGGCTTGAAGGACACGATTAGCGCGACGCAAATCGGCAAGGTGTGCGGCTCGAGTTTGAAAGCCGCGATGCTGGCGAGCGCGATGATCCGCGCCGGCGATGCCGATGCGCTGGTGGCTGCCGGCATGGAGAACATGAACCGCGCGCCGTACCTGCTGACGAACGCGCGTTTTGGTTATCGGATGGGCAACAGCGAAATGATCGACGCGGTCGTTCACGACGGCTTGTGGTGCGCGTTCGAGAATTGGCACATGGGTCGCGCGGCGGAATTCATCGGACGCGAATGCGGCATCACGCGCGCGCTGCAAGACGAGTTCGCGCTCAAGAGCCATCAAAAAGCGCTGTCCGCGATTCAGAACGGCAAATTCAAGAACGAAATTGCGCCGGTTTCGATTTCATCGAAAAAAGTTCCCGTGCCATTTGACACCGACGAAACTCCGCGCGCGGACACTTCGCTGGAAGCGTTGGCGAAATTGAAACCGGCGTTCGAAGAAGGCGGCACGGTGACCGCCGGCAACGCGCCGCCGCTCAGCGACGGCGCGGCGGCAGTCGTCCTGGTCGGCGAAGAGATCGCCGCGCGCGATGGATTAAAGCCGCTGGCGCGCGTCGTGGCGTACGCGCAAGCCGGCACAGACCCCAAGCGCATCTTCTGGGCGCCGATTTTCGCGGTGCGGAAGGTACTTGAAAAAGCCAATTGGAAATTGA
>DHFK01000016.1 GCA_002400365.1 Anaerolineales bacterium UBA4826 | reverse complement strand
GCTCGTTCCAGATTTCCCAGTACTTGACGTTGTACGGGGAAACACTATACCGCGCGACCAATTCGTTCATAAAACTGGCGAATTGGCTCAACTTGTCCTGCCGGATGGGGCCGCAGAAATAACCGGGAACTTGCTGTGCCCATGATGGCGTAACGCGGACGACGGCGATCGGTGTGATCCCGCGGTCAGACGCGATCTGCCATCCTTGCGCCAGGTCCGACAACGCACTCCAATCGCGCAGGCCTTCTATCGGCTCCACCGCTGCCCAGGAGACGACCGAGTCCGTTCGAGCCCAGGAGATGCCGGCCTGCGCCATTCGGTCAAAACCATAACTAGCCTTGATCAAACTCAGTCCTGCGCCGAAAATCGTCTGCATCGGAAACCGGTTAAAGACCGCCGGCAGGAAGAGATTGTAGGGAGACGGGGAGGCTTTCATCGCGACCGGCAAGAAGACCCCGTTGGGATATACGTCAGCCTTGACTGCCGGAGACACAGACGGAGACATGGAGATATCCGCCGCCAGGGCAGCAGATGCGCTTCTAGCCATTCCCCCAGCAGCCTGTGGAACCAGAAACGCCGATCCGGCTTGAACGAGCAGCACTACCACCACACACGCGATCGGCAACACCAATCGCGAAAAACGAACCAACATGCTTTCTTCTCCTCACTCTTATCGGTAGTAAAATGGAACCAGATAACCCCAAAAACCTAGCGCGTCAAAACCAACGAGTGCGATCAAATACAGCGCCAGCCACCACTGCGGCAGCAATGCCGCAAGCCACTGCCGTATGCCCAAAGTAAACAAGATGGCGAACGGTACGAGCGCCACAAGAATGTAGCGACCATGCGAATAGTAGGGTGACATGCCCTGAACTGCCTGGCTACGCACAAGCGCCACGCTGCACGCCAAGAACACGGCACTCGTCGCAAAGAGCAGGTAAGCGACGTGTCGTTCATCGTCCTTGCTCCGACTGCGCTCGCGCAACCAACGCGCGCCGCGCCACAGCAAGCCAATCACGGCAGCCACCGTCGCTACGCCAGCCAGCCAATACCATTCTGGCGAAAGCAGAACATGTCGCCAACCGAAAACCGCCCAGAAACTCTGAAACACAGTGACCGCCGTGGTGGAGTACTTTTCAAATTGCCCTGGCGCAGTCAGCGCCTTCCAGGTTCCGACCACATCCATGCGAAAGTACTGACCAATCAAGGCGATCCAGTCTTTCCAGAGAGGATCACTCGCTCGACTCAATACAATCCCCACGCCGACGACCAGGACGATTCCTACGACAATGACTCCAACTAGACTGGCGACGCTAACCTTGCCCCGCCACGGATAAAAGATGATACCGAAAGGAATTGCGGCGACAACCGCTACGGCTGTGGCTTTGCTCAACAGCGCGCCCAACAAGAACAAGATCGCAAGGAGCGTGGCGCACCCGCGCACGCCTTGCCTGAACATCCAGGCAGTTACCCAGAAGAACCCGCCGGCAAAGGCATTCACCAACGCATCGTTGTTCACAGAAGACATGATGTCGGTAGAGGTTGGCTGAAAGACCACCAAGCCCAGCACAGCAATGTACAGCGCGGTGCGTTTGGGAAAGAGAAGCCGCGTCGTGAAGAACGCGCTCGCGACAACGACCAGGTTCAGCAACACGGAGAGTGCGCGCACGACGTAGAGCTGAAACTCCACTGATCGTCCTAGCCAGGGACGCAGCCACACGGCGGCAAGTACATAGTACAGTTGGGGCTGAGTCAGAGTATAGATTCCAAGCGGGGAGATACCCACCGCCGAAAGGGATTTGTCATCCAACGATGGCTGTGGAATACCTCTCCAAAAAGCATGGCGCAACATCGAAGCGGCAATCTCGCGGCGCATCGGTAACGAGACAAAATCGGGCGCCGGCAGAGTGCCGGTCTCTGCGATGATCCGCACATGCTCAAAGTGGGTTGGCTCATCGGGATGTTGCCACGGCGGCACGACGATCGCGTACAGTGCGCCGCGCAAAAGCGCTAACACCAAGAATATCCCCAGCCATTTCAAGCGCGCGCGCTCTTTCACGCCCGGCTCATCCGGCATCGGCAGTTCCAAACGCTATCCTCCAACGCTCTTTGGTTGGACCTTGCGCGTTGCCCTCTTTGCGCCGGCGCGCAGGGCAGAATGAAACACGAACATACCAATCAGCCCGCCTGCGACGCCAACCGCGAATGCCAAGGCGCGTCCCACGACAAACGCCGGCGCCCAGACGACGATGACCGGGTCTTGGCGCGCCACCAACCGCGCAAAAGGAATCGAACTGAGAACCAAACCACCCAGACACGCGAGCGCCCCCCACAGGAGAGAGTTGGAGATAAACGCGCCAAGCGCCAACGCCAGTCCCAGGTACACTAAGATAACCTGGACTTTGAGCAATTGCGGAGTGTACGAATCGCGGAGTGCCCTGTCCGGATGCAGGCGATAGACCACCATGCGCCAATAGCCGCGCTTGACCTTCAGCCGGATATAGTCCCACCCCGTTGCCGGATGCTGATGCGATACCGCTGCCTTGCGATTGAAGATCAGTTTGTGTCCCGCGCTTGCCAAACGGTACGATAGATCAACGTCCTCGTTGTTCGCCTGTGGAAAAGCCGGATCATACCCGCCAACCTCACGTAAGGTCGCCACGCGAAACGCTGCCGCGTGAGAATCTACGAAATCAATCGTCACACAGCGCTCCAGACGTTGGTAACGTTCCTCAAACTCGCATTGCGCCAATCGGGCGACCACTTGAAGTTGACGCGTCCGGTAACTTCCCTTCACCCCCTGGATCTCTGGATCAGCCAAGGGGCGCACCATTTGATCTATCCAGTCCGGCTCCGGTTCACAATCCGCGTCTGTGAAAAGGACGATGTCGCCCTGGGCATGTTGCACTCCCAGATTCCGCGCCGTGGCTGGACCCTGGTGTTCCTGTCGCAGCACATGGACGCCGAAACGCTGCGCCACCTCCGCCGTTTGATCCGTGGAACCATCGTCCACTACGATAATCTCATGCGCTCGGTAGGTCTGCTTCTGCAAAGCGGTCAAACAGAGCGGCAAGGTCGCCATGGCATTGTAAGCGGGTATCACGACAGAGATCACTTGGTCTTCCCGCCCAAACGACTCAGGAATGTTGCCGCGTCAGCCAATTTCTGCCAGGTCACCTTTTCATACCACAAACAAAGGCCGACGACGGCGAGAGGCGCATAGTCAGTAGCCCGCCGGTTTCCCATTCTACATACAAAGGTGCCAATGTCACCCGCATCGGATTATCAATCTTGATCGCCTTTCCATAAACATCGAAAGCCCCTCGGGGTAGCGCGGGTAAGCGAATAGAGTGCTCTGCTCCGTCCAGTGACCAAAGGACCCACACGCGCCGGCTGTCTCTTTCAAACTCGTAGACTCTCACGCCGGCGTAGTCCTGGACCTCGCGCAAAAAGCGCGCTAGACGCAGTTCCGTAGCGACAAAGCGATAGGCGTCAAAAGCCGGCGACGCCACGGGGTTGCTGGAATTCAGCAAGCCAGAGGCGCGCCAACCGAACAGACTAAACCACACATTCGCGCGCAAATCCGTGGTCACTGCCGTGGCGTAAGATTGCGCCACATAGTGGGCTTTGGTTTTTGCAAAATCCTCGGTCTGGCAAAGCGGTTCTTCTCCACTGTCCCCACATAGAATTGCCGTCTCCGTATTCATCAGGTATTTCTCCGATTGTCCGTACTGAGTCAACAGACTGCGAAGATAGCGTGCTTTGGGAACAAAGACCGGGCCGCTGGTATTCCAGGCGCTGCGCCAATTGTCGTTTCCGTACTTGCCCAACGCGCCGTAATAATAGTCGTACGCGTGGAAACTCACTCCATCGAAGAAAGGACCTCCGTTGTTACGCAGTATTCCCTCGAGGAACCTTGCAGGCATACAATCCTTCCCTTGGGGGGGATTGATAGGATCACAATCTAACAACAAGCCGCCTACCAGAACTTGCACTTGGGAATCCGATGCTTTGATCCTGGGATATACGTTTTGCAGCATTTGGGCGTAGTAGCCCCCGCCATAATAAGGGTCATTCTGGT
>DHFK01000231.1:15489-15964 GCA_002400365.1 Anaerolineales bacterium UBA4826 | reverse complement strand
ATCGGCTTCGGTCAGCCCGTTGGGATAGCGGCGTAAAGTCAGAAACACGCGCATCTTCCGATCTTCGTATGTGGCTTGATCTACTTTGGGCATTATTGCTCCTCTACTCTTATTCTACTCCGCAGTTGGAAAATTAGCGCGATCGGTTTTTCCAAGCGTTACTCGTCCGCAAACCACAGCCGACCTTCTTTGTGAACCTGTTCCTGCGCTTGCAGATCGCGCAAATAGTTGTTGACCGTCCGCCGATCCCATGCCAAGAGTTCTGCTAGTTCACTCTCGCGCAGTCCCAAGTCGTGAGATTGCAGCGCGCGCAAGACATCGTCCGACCTGCAATCCTTTTCTCCCGCGAACAATCGCGCCATCGGGCACCCCCCAGAATAGTCTTCTATCCTGAGAGTACCCGCGCGTTGGAAACTATACTTCCAACTCAGGCATCGGTTTCAAATTGCCGCGCAAAACAAAAACTGCCGACGCA
>DHFK01000231.1:321-15426 GCA_002400365.1 Anaerolineales bacterium UBA4826 | reverse complement strand
AATCTGAAATCGAAAATTGGCTTACTGCCCTCTCAATCCCACCACCTGCCCCGCCGTCCGAAACAGAATCCACAGGTCGAGCCAGATGGATTGGTGCTTGATGTAGTACAGATCGTACTCGACGCGCGCGCGCGCATCCTCCAGACTGTCCACGTACCCCGCGTGCACCAGCGCCCAGCCCGCCATCCCCGGCTTGACCGCGTGCCGCAAGCGATAGAACGGAATCTGCTTTTCCAATTGCGCCACAAATTCCGGACGCTCCGGGCGCGGACCCACGATGCTCATTTCGCCGCGCAGCACATTCCAGAATTGCGGAAACTCGTCCGCGTGCAACTTGCGCAGGACCTTGCCGACGCGCGTCACGCGCGGATCGTTCTTGCTCGCCCACACCGCTGCCCCGGCGCGCTCGGCGTCCGCGACCATCGTCCGCAACTTGCGCACGCGAAAGATGCGCCCGCCCTGCCCGACGCGCGTCTGGGTGTAGAACACCGCGCCCGGCGAATCGAGCCGGATCGCGAGCGCGACGAACGGCAGCAGCAGCAGCGAGATTGCCACGCCGAGGAGCGCAACGACAAGATCGAACCCGCGCTTGACCGCCGCCGCCAAGCCATCAGTCGCCGCGTGGCTGAGCGGCAGCGCCACGTACCAACTCTCGCCGATGTGTTCGACCGGCACGCGCCCGGTGATCTGCTCGTACAGCACCGGCATCGGCATGATCTCGATGCCCAATTCCTGCGCGTCGAGCAGCGCGCGGAACGAATCGTCCGAGAGATCGCGCGTGACCGCCAGAACGATCTCCGCGACGCGATGCTGTTGCGCCAGCCGCGCCAAATCCGCGCTCCCGCCCAGCACCGCCAATCCCTCGATCACGCCGCCTTGCTTCGACGCATCGTCGTCCACGAAACCGACGAGGTCGTAGTGCGGCTGAAACCGGGTCTGGACCGTGCGCGCGATCGTCTGCCCGGCATACCCCGCGCCGACGATCAGCGCGCGGCGGCGAAATGGCGCGCGCGGCGCGAGTCGCAGGTACGCGCCGCGCCACGCGGCGATCAAGACCACCGTGGCGACGCCGTGATAGACGACGATGCCGCGCGGCAATTCCGTCGGCAGCGAGAAAAAGATCAGGAGGTAGGCGACGAGGACGAGCGCAAAGGTCTGGATCAACGCGCGCGCGGTCGCGTCGAGCCGGATCACGATCCCCAGGTCGTACAAGCCGGTCAGAAACTCAAAGAGCAGCCACAACAGCGAGAGGAGGACGAACCAGTACGCTTGCGCCGTCAAGAGCGCGCGCAGGTCTCGCTCGCCGCGCACCGCCCAGACCGCGAACGCCAGCACGACCGCCGCGTTGATGAGAAACAAATCCACCAGAATCAGAAACAGTCTGCGCTCTTTCATCTAACCGCTCACCCTCTTCGCCTCAACGTCACCACGCGGATAGAACGCCGACGAGTACTTTGGCAGTGTCACATTCAACGCGGGGACGGCGTTCTCTAACGCCGTCATGCGCCCCTCGAATCTGACATTGCCAAAGTACAGACGAGCGCGGCAGAAACGCAAAACACAAAATCCGCGTTCATCCGCGCTTGTCCGCGTCCAAAGATTTTGGTGGCGGCATGGCTGCATCATGTCTCAACAGTCCGAGCGCGATCCCCGCGCCGCCCGCGAACGCCGCCAGCCCGATGAACCACGGCGCGAGGAGCGCAACGCGCCAATCTCGTCTTAGGTAACGTGCGACGAATGGCAGCGTCGTCAGAACAAGCAAGCCAACCAACCCACCAACTAACCAACCCACCCACCCTGCGGCGTCGCGCCAAAGCGGGAGCGCCAACAACGCTGCGAGCAGCAAGCCCGCCAGCACGCCCTGGATCTTTTGCGTCTGCGGCGTGCGCGAATCGGACGCGATTTTGCGCGGATGCCTGGCGTACACCTGCGAGCGCCAATAGGCGTACACGAACTTGCGCCGCAGGTATTCGATCAGCGCTTCGGGATGCGCGTGATAAACGACCGCGCCGTCCGCGAACGCCATGCGATAGCCGGCTTCGGACAAACGATAAGAGAGGTCCGTGTCTTCGGCGTCCGCCAAGCGCGTGTCAAAGCCGCCGCACCTCAAAAATACCTCGCGGCGATACGCCGCCGTGCCGCTGTCAATAAAGTCAATGGCATGACGCTGGCGCTCGTTATCGTAGCGATAGTCGAATTCCATCTGGATGAACCGCGGCACGATCCCGCGCTGTCGCGTGCGCTTCATCCCGCACGCGCCGACGATCTCTGGATCGGCAAACGGCGCGGACATCGCCTCGATCCAGTTCGCCGCCGGCACGCAATCGGCGTCAATGAACAGGACGAGGTCGCCGCGCGCGGTCTGCGCGCCCAGGTTGCGCGCCGCCGCCGCGCCGCGATTCGCTTGCGTCAGCACGGTCGCGCCGCGCGCCTGCGCGAGCCCACACGTCGCATCGCGCGAGCCATCGTCCACGACGATGATCTCAGTCCCTGCCGCCGCTTGCGCGCGCAAACCGTCCAAACAATCGCCGATCGTTTGCTCCGCGTTGTACGCCGGCACCACAATCGAAATCTGGCTCATTGGTTTATCGGCTCGTTGGCGATCCGCTGCAAGTTGACGCCGCCCCACCACAAGAACAGGATGCCGAGAATGACCGGCGTGCCGTACGCGACCAGGTACAGCAAGATGCCGTAGGACAAGCCCGCGCCCTTGTCTACCGCAAAGAGCGAGAGCGCGAGAATGCACAACAACTGAAACACGCCGACCTTGCCGGGCGACGACGGCACGAGACCGCCAAATTGCAAAACCACGAATACCAGCACCGCGGCGATGAGGGGCAGCGCCAAGCCCAGCGCCATAAAGACCAGGTAGTTGATCAGCACGCCGATCGAGGAGATCGCGATCGAAAGCGCTTGCAGGCGCAAATGCAGGTCCCAGCGCTTGAGCACGTCGAGACTGGTGAGCGCGAGGCGTACGTTTTGGCTGATGAATGGCTTGGCCCACGGCAGCGGCAACTTGTCCAGCCATCGCACCAGCCATTCTTCCGAGAGCAACAGGACGAACGCGGTCGCGAACAGAGCCACCGTCAAAACGATGATGCCTTCCCGCGGACCTTCGAGCCAGGTCGGCAGCGTCATAAAGGGCGGCAGGATGAGCAGCAGGACCAGCATCATCAGCGTGTCGAAGAATTTTTCGACGCCGAGCGTCGCCAGCGTCTGGGTCTTGCTGCGCTTTTCAATTTCGCCGGCGAGATAGATGCGCGCCAGTTCGCCCACGCGCCACGGCACGACAATGTTCAGCATCTGGCTGACCAGGACGATACCGGTCATCTGAAACAGCCGCAGCCCGCGTTGCTGCGGATAGTAGAGTTGGATCCAGCGCACCGTGCGGAGCCACGATTGCGTAAAGGACGCGAGGATCGCCAGCAGCACCCACGCATAGTTGACGCGGGCGAACGCCTGCTGGACGTCGTTCAGCGGCACGTCTTTGAGCGCAAGAATCAAAAAGACGATGCTGATGAGCGTGCCAACCGTCACCCGAAACCAATTCGATTTCCAGAATACTTGTCCCGTCATCGCGAAGCATCCCTGTGGGACTCGTCACCCGCCACTCGCCACTCGTTTCGCCGCGTGTAGACCGCTGCGACGAACGCCAGAAAAATCCACATCACGATTCCCGGCTTGGTCCCCAGGATGAACGCATCGGTCAAACCGAAAACGTGGTGCGCCAACATTCCACTTCCCAAGCCGATCACCAACGCGCGCACGCCCTGATCCTCCGTCGCGCGATAGGCGCGCGCCGCGCCCACGCCAAACCCGGTCAGCAGCGCGACGTAGGCGATCAAGCCGGGAATACCCAGGTCCACCGCGACCTCCAGGAACTGGTTATGCGCGTGCGGCACGACTTCATCCGGCGCGGCGATGAAAAACGGATAGAGCAAATGCGCGATGGAATTGTACGTGCCGATGCCGATCCCGGTGAACGGAAAATCCTGGACCATCATCACGCCGCGCTGCCACACTTCCAGCCGACTCGCCAGCGTGCCGCTGCGCGCGTCCATCTGCAAAAGGAACTCGGCGAGCGCGTTGCCATAGCCCAGCCCGATCGCGACGACCAGCGCCACCGCGCCCGCGACGAGCAGCCACGCCATGCGTCGTTCGCGCCAGACCGCGACCGCGCCCAAGCCAACGAGCGCGCCCAAAATCCCGCCGCGCGATTGGGTGAGCGCGAGCGTACCCAGCGAAAGCACAAGCACGACGATGATCATGAGAGAGTGCAAGGGAGCCAGGGAGCGAGGGAGCAGGGGAGCATCTTCCTCCGCTCCTCTGCCCCCCTGCTCCTCTGCTCTCGGTGAGTCTGCCTTCTTGCGGACAAGCGCGAGAGCCATGAGCAATGGAATAGTCAGGGCAAGTGTCCCCGCCACGCCATTGCGCGCCAAGCCGCCGGCAATGGAGCGCGGAATGCCTTGCACCACGCGCGGCAAGCGGTCGTAGATGAACGATGCGGAAACGATTTTGCCCTGCGCCCAATCCGTGCCGACGAGCCCCGCGAGCGCGATCCCCGCGCAGACGACCACCAGCCAAAAGACCGCCCACGGCAGGTCGCGCCGCGTCGGAAGCGCGTTGACGATCGCGTAGAAAAACGCCGCGCCGAGGATCACGCCGTACACTTTCGGCAGACTCTGCCACGCGGCGATCGTGACGGAGTAACTGACCGGCAGCCACGCCAGCAAAAGCAGGATCGGCAAGTCGAGCGGCGTCGTGAGCGTCAACCTGCCCGTCGTCCACCCACGCGCGAGCCAGATCAGCGCGATCAATCCCCACGCGGCAAACGGCACCTGATCGGTGACGACAAAGTAAAGATAGATCAACGACAGAAAAACGATCTCAAACCGGACCAGCCACCGCGCAACCAGCCCAAACAAATCATTTCTCATTTGCCCTTNNCCCTTCGCCCTTTGCCCTTTGCCCCCTTCGCCATCAGTCATTGCCCGCGATCCATTCCACCGCGCCCCAGAGATCGTCCACGACCGCATAGCCCGAATGATTCTTCTCGACCATGCGCGCGTGCTGCTCCCGCCCCAGTCCGGTAAGCACCAGAATCGGCTGCGCGCCAATCGCCGCCGCCGCGGCGACATCCGCGAACGCATCGCCGACGACGAGCGAGCGCGCGAGGTCAAGGTCCAGGTCGCGCGCGGCGCGCAGGTATAGCCCCGGCTGCGGCTTGCGGCAAGCGCAGTTTTCTTCCGGCAGGTGCGGACAATAGTACACCGCGTCAATCCGCCCGCCCGCGCGCTCGACCTCCGCGACCATCCGCGCGTGAATCTCGCGCACGGTCGCTTCAGCCGCCAGCCCGCGCGCGATCGCCGATTGNNAATTCGCTCCACGCCTTGACATAGTCGGGTCGGTTGCTGTTGATGACCCCATCGCGGTCGAGGAAAATCGCGCGGCGTTTGCTCATTTCACAAACAGCCAAACTCCGAGGATGATCCCGCCGGTGCATGCGACGGCTAAACCCCAGAGCGCGTTGCTTTCCAGAACGGCAATCGCGACGAGCGCAGCGCAAGCCCACCAAGCCAAATTGCGAATCGCGAATTGCGAATTGCGAATTAGAAATCGCGGTCGGCGGTCTGTCGTCNNGTCGTCTGTCATCTGTCATCTTTTGGTCACCGGTCGCACGCCCTGGAACAACCGCAACGCCGTCTGCAACACGATCTGCAAATCCAGCCAGATCGTCCAGCGGCGAATATAGTACAAGTCAAGTCGGATTTCATCCTCCAGCGATTGCACCTCGCCCGCGCCGACGACCCAGGGTCCGGTAAAACCGGGCTTGACCGTCAGCAGCGTCGGCAGCCATTCTTGGTACACCGCCGCGCGCGCAACCGGAATCGGACGCGGACCGACCAGACTCATTTCGCCGCGTAGAATGTTGATGAACTGCGGCAGTTTGTCCAGCCCAAGCCGATACAGCGTCCGCGCAAAGGGATAATCCACCGTGCGCCGCGGCGCATCGGAATAATGCGTGCGAAATTTCCAGGTCGTAAACGGTTTCTCGCGCGCGCCCAGAACGTAGTACGGCTCGAACACCGAGCCGGGCGCGACGAACTTGACCAGGAGCGCAGTCAGCGCAAGCAGCGGGCTGATCGCGATCACCGCCGCCACGCTAAAAGTATAGTCGAGCAGGTTCTTCAAGAGCGCGTCCACGCCGGTGATGCGATTCTTTTCCAGCGCGAGCAGCGGCACGAAACCATCGTGGCTCAGCGTCACGCCGGTCGCCATGATCTCGTAAAAGCCGGGCGACAGTTTGATCGCGATGCCGTCGAGCGCGGAGACGCTCTGCGTGATGATCTCCATGAAACTCTCCCACGCAATCGCGCCCTGGACGACGATCGCCTCGGTCGCGCCGGTCTCGCGCGCCACGCGCGGCAGCGCGGTCGGGCGACCGAGCACGCGCAGTGCGCGCTCGACGCGCGCATCGAGCGGCAGATAGTCGTCCAGGAAACCGACGACCTCGATCCCGGACTGGGTCGCCGGCGCGAGTTGGCGCGCGATCGCCTGGGCGTGTTCGTTCGCGCCGACGATGAGCGCGCGCGTCAGAAAATAGCCGCGCCCGCGCAAGACGCGCACGATGCGCCGGCTCACAAAGCGCGCGATGCTGACGAACAGAATCGCAAAGCACCAGCAGAAGATGAGCCACGACCGCGAGACGCTCAGATTCGGCTCGAAGAAACTGAGGAGGACGAGCACCAGGATGCCGAGCGAACAGGCGACGACGATTTTGCCGTACTCCTGCAAGCCGGTGAGCAAATAGCGCGGGTCGTACAGGCGATTGAACGCAAAGAGCGCGAGCCAGAGCGGCACCGCCGTCGGAATCATGATCGCGTAGCGTTCGGTGAGCGGCACCAAGCGCTCGATCAGCGGCAGCCAGGTGATGTTGTACCGCACGTCGAACGCGACGTTGAGCGCGGCGTAGATCGCCACTGCGTCGCCGACGAGCCAGAGCGCGAGCAGATACGCGTACTCTCTACGTCGCATCCGCGCCATCCGAAATGCGCAAGCCCGCGTTGACGAGGACGCGCGCACCCTCGGTCTCAAAACGAAAATCCATCCGCCTGAGTCCCATGTCTTCGAGCGCCTGGGTCACCGCCGCTTGGCGCGACGGCTCGCAGTACAGCATCAAAAAGCCGCCGCCGCCCGCGCCGGTCACTTTGCCGCCGCGCGCGCCGTTGCGCCGCGCCAGAGCGTACGCTTCGTCAATCCGCGCGTTCGAGATGCCAGCCGCGAATTTCTTTTTGTGCTGCCACGCCGCGTCCAACAATTCTCCGAACCGCGCCAGGTCGCCGCGCGCGAGCGCCGCTTTCACCTCGAACGCCATCGCCTTGACCGCGTGCAGCGCGTCCAACACCTGCGGGTCGTCTTGCTCCGACGATTGCTTTTGCGCGCGCAAGATTGACGATGCTGCGCGCGTCGCGCCGGTGAAAAAGAGCAGCGTGTTCTTTTCCAGTTCACGCCGCGTTGCGGGCGCGATCGGCAGCGGCTCGACCGTTACCCCGGTCGCCGAGAACTGGATCAAGTTCAAGCCGCCGAACGCGGCCGCGTACTGATCTTGTTTGCCGATTGGCTCGCCCAGTTTTTCCAGTTCGATCTGGCACGCGAGTTCGGCGATCTGCTGCTTGGAGAGAAACAAGCCGCGCGCGGTCGTGACCGCCTTGATGATCGCGACCGCGACCGCGCTGGACGAGCCCAGCCCGGTGCCCGGCGGAATCTCGGAGGCGAGAAACATCGAGACGCCGCGGGTCAAGCCGAAATGGTTAAAGATCGCGCGCGGCAAACTCAGGTCGCCGTCGAACAGCATCGGCGTGTCCGCATCGTGCCGATAGAACGTGCGATAATCGGACGAGGTGATCTGGATCGCGTCGTCCGCGCCGACGTTGAGAAAGACGTAAAAGTATTTGTCAATGGTCGTGCTGACGACCGCGCCGCCGTACCGCGCCGAGTACGCGGGCAGGTCGGTGCCGCCGCCGGCAAAACTGATGCGAACGGGCGCTCGAGTAATCAGCATTTGAACCCTTGGAGTAAAACATAGCGCGGCAAGCNNACGTTTTACGTTTTACGCATCACGTTTCACGTCTCGCGAATCGTCCCCCGCGCCTTCATCTCGCGCTCGGCGTCCGCGTAGTAATCCGCAACGTCCGGCTGCGCGCGCGCCCACGCGACGTACTCGGCGATGATCTCGTCGAACGAGACCTGCGGTTCCCAGCCGAGCGCGCGCAGTTTGCCGATGTCGGAGATGATGTGGCGCGTGTCGCCAAAACGAAATTCGCCCGGCACAACCGGCTCGACGGCTTTGCCCAATTGGCGCGCGATGCGCCGCGCGTACTCCTCCACCGTGATCGCGCGTCCGCCGCCCACGTTGAACACTTGGTAATCCGCGCGCGCGTCTTCCAGCACCAGCACGTTCGCGCGCGCGACGTCGTGCACCGAAACGTAATCGCGCAACTGCTGACCGTCTTCGTAGCAGACCGGCGCGCGGTCGCTCAGCAGGCGCGTCGTGAAAATTCGCAAGACGCCAGAGTACGCGTTGCGGAACGATTGGCGCGGACCCTGCACGATCGAAAAACGCAGCGCCACGCTCGGGATGTTATAGCGGCGTCCCAAGTTCAGGGCGATCATTTCCTGCGTGGCTTTCGACATTGCGTATTGGTTGTGCGGGTTCAGCCGCGCCTCGTCGGTGACACCGGGTTTCATCGCGCGCTGGCAGACCGGACAGCGCGGCGCCCAATCCCGCCGCAGCAATTGCTCGACCGGGCGGAGCGGCGGGAACTGCACGCCGTCGGTCGCGCACTCGTACTTGCCTTCGCCGTACGCGGCTTGCGAACTGGCGACGACGATTTTCTGGATCGGCAATTTCTGCTCGACGACGATCTCGTACAGCAGCGCAGTGCCGACGGTATTTACGTGAAAAAATTTCGAGAAATCGGTGAGATAGTCCTGGTAAGCGGCAAGGTGAAAGACCGCGTCCATGCCTGGCAGTGCGCGCGCCCACGCCGCGCGATCGCGCACGTCACCTAGCACGAATTCCGCCGCGCGCGGGACGTACGAAGGCAACTGTCCGTCAACATGCACCGGCGGTGTGAGGTTATCCAAAATTCGGACGCGATGTCCTTTTTGCAAGAGCAAGTCAACGGTGTGCGAGCCGATGAAGCCCGCGCCGCCCGTAACGAGAATTCGCATCAGACGTTTTTCCCCTTGACGACAACCAGCGCCGTCTTGACAAGTATTTGGAAATCGAGCCAGAGCGACCAGCGTTGAACGTATTCCAGATCGAGCCGCACCCACGCGTCGAAATCGCTCGGCTTGCCGCTCACCTGCCAGAGCGAGGTCATGCCCGGCTTGACCGCGAGTTTTTGCTTTTGCCAGTCCGTGAATTTCTCGTACTCGTACTGCAGCGGCGGGCGCGGACCGACGAGACTCATGTCGCCCTTGAGCACGCTCCACAACTGCGGCAACTCGTCGAGACTGTGCCGGCGCAGCACGCGCCCGATCGGCGTGACGCGTGGATCGTCTTTCATTTTGAAAACGGGACCGCGCATTTCGTTTTGGTCGAGCAACTCTTGTTTCATCTGGTCCGCGTTCACGACCATCGTCCGAAACTTGAAACTGGCGAATGGCCGCCCCTCTTTGCCGACGACGTTCCACCGAAACAACACCGGCGCGCCGCTGGAAACGCGAATCGCCAACGCGAGCAGCAGCAGCAGCGGCGCTAGAACGATCAGCAGGACAGCCGCGCCGACGATGTCGAATAGTCGTTTGACGATGAGTTGAACCTGCCGCGACATCGTCGTCACTCCAACTTGCGCGCAAGCGCGTCATTGACGATCCGGTCAATCTCAATCATACGCGCCGACCACGCGTATCTGCGCGCGACCTCGACGCGCGCCGCCGCGCGCGCAGGATCCTCCGACCGCGCCGCTTCCAGAGCCGCCGCGAACTCTGCCGCATCGTGCGCCGGATAAAACAAGTCGCGAAATTCGGCGAGCGTCGGCAAATCGGTCGCGACGACCGGCTTGCCTGCCGCAAGGTATTCAAAAAACTTCATCGGCAGACTGCCGCGCGTAGACGCGTTTTGGTTGAATGGGATCAAGCACACGTCGAACGCTTTGACATAGCCCGGCAGTTCGGCGTACGGTCGTTCGCCTAAGAAGAGAATGTTGCCTTGCGTCCGCAAACACGAAATGTCGGTGGACGGATCGCCGCGCCCCACCGGACCGATCAACACAAAGCGCCAAGCCGGTTTCTGTTGCGCGACCGCGCGCAAGAGATCGAAATCCAGTTTGTACGCCGTGATGTTGCCGACGAAACCGGCAAGCGGGTGCAAGTCCACGAGATCGCCGGGGATCGGCAGCGCGGCGTCGCGCGCCCGCGCGAACATTTCGGCGTCGGCGACATTCGGCAAGTAAAATGTGCGCGCGTTGAGCGCGCGTTTCTCCGCATACAAAGTGGACGACGAAGTAAAGACCACGTCGGCAACTTGCAGCAAGCGCGCTTCCCACTCGCGCACCCGCTGCGCCGGCACATGCGGATTCGCCGCGTGCGCGTCAATGCAATGATAGATCACCAACTTTTCGTTTACGCGCCCGACCAACCCGACTAGCGACGGCAAAAAGATCCACAGAATCGGCTGCGCGTTCATCGGCAGCGTGCGGCGAATCTGCCACGCTAACAGCGCGGTATTCAGCCGGCGCATCCGCTCGCTGCCGTACACCGGAATGACGAACGGCGCGAGCACCGTCAAGCCCGCGTTGATGCGCCGAACGCCGCCGGCGATCCGGCGCAATCGCCGCGCGACCTTCTTGAACTCGCGCGGCGCTGGCGTGCGCCCGCCAATCGTGTCCACGAACAACACGCGGTTGCGCTCTGCCAGCCGCGCGGCGATGTGATGGCAATTGATGCGGTTGCTCCAATCCCACTCGGCGTTCGCGAGGATAACTACCGTTTCCCCGTCCATGTCACCTTGTCACCTTGTCACCTTGTCTTTTGCTCCGGGTTCGCGTTTGTCCAGACCAAGCACTCGCTCAAACACATCAAGCAACTGCTCCGTCACCGCCGCCCAGGTGCGCTTTTGAATCGTCACCGCCGCGCGCTCGCCCATCGCGCGCGTCACGTCCGGGTGCGATAGCATTTCGCGCATCCCGTTCGCGAGCGCGTCCACTGCCGGCTCGACGAGCCAGCCGTTCACGCCGGGCTGCATCAAATCCACCACGCCGCCCGATCTCGTCGCCAGCACTGCTTTGTGCGCCGCCATCGCCTCCGCGACGACAATGCCGAACGGCTCGATTCTCGATGATAACACAAAAAACTCACAGCCCCAAAACAGCGCGAGGGTCTGCGCGCGATCGGCAAAGCCCAGCAAGACGACGCGCCCGCGCAGGTCAAGCGCGTCAGCCAGTTGCTCCAGTTTCTGCCGCTCTTCGCCATCGCCCGCGATTAAGAGTCGGAAATCAGGGAACTCGGCAGCAATCTGCGCGAACGCGCGGATCAGCAAGTCGAATCCTTTTTTGTGAACGAGCCGCCCCATTGCCAGGAGGTACGGACGATCCACCTTCGCAAGGTTGGGTGATTCAAACTCCGCCGGGTCAAAGCCATCGCCGACGACGCCGACAAACGCGCGCGGTGAGACGTGCCGCAAGTACGGCGCGGCNNGTAGAGCGCATTGATCGTCAAAAAGTGAATGTAAACCAAGTCGGGCTTGAACGCGCGAATGGCGCGCGCCATGCCGAAGAGCGTTCCCACCGCGCGCAAGGGCAGCGACCACAGCGGACGCCGTCCCCAAGGAAAGCGATAAACCATCACGCCATCCACGCGCTCCATCGTCGGCGCATTGCCCGGCGGCAGCGCGCTGAGAATGACGACCGCGTGCCCCAAGCGCGACAAATCGCGCGCGATGTTTCGCACCGCGGTTTGCACCCCGCCGATGGTGGGCAGGTAATCGCTGGCGACAATCACGATCCGCATGGAATTTCTGATTGGCGCATCACAACTCACCGACGGCGATCAGGTTGATGCAATCGCGCCGTCCCTCGTCCACAATAATGAAATCGTCCACGGAAAAATCCTGGCCGCGCGCGCGCGCGTGATGTTGTGCGGAAGGGTCGAGCCACCCACCGGCGAGATCGTCGAGCCGCCGATAGACCAGACGCGGCAGACAATACTGCGCGATCATCCTCGGATACGCGATGAACGGATTCTGCTTGACGCGCCGCTTTTCGATTTCGAGGATCGGCGCGGTCGCCGTGACGCCGCGCAACTCGACGCGCGCAAAGACGCCGCGCAGCGCACGCGCCAAGCCGGGCGCGTCGTATTCGCGCAGATGAAAACGATTCCACGGTCTCTGCAAGGGCAACAGCCGCAGCGCGCGGTTCGGCGTCGAAATAATCACGCGGCGCGCCGCCACGCGTTTGATTTCTTCAAGGTATCGGCGCACGTCCGGAATGTGTTCGATCACTTCAAAGGAAATGACCGTATCGAAACTTGCGGGCTTGAAGGGCAAGCGTTGCGCGTCGCAGACGACAAACGCCACATTCGGACGCGCATACCGGGCGCGCGCGTGCGCCACAACCTCCAGCGCATTATCCGCCGCGACGACGAACCGCGCCGCGCGCGCCAACGTCTCGCTGCCATAGCCCTCGCCACAGCCCAGGTCAAGCATCGTTTTTCCCGCGCCGTAATTCTTGGCGAACTCGTACAAAGCCAGGTGCTTGAGATACACCAAATAATCTTCGGTTGTTTGTTGCGCGTGCGCCGGCAGCGCACGCTCGCGCGTATCTTTCAGCATCCGTCTTCCGTCCCCGCAACAAGCACCCGCTTGCCGACCACGCGCCCGCGCCACTTGTCGAACAGGTAGAACGCGAACACCGCGCCGAACAAAAAGTACGCCAGGACGATCATCTGCGGCGAGCCGTACGCGCCGGTGATGGCGCGCAAATCGGGCAAGCCGTAGCGCGTCAAGCCCGTGCGCGTCGAGATCGCGTAGACGAGCGCGACCCACGCGCTCAATCCCCAGACCGTGACCAGCCGCGCCCGGCGCGACCAATCCACAATCAGCAAAAAGGATAGAACGATGATCGCAAGATGCACCGGGTCCATATCGGGCGTCCAGAGAATCCCCGCCGCGGTTGAGAGCGCGATCGCCTCAAAAATGTCAATGCGTCTGAGCCAAAACAGGATGTAGATCGCCAGGAGCGACGCCGCCAGAACGACCAGCAGCCAGTTCTTGTCGAACAGTCCCGCCGCGTTTAGCAGCGCGGCGGGCGCGATGTGCATCGGCGCAGCGATACGCGCGGAACGAAAAGCGTAAACAGAGAGCCAATCGGGAATCCAGGGCAGGTGCGCCAGCGCGACGATGATCGCGAAAAGCGCCGAAGACTTGACCAAGCCGCGAAAATCGCGCGAAANNGTGATCCGTGATCCGTGGCGCGGGTTGGGGACGCTGCCTTTGTCATTGCGAGCGTCCTGAGCGGAGCGACGGTTTTTGTCGCGGAGTCGAAGGATCGCGAAGCAATCTCCAAATCGCTCGGACGGAGCAACAGCCAGAAAATCAGAAACGTGAGTGTCAGGACAATGGTTTTGTCCTCTGGGACGAGAACCAGATTGTAAAGTGTCAAGGGCCCCAGCGCGTAGAAAATCTCAAACGGCAATTTCAGCGGCGATTGTCTGAGCAGAACGCCAAGCAGTACGATGTTGACCGCATCGAAGAGGGCAAACAGGATTTGGATCGCCCGCATGTCGTTCCAAAGCGCCACGGTCGCGACGTACATCAAGAGTTCGAGCGGCGCGAGGTCTGCGCGAAACTCGCCCGATTGCCCACTTGCCCAGAGCGCGTACGGATTCTCGCCGCGCAGCGCGGCTTGCGCGGGCCAATAGTAATTCCGCAAGTCGGCTTTGTTCGTCAAGAACTCGACCTTTGACTCAAAGGGTCCCGGAAAAATGATAAACAAACGCAATGCACAGCCGAGCAACACTAAAAGCAGCGTGGTTCTATTCAAGTGAGAATTCCTGTCGTAGGACAAGTTTCCAAACTTGTCCTACGTTACTTTCCTAAGCACCGCTTTGCAGCCGCCTGCCGCAATCTCTTGCAGGACTGGCACAAAGACCAGCGGCGTCAGCGCGCATAGCAAGAGAACCAGGAGCGCGGTCCCTAGATCAAATTCGCGACGCGCGCGAGATAAAACTGCGCGCAGATTTTGCGCGCGCGGTGGGTGACGCAGCGCGAATACCAGTCCGACCGCGAACCGCGCGCCGGGATGCGTGAGAAACGGGCGCGCGCGCAGGTAGTCGAACGCGAACCCCGCGCGGCGCGCCATGCGCTTGAAATGAAACACGGTCAAGCCATTCAGCGTAGCGCAAACCTGGTACGCCTCGCGCGGCGAAAGGATTCCATTGGTTTGTTTGAGCGAGAGCAGATGTTTTTCGACGACGCGGCGCGGCAGCAAATGAAACCAGGGAATCATCACGAAATCGTCAATGTGTCCCGAGAGCGGTCCATAGAACGGCGGAAAGACGACGAACGTGATGCCGCCGCGTTTCAACACGCGCACGCACTCTTGCAACAGCGCGAACGGATCGCGCACGTGCTCGATCACGCTGTCGAGCAAGACCGCGTCGAAGGATGCGGCAGGGCAAGGCACGCGCGCGCCGTCGCCCGCGAGAAACCGAATGTCAACGCCGCGCGCCCGCGCCGCGCGCGCGCCCAACTCCAACGCCGTCACATCCACGTCGAGCGACGTGACGCGCATCCCGGCGCGCGCATACGCGATGCCCTTGCCGCCGCGTCCCGCGCCGATCTCCAGCACGCGCGCGCCGGCGATGTCGAAGAACTGCGCCAGGAAAGCAAGCGCGCGGCGCGCCTCGCTGATCTGGTACTCGATGTAGGCGTCGTATGAATTCAGCCGCGCGTCCACCGCTTCCGTATATTTCTCATCAAGGACCGATTCGATACTCATGGAGCATGACAAATGCCAAATGCCAAATCGTGAATTAGGAATTGCGAACTACCTATCACGTATCGCGCATCATGCGTCACGTTTTATAGAATTACCTCGCGAC
>DHFK01000231.1:0-302 GCA_002400365.1 Anaerolineales bacterium UBA4826 | reverse complement strand
GCTAAAGTGCGCGGCGATTTTCGCGCGCGCGTGCTCGCCCATCCGCTTGGCGCGCGCGGGATCCTCGAGCACGCGCAGGATCTCGCGCGTCAGCGCGGCGTTGTCGCCGCACGGAATCAGAATGCCGTCGCGCTGCGTCGCGCGGTCAATCAGCGTCGCATTCGCGCCCACGTCGGAGACGATCACGGGCTTGGCGCACGCCATCGCCTCGGCAATCGTCAGGTCGTAGCCGTCGGTGCGAAGCGTGGGGTCCACAAAGACGTCGCACAGATTGAAATAGCGCGCGCACTCTGCCAGCGGCA
>DHFK01000234.1:19244-22850 GCA_002400365.1 Anaerolineales bacterium UBA4826 | reverse complement strand
GCTCTTCGCTCTTTGCTCTCTGCCCTACCGCGCGCACCGAAACCCGACATCCACATCGTAGTAATCCGGTCGCGCATTGTTCCGCGTCCACACGCGCAAGTCGTAATCGTAACTCGCTTTGCTGCCGCCGCGCAGGTAACGATAATGCTCGCCCGCGTACACATCCCCAGTCCATTGCCACACGTTGCCGGCCATGTCGTTCACGCCGTACGGACTGCGCGAGTCGAGCGTTGGATAGCCGTCATGTACCGTGCCGTCGTAGTAGCCAACGGGCGTCGTATCGCCTTGCTTGCCTGCGTTCCGCTCGAACGGATCGCGGCTGTCATAGTAGTTGGCATTGTTCCGCGCAATCGTCTCGCCCCAGGGAAACGGACGCGCGTCTCCTGAGGCCGTCAAAGGACCGCGCGCGGTTTTTTCCCACTCGGCTTCGGTCGGCAGACGCCAGCCGTAGTAATCGCAGTACGCTTTTGCGCCGAACCAGGTCACCAGCGTAACCGGATGATTTTCGTAACCTGGCTTGACGCCAAACGCTTTGCCGTCGAAGATCAAACGCAGACTTGCGTCTTTCAACGGCAAATGCAGGTAATCGCCCGCGTTGATTTTCTCTTCGTGGCGCACGCCGTGGAATGCATCGCCAGGATAGTAGCCGACGATTTTGTTATCGGCGATCTTGATCTTGCCCGCCGCGAGCGCGTCGTTCAGATAGCGCGCGTACTGCGCGTTCGTCACGTCGTTGACCATGATTGCGTAAGCATAGTCAATCATCGTTTCGTGATGGTGCTGTCCCAGCAAGAACTTGCCGGCGGGCACGCGCGCCCAGCCATCGGCGGAAACGTTCGGCGTGATGTTCGACGCGGGCGCGGCACGCACGGTCGCACAGCCCGTTGCCAGGATTGCGAGCGCGATCAGCAGAATCTTCTGTTTCATCGTGACTCAGCCCCGCGATTTCCAGCCACAGAGAACACCGGGAACACAGAGAAAGAAACACAAAAACTCTGTGGCATCTCCAAGTTATGCTTCATCGCGTCACCTCCTGCGCGGGCGTGTCTTTTTTCAAAGGCCCATTGCTCCTGAACAAATCCACCCAGCGCCACACCATAAAGACCGCGAGCGCGAGCATCACCGTACCTAGACCCAGGTCGGCGAAGAGCATCGTCCAATCCACCAGCGGCTGTTGTGCGGCTTGGGTGATGAACAAGCGCTTCAATTCGAAAATGTCCACCGCCGCGAACGCGACATCCGAACCGACCAGAATCGCCCAGCCGAAAATCTGGCGCGCCTTGCCTTTCAAGCCAACCTGGTCGGCAAAGTAGAAGAGGATGATCGTCGCGATGATCGCCGAGAGCATGTGCCAGTGTCCTGTGAGGATGATGCGCTCGTCGCGAAATTGCCACTTGCGAATGATCTTGTCCAGTTCGACCGCCATGAAAATCCCAGGACCGCTCGTCGTGAAATTCATATAGACCATCTGCCACAGCGCGCCGAACTTGAGCGGGTCGCGCACCAGCGCGCGCATCTTGTCTCCGAAACCGGCTCGCGTGATGCCGCGCTCTGCGAGTCCCTCGCCGACGAGTTTGCGGAAACCAAAGATGACGAGGAAGAGCGCGGCGAGCATCACCATCGTCGAGCCCACGTAGATGATGTAATGCGCGATGGTCTCGAACGGCACGACCAGCCACGCGCCGAGCGTGATCGTGAGCGTGCCCCAGATCGTGAGCGGCATGGCGAGTTTGTGCCAGATGCCTTTGAAATCGAACCAGCGCGACACGATGAGAAAGAGCGCCACCGCGATGAGCACCAGCATGATGTGCAAGTGACCGATGACCGCGAGTTGCAGGTCGGTCTTGTGCGGCTCGCGGATGACGTTCTCGGCAAGGAAACTTTCAAAGCCGTTGCCAAAGTACGACCCGGGAATCGCGCCGACGATGACCGAGCCGAGTGTACATAGCGCCATCACGAAAAACGCCATGCGNNGCGAAGAACATTAGCGCCAAGCCGACGAGATACAAGCCGTGGAAAATCCAGTGCCCAAAGTAGCCGAACCACAACCCAAAGATCAGCGTGAAAAGATAGCCGAACGTCACGGTCGTGTTGATCGTCACGCGCTGGCTGTCCCTCATCGGCACAAGCGCGGTGATAAAGTACACTTCAATCGCGAGGATTGCTATCGCAATCGAGTGGTAGAGCATGATGATGCGCCCCTCGCGTTCGGCTTCGACGAGTTTCATTCCCAGAAAGCGAACGCTCAAGTCTTTGATGCCCCACTCTGCCATCGGACCCGACAGCGTGCTAAAGACCGCCGTGGTGAGCGCGATCATTGCNNGTCTGCCGCGCGTCCACCGCGCGCGCGGGCGCGTCCGCCGATGCTTTGCCGCTCGACCAATCGGCAAGCAACTGGCGCGCGTACGGCAACATCAAAAAGATGACGATGGCTGTGCTCAGCAAGGGCGCGGGCAGAAAGAGCGAAAAGCGTTTCACTTCGAGCATGTTCAGAATGCCGACCGGATAGCCGCCCCAACATTCGAGCAGTCCCGCGCCGATGCCGACGACGCGCGCCCAGGGCTTGCGCGCGACGAGCGCAAAGATGAACACCGCCCACGCCGCGCTCGCCCACCAATTGATCTGCTGCACGAATAGGTACAACGCGTTGACCGCGCCTTCGCCGAATGTTTCGTGGTATTTCGCAATCGGCGCGACGCCATCCATGAACGACAATGTGAAGGCAATGCCCGCAGCAAGCGCGAGCGTCACAATGCGCCAGTCAGTCTTGCGCACGAAGAGCAAGAGCGCGAGCCACAGCACGAGACTTGGCACAAAGATCACGATGGTCAGCGGCGGCACCTTGGCGTCCATCGCCGGGATGGCTGGGAAAAAGCCGGCGAGAATGCTCAACGTGCTGGCGATGATGCCCAGCGTCCACGCCCAGCGCTCCTTCGTCGCAAAGCCGTAGAGCGCGAGCGTCCACAACGCGCCCGCGGCAATCGTCAGATACCCCAGCACCGCGAAGGTGTACTTGACCGATTGTCCTTCGTGCGGACGATTGAGATTGATCAGCGTCGTCATGAGCGGATTGTAGATTTGGACGAACACGTAGAACCCGATCATCGCGACGATCATCCCGACGACGGCGAGCGCCGCGCCGAGTTTGAAATTGTCTTGCATCGAACACCTCCGATTCAAATGGTCTGTGATTTTCTCGCGCCCAGAATATCAAGAAACTGGTACCGCCGTCTTTGCGAAAAGTTAAATCGCGACCCAATCGTCACCGCATTTTGACCAGTTCGGTACCGAGTTGGATCGAACGCGCACAACATTCGACACCTCCACGCCCAAAACAAATCGCTCAGGTTTCTGCTGGTAGCATACCGCCTGAGCGATTGGATTTCCTTGACCTGGGTCGGATTTGCGCTTGATGAATGTGCGCCGCGCGCCGGCTACTGCGCGGCAACTGGTCCGCGGGCTTGTGCCGATTCCCTCAACGCGCCCGCTTCGATCCACAACCGCCGCCACGCCGCGCTCTCCCATAGCCCGCGCCGCACCGCTGCTTCCGCGTCCAACATCGCGCGATAGCGCGAGTCCGCGCGCGCGGCGAGAACAGCCGGCGCG
>DHFK01000234.1:0-19227 GCA_002400365.1 Anaerolineales bacterium UBA4826 | reverse complement strand
CGCGATCCAAGCCGCGAAATGGTTCGTCCAGAATCGCGAGGCGCACACCCGGCTTGACCATCGCGCGACCCAGGCGCACGCGCTGCCCCTCGCCGCCGGAAACCAAGCCGCCGCTTTCGCCGAGCGCCGTCTGCATTCCGTCCGGCAATCGCTCCAGAATGTCGAAGAGGTCCGCTTCTTCCAGCGTGTTCCCAATCGAGTTGTCGCCGTCTTGATGGCCGTACTGCAAATTGGCGAGCAGCGAACGATTCCACACTTGCACCGCCGGGTCAACCCACGCCGTTTCGCGGCGCAACGCGCGCAATCGCTCGCCATCCAACAGCGCGCCGTCAATCCGGCAATGACCCTCCACCGGCTTGTGCCACCCCAACAAAATGCCGACCAGACTCGACTTGCCCGCGCCGGATGGTCCCAAGATTGCGACGTGCTCGCCCGGCTTGATTTGCAGGTTGATGTCGCGCAGAATCGTGTGGCCGCCGGCGTGGACGGTGACGTTTTCCATTTCGATGGCGAGTCCATTAGTCTTGTAGTCTTGTAGTCTTGTAGTCGGTTGGTCGGATGGTCGCATAGTCGAATCATCAGGCGACGCGACCATCTGACTACCCGACGACTTGACTACCTGACTACCCGACGATTCGACTACCTGACTATTTGACGACCCGACGATTCGACTATCCGACCACGCGACTACTTGACTAACCTCGTCCGGCGCTCCGAGCGGTTCCAGCAAACGCAGCGTGTGATTCCGCACGAGTGGGTATTGCTCCAGCAACGCAAACAGCGATTGCGCGAGCGCGGGGAGGTTGAGCGTCCAATAGAATAGCAACAACATATTGCCGGTCTGCCCGCCGCGCGCGATAAAGTTCATGAGAATGACGACCGAGAACGCCGCGTACAGCATCGCGCTGATGCCTTGCAGGACGACGATGATGCGCCACGTGTTGAGCGACGCGCGCGTCCATTCGGTCAGGCGCGTTTCGTGCTCGCGGCGCATCGAACGCTCCGCGCCATGCATCCGCACCGGCACCAATCCCAGCAGCGCATCGAGATAAAAGCGGCTCAACGCGCCGTCGTGCGTGGAGAGGCGCAGCGCGCGCTCGCGCTGGATGATGTTGCTGAAATACGCGATCACGCCAAAGATGAGCGTGAAGGCAATCGCCCAGGGCGCGCTGATCGGATCGAGCAGGATCACGCCGAGCGCGGTCAGGACGAATTGAAACGCGACGCGCAAAACGCTCGCCGCCAGCGTCGGCAGAGTCCGCAGCGAGCGCAGACCGTGCGCGCGCATCGTCATATCCGAGGTGAGGCGGCTGTGAAAATAGCGGTCGCTCAGGCGCGGAATTTTTTCGAGGAGCCGAATGCGGAGGCGCGTCTCCAGCCGCCGTCCGATGCGTTGCTCAATCGTCGTCAGCGGCAGTTCGAGCGCGAAGAGAATCAGGACGAGCGCGAACAGAATCGCGATGGCGATCACGCGCGCGCCGGGCTCGGGCAAGATCATTCCCACGCGCATCACGCCTTGCAACAAGAGCGCTTCGATGGTCACGCCGAGCGCCGCCATAAAGAGCGCGAGACCTAACACGCTCAGAACGAACAGCCCATCCTGCTGCAGCGCGCGCCACGATTCTTTTTCGGGATGGAGCGGCGGCTCTTTCAACGCGGCGGCGAGTTCCGGCGGCAGTTTCTTCTCGACCAATACTTCGGGCGGCTCGAGGATTTTCCCGCGCACGCGGACGAGGACCGCGCCGCGCAAGAGCAACTGCTCTGGTGCGTCGGGTTTTAGCGGCAGCGGCTCGACGAACCAGAACGGCGCAGGGATGGACGAATCCTGCAATGCGCCATCCTGCCGCGCCTCTTCGAAAAAGCGCGTGAGCACTTGCGCCGCGATCTCGCCGCGTTCCAAACCGTTCGCGCGCACGAGCGACGCGACCATCCGCGTTGCCGCGTCCAACGCCGCGAGTCCGCGCCAACCGGGATCGGCGCTCGCGCGCGCGACCAATTCGGCAATCTGCGCGTCGGTCAGATGCAGTTCGCCCAGACGATAGCGCAA
Organism: Anaerolineales bacterium UBA4826; assembly: GCA_002400365.1. Taxonomy (GTDB): domain Bacteria; phylum Chloroflexota; class Anaerolineae; order UBA4142; family UBA4142; genus UBA4142. The sequence continues at coordinate 17,180 of DHFK01000234.1, read as the reverse complement.
CGGCGCGAGAAAGCCCTCCGTGCCAGCCCAATCGCGNNCCGTGCTTGCTCCAGATGATGACAAAGTGCGTCATCCCATTCGGCAGAACGACGACGACGAGCGCGGGGAGCGCGTGCGCTTCCGCCAGCAAGAGATGGTCGGCCGGAATCATAATCTGCTCGGCGTCGAGACCGAGTTGGACCGCGACGCGCTCGATGACGTCAATCGAAGTGCCGTCCACTTCGGTCTGGCACGCCTCGCGCAGACGCCCGTAACTTGCGGAGATGCCGAATCCTTCCAGCAGCGCTTTGAGCGACGCCGGACCGCAGTCCATCTCGGAAGTTTGAACGACTTCGGGAACGAANNACAAGTTGGTTGAGCGCGTCTTGGCGCGCCGCGCACCCGCAATCTTTCCCCGTGACGTTAGTGTACAAGTCGGCGAGTTGGTTCAACCCAGTCGCGTGCGTGAAATCCGCGACCGCGTCTCCCAACCCCTTGCCGACGACGAGACCGGTTTCTACTTTCATCTTTGCCTCTGTTTGCTTGTTCGTCCTGGCGTTGCCAGATGTTTGTGCCGTTTGGTCGGCACGGTTGGTTGAACGAACCTGTCTTTGTTCTCAATCGTGGATTGTTGGTGTGCTTGATTCTTACCTCCTTTCTCACGCGACAACTACCGCCGCTGGCGCACTCGGTTCAGCAGGCGGTGACTTCTCCGCGCCCTTGGCTGGGGACTCGGATTCCACCTCTACCGCCGCTGATGCTTCTGCCGCGTCCCTCAGCAGGGACACAAAAATCTTGGGGTCGTGGGCAGCCGCGGCTTCCATCGCTTTCGCCACGTGCGCTTGCCGCTCTTGCTCCGGCGCCCACCACAGGTCAGGGCTCGGAGCGGCAAATCCCGCCGCGATCAATCGGCTGTACAATCGCCGCGCGAATTGCTGGTTCTCTTTCTTGCCAGGGTCAGCCAGCCAAGCGCGATAAGCCGCGAAGGGTTGCACGTCGCGACCTTTCCAGACCGCCAAGCAATACAGCCCTACGGTCTCCTCGACTGCCTGCTTCATTTCCCCTGTCACCTTCGGGTCCGTCAGCCAGTCCAGTTCAAACCCCCGCGCTTTGCAGAAAGCCGATAGTTCCTGCACAAAATCCCCCAGGTCTTGGTCGGCAAGCGCTTGCAACCAGGCGGTGGACTCGGCGGCATCGGCGGGGAGGGCTTTGTACAGCACCGTCCGCCGGTGCAGTTCCGCCTGTCCCATCCAATCCTTGAACTGCTTGTCCAGGGCTGGGTGCCTGCGGAAGGGCAACCGCGCCTTTCCTCCGATTCCACTCAGGACAGGGCTTAGCCGTTCTCCGGTCTTGGCAACTGTTTCTTTGGTGGTCTTCGCCACTTGGCTGGTGGTCCGAGTCACGCGGCTGACCGCTTGGTCGCGCGAGTCTTTGGACAGCCAAGCCGGTTTCTGCCACCACAGCACGAGTACGATTACGAGGATCGCAACGAGAAATAACATGGTGTCATCTCCTCCTTTGAAAATGTGGGACAAATTTGCAAATTTGTCCTACGTGTTGACATTTTCATCCTACAATTTGATTATCCACCGCGCCAGCCGGACCCTTGCGCGGCAAAGCCAGCCGCTCTGCCACCCATTGGGCTAGAGCCAAATAGTGCTCCGCCTCGGGGTGGTGGCGCGCGTAGGTGAACACGGGCTGGCACGCGCCGGCTGCCTCCGCCACGCGCACACTGCGCCCGATAGCCACCGGCAGAACCGGCAGCCCCGCCTTTGCCATGGCTTCTACCTCTGCTTGGTGGTGCCTGAACCGCGCATCGTAAAAGGTCAACAAGATGCCCAGAAAGATCAGTTCCGGGTTGATCTCCGCCTGAATGGATTTGATGGATTCGGCGAACAGTAGCAAGCCACGCAGATCCTGCGCCGTGGGCTGGGCGGGCACGAGGACGGACTGCGCCGCTGTCAGGGCGTTGATGGTCAACAACCCTGGATCCGGCGGGCAGTCCACTAGACACACGTCGAAATCCTGCGCCACGGTCGCCAGTACTTTCTTCAGGACGTACTCGCGCTGCAAGCGCGCGGCTAACCCCTCCTCGGCGGTGGACAGAGCCGTGTCGCTCGGGCAAATCCACAGATTGTCCCCCAGGTCCACCACCACGTCTTTCAGAGCCACCTGACCGGGTTTCGCGCCGCCCAGCACCTCCGCTAGGGAAAACACCTGTTTGAGAAACCGCGTTCCGCCAGTCGTTTCCCCTGACGCCATCTCATCCTGCACGCCGCACGTGCCGGTCAAACTGGCTTGAGGATCAGCGTCCACGAGCAAGACGCGCTGCCCGTGCTCGCGCGCCAGCGCCGCGCCCAAGTTGTGAGTCGTGGCGGTCTTGCCGGTGCCGCCTTTGTGGTTGGCAATGGCAATGGTTTGCATCGTGATGCTCCTTCATGGGGAATTCAGCGGGTCAGCCATCGGGAAAGCAATCCTTTCTTTTCCCTTTGGAGCGCGACGATTTGCTGATTTGCGGCTAATAGTTCGCTCTCGAGACTGGCGCGCCGGTCATTTGCCGCAGCCCGCTCTTCCTGCGCTTGAGCGAGTATCCCCTTGAGAGCGTTCACGGCTTGAATCACTGCGCCCAGTTCGTTTTCGCGCGCCTGGACGTTCGCCTCCAGTTCGATCCGGCGCTGGCGGCTGGCATCCAAATCGGCAGCCAGTTGGTCGCGTGTGGCGGTGAGTTTCTCGATGCCTGCCAGCAAGTCGCGCTTGTGTGCCTGTTGCTCGTCCAGGTCGCCGTGGAGTTCGACCAACTCGGCATCGCGCGAGGTCAATTGCGTCTCCAATTCGGCTTTGCCTTTCACGGCAACATCCAGAGCGCCTTCGAGTTGGCTGACACGCCCTTCGGCTCCGCTCAAAGCAAGTCTGACTACGCCCAGTTCCTTCTCCAACTCGGCTTTACCTTGCGTCGCGACAGCCAGAGCGCCTTCCAGTTGGCTCGCCCGTGTATTGAATGCGCCCAGTTTCTTCTCCAACTCGGGGTTGCCTTGCGTCGCCACAGCCAGGTCGCCTGCGAGTTGGCTGGCGCGCGCCTGGACTAGACCCAGTGCTTTCTCCACTTCGGCTTGGCGTTGCGCCGCGATGCGCAGGTCACCTGCGAGTTGGCTGGCGCGCGCCTGGGCTAGACCCAATTCTTTCTCCAACTCGGCTTGGCGTTGCGCCGCGATGCGCAGGTCACCTTCGAGTTGACGCGCCCGCTTTCCGAGTTCACCCAGTTCCTTCTCCAACTCGGCTTCGCCCTTGGTCGCAACCGCCAGGGCACCGGCGAGTTGGTTTTGGCGCGCCCGGAGCACACCCAGTTCATTCTCCAATCCGTCTTTGCTTTGCGTCACGATGTGCAAGTTGCCGTGGAGTTGGCTGGCGCGCAGCTTGAGTTCACCCAATTCCTTCTCCAATCCGGCTTTGCGTTGCGCCGCGATGTGCAAGTCACCTTCGACTTGGCTGGCGCGCATCTTGAGCACCCCCAGTTCTTTCTCCAACCCGGCTTTGCTTTTCGCGGCGATGCCCAAGTCACCTTCGACTTGGCTGGCGCGCACCTTGAGTACGCCCAGTTCCTTCTCCATCCCGGCTTTGCCTTGCGCCGCGGTGCTCCGATCGCCTTCGAGTTGGCTCGCGCGCACCTTGAGCGCGCCGAGTTCATTCTCTAACTCGGCTTTGCCTTGCGCCACGATGCCCAGGTCGCCTTCGGCTTGGCTAGCGCGCGCTTGGAGCACATCCAGTTTCCTTTCTAACTCGGCATGGTTTTGCGTCGCTACAGCCAGGTTGCTTTCGATCGTGCTGGCGCGCGTTTGGAGCGCGCCCAGTTCCTTCTCCAATTCGGTTTTGCCGTGCGCGGCGATACCCAGGTCGGTTTCGACCTGGCTGGCGCGTACCTTGAGTATGCCTAGTTCATTCTCTAACGTGGCTCTGCTTCGCGCGGCGATGCCCAGGTCGCCTTTGACCTGGCTGGCGCGCGCCTGGACGAGACCCAATTCCTGCTCCACACCGGCTTTGCCTTTCGTCGCAACGTCCAGGTCGCCGGCGAGTTGGCTGACGCGCGTCTTGAGCGCGCCGAGGCGCTTGTCCAACTCGGCTTGGCTTTGGGTCGCCACCCCCAGGTCGCCGGCGAGTTGGCTGGCGCGCGCTTGGAGCGCGCCCAGTTCCTGCTCCAACGCGGCTTTGCCTTGCGCCACAATGTCCAAGTCGCGTGTGAGTTGGGCGACGCACCCTTCGACTTTGCTCAGGGCGAGACTGAGGTCGCCCAGTTCTTGCTCCAATTCGGCTTTGGCTTGCGTCGTGGCGCCCAGATCGGTTGCAAGTTGAGCGGCGCGTATCTTGAGATCGCCCAGTTCTTGCTCCAACTCGGCTTTGGCTTGCGTCGTGACGGCTAGATCGTTTTCGAGTTGGCGGGCGCGCCCTTCGGCTCCGCTCAGGGCAAGCTTGACCTCATCCAGTTTCTTCTGCAACTCGGCTTGGTCCGAGACGAGTTTCATATTGAATGCGACTTGGCTTTTCAGCGCAACATCGCGGTCGCGTTCGATTTGGCGGGCGCGCCCTTCGGCTGTGCTCAGGGCAACCTTGAGTGCTGCCAATTCCTTCTCCACGGCGGCTTTGCTTTTCGTGGTCATATCCAGAGCGCCTTGGAGTTGGCAAGCCCGCTCTTCAGCCGCGCTCAGAGCGAGCCTGACCGCGCCCAATTCCTTCTCCGACTCGGCTTTGACGCGCGTCGTAGTATCCAAAAGACCTTCGAGTTGATTGGCGCGCCCTTCGGCGCCGCTCAGAGCGAGTTTGACCGCGCCCAGGTCGCCTTCGAGTTGGCGGGCGCGCGCGGCGGTTCCACTCAGAGTGATCTGAACTGCGCCCAGTTCTTTCTCCACGCCGGCTTTGCCTTGCGTCGTGACACTCAGTGCGCCTTCGAGTTGGCGCGCGCGCGCTTGGGACGCGTCCAGTTCGTGCTCTAACTTGGTTCGGCTGGGTGGGACTGGGACGGCGGTTGCGCTGGCAGCTAGTCCGGCGAGTTGGCGCAATGCCAGATGGAACGCGGCGGGGTTTTCATCGGCGACCTGGCAGATCGCCGTCGTGGCTTGTACCTCGCGTTCTTGCTTGGACGCCAGGTACAGTTCGGATGGGACCGCCACCAGTTCGCGCTCGATCAAGACCTGGTGCAATTGTTGCCCAAATGCCTTGTGCCGACCCGGCTCCGCGCGCCAGGCGCGGTATGCCAGAAACATAGGCACGACCGGCTGAATGCTATTGGGGTGCCACGCGCCGAGAGCGTACATTAGAACGGACTCCTCCACCGCCTGCTCGAGTTCCGGCGCGTGGCTCATCTGCGCGTTGTTCAGCCAGGCGACATCGAAATTCACCGTGCCGCAATACCGCGCGACCTTGTCCGCAAACTGCCCCAGTTCTTTGTCGCCGAGTCCATTCAGCCAGCCGGCAAAATTCTCCACCGACGCCGGCAGCGTGTCGGACAACCCGACGCGCATGGGCAACGCCGTATTGACGCTCCACTGCTTGAATTTTTTTGCTAGTTCACGCCGGTCGTTGCGGAGCTTGAACCACCCGCCCAAGCCCTGGTACATCTGGCTCGGCTTGGCAGTCGCTGGCAGGACGAGGAACCCCACCATCGCCAGAATGATCAATGCGATAAACAGAATTTCCATCGTTTCCTCCTTGTCGAGATAGTGACTGGCGCGCGCTCATCCGCTACTTGACGCCCGCCACCTGACTGCCCGCGCGCGTGATGAGCGTCAGCGGCGAAACGCTCTCCACCGCGATTTTGACTTGCCCCGTCGCGTCCTTCGGAAGTTTGTCGCCGAGCAACGTGACCTTGACCGTGTCCGACTCCAGGCGGTTCTGCGTGCGACTGGGCGTGTCCGCGACGATGGCTTTCATTTGTTGCGGCGGCTGGTTGGNNTCAATCTTTGCCCGGTCGTGTGGGCATGGCAGCGCACGGTTCCCCCGCCAATCACTTCTGTCTGAGCGAGCATAGTCTGGCGGCAAATATCCATCGCCAACGAGCAGCGGTTTGCAAAGGGGCAGGCGCCGTGCCCGGCATCTGTCCCTACGGGATGTTCCGCGATTGGCGGCTGGCGAGTGTCGCCGCTAACCCGGCGGCGCGCCTCTGCCCGCTGGCGCTGTTGGACCGGATCGGGCACCGGGCACGCCGCCAACAGCATCGCCGTGTAGGGATGCGCTGGATGCGCGAACACTCGCTCCGTCGGACCGGTCTCCACCAGGTAACCCAGGTACATCACTGCGACCGCGTGGCTGATGTGGCGCGCCACCGCCATGTTGTGGGTGATGAATAGATAGGTCAGCCCGGCGCTGGCTTGCAGGTCTGTCAGCAAGTTGATGATCTGGCTCTGGACTGATACATCGAGCGCGCTGGTTGGCTCGTCACATACGATCAAGCGTGGCTCCACCGCCAGTGCCCGCGCGATCGCCACACGCTGGCGCTGACCGCCCGATAATTCCTCCGGCAGACGCTCCATTAAATAACTCCCCAGCCCAACGCGGTGCAGCAGATCGGCAACGATCTTGTCGCGTGCCTGCCCTGGCTTGACGCCCCGGTGACGCGTGATTAACTCACCGACGATCTCGCCGACAACGTGGCTTGGGTTGAGCGCGGAGTACGGGTCTTGAAAGACCACCTGCACTTGGCGGCGATACTCGACCAGCCGCGCGCCGGACAGGGGCGCCACATCGCAACCATCAACGAGAATCTGCCCGCCCTGGATCTGCACCAGCCGGAGAATTGCCCGAGCGACAGTGGACTTGCCCGCGCCAGACTCACCGACCAGCGCCAGGGTCGTCCCGGCCGGCACCGAGAAACTAACATCGTTCACGGCGCGCGTTGGCATGCGACGGGAACCAAATAGCGACTGCCGCGCTGCGAACTCGACGCGCAGATCGCGCACAGACAGAAATGGCAGTGGGGTCATCGCGGTGGATGCGCTCATTGCAACAAATCTCTCTCGCCAGCGCGAATGCAGCGTGCCTGGCGACCCTCGCCCACCGGCGTCAACGGCACCGGGTTGCGCCGGCACGCGACCACTGCCAGCGGGCAGCGGGGATGAAAACGGCAACCCTTGGGCAAGTCCTGGGTGCGCGGGACGATGCCTGGGATGACAGTCATCTTGCCGCCACGTTCCAGCCCTTCGGCTTCGCTCAGGACAAGCCCGGGCAGCGTCGCCAAGAGTGCACGCGTGTATGGATGGCGCGGGCGCGCAAATACCTCATTCACTTTGCCGGTTTCCACGATCTCGCCGGCGTACATCACTGCCACTCGATCACACAACTCTGCCACGATGCCCCAATCGTGGGTAATGAACAGGATNNGGATTGAGTGACGTGAACGGGTCTTGAAAGACAATTGCCATTTCCTTACCGCGCAGCCGCCTCAGCGCAGAATCCGATAGCGATGCCAGTTCGCGTCCTCCCAGACGAATCGAACCCTGGCTGATCCACCCCGGCGCAGGCACAAGACCCAGCGCCGCCAATGCCGTCATTGATTTTCCCGATCCCGATTCACCAACCAATCCCAGCGTTTCACCCGGTTTTAGATCAAGCGATACATCGCAGACAATAGTGATTTCACGATTCTGCGCGACTGGGAATCGGACTTGCAACCCCTGAATCGCGAGGGCTGGTTTCTGCAACTTGTCTGCCGCCGTCATTTCGAGCGGCGATCCTGAGCGGAGCGGTGTGGAGTCGAAGGATTGCCGCGCGAAATCTCGCGCGGCAACAACGAGATTTCTCGCTTCGCTCGAAATGACATGCTCAGCCGTTGCGTTGCGCCGCTTGGTCTTGCGTTCCGCGAGATTTCTCGCGGAGCCGAAGGCACTGAGCGAAGCGAACGTGCTCGAAACGTCACGACCCAGCGCAATGTGCAGTCCGTCACCCAGCAAGTTGAAAGCCAGGACTGCCAGCATGATCGCCGCGCCGGATGGAATTGCCAAAAAGGGATACGCTTCCATATAGTCACGCGACTGAGACAGCAAGCGTCCCCAACTCGGTTGCTCCAAACTCGCGCCAATGCCGAGAAAACTGAGCGTGGCTTCGATCAACAACACCCCGCCGAATTGGAGCGCGGCTTGAGCGATGAGCGCGGGCGCAATGTTCGGCAGGATATGATGCGAGACGATGGTCCACACATCCAAGCCACCGACCCGCGCCCCATCTACGTACAGTTCTTCTCGCTCTGCCAAGGTCATGCCGCGCGTCAGGCGAACAAATCGAGTTGAAAAGGCGAGTCCGACCGCTGCCATGACCGTATTCAACGTTGTTCCGAGGATAGCAATGATCCCAAACGCAACCATGATCGGCGGCAACGCGAAAATCAGATCCACGCCCCACATGACGACGCGATCTAACTTGCCGCCGACGTAGCCAGCGATCAAGCCGATGGGTACTCCCAGGATGATCGCGATGATCACCGCCTCAAGCGCAGCCCACATCGAGAGGCGCGTCCCGTAGATGATCTGGCTCAAGATGTCGCGTCCCAAGTGATCGGTGCCGAGCCAGTGAGCCACGCTCGGTCCTTGCAACGTGCTACGCAAATCGCCGGTCAGCGGACCGTAGGGCGCGATCCACGGGCCGACGATAGCCACGACACAAAGCATCAAGATATATCCAGCGGCGAGCAACGCCAGCCGCTGTTGGCGAAGACGCTGCCACACACGCGCCCGGCTCGATACGAACCTCTGCTCGGCGTATGCGGCGTCGGCGCGGCGCGCGGCGTGCCTGCCGACCGCCACCACCAATTCGTCAGCCGGGTTCACGCCAACCTTACCTTCGGGTTCAGCCACCCGTAACTGAGATCAATGAGCAGATTCGTCGCGACGACGAAGCAAGCGGTCAACAACACCGCACCTTGCAACAGTGGAATGTCGCGCATCATCACCGACTTGATCGTGATTGACGCGATGCCGGGCAAGTTAAACACTTGCTCCACTGCCAGCGACAGACTGAACACGACAGCCAGCCGAAACCCGATGACCGTGACGATCGGGATGAGGGCATTGCGCAACGCGTATTTGCTGACCACCTGCCACAGCGGGATGCCGGTAGCGTGGGCAGCCAGGATGTAGCGTGACTGCAGCACCGTTATCAACGAACTACGCATCTGGCGGACGATGAGCGCGGCGGTGGGCAGTCCGAGCGCGATACACGGCAAGGTGATGCTCCGCAACCATTTCACGGGATCCTCTCCCAACGGGGTATAGCCGATGGCAGGGAACCAACGCAACTGTACGGCTAGATACATCGCCAAGAGCATCGCCAACCAGAAAGCCGGCATAGCGACCCCGATTGAGGCGACTAACGTGATGAGCCGGTCGAGCCATGAACCGGGGCGCAACCCAGCGATGATGCCCAGCGTCAGACCCAGGATGATACCGATCAACATCCCGCCTATCGCCAGCGACAGTGTGACCGGCATCCGCCGCACGATCACGCTCGTGACCGGCTCTTTGAGTGTCCACGAGTCGCCCAAATCGCCGTGCAGTGCGTTCCCCAGCCAGCGCGCGTATTGCGCTGGCAAGGGATCGTTCAGCCCGAGCCGCGCCTCNNACCGTCACACCGCGTACCAAGTACGCCACAGGAACGCCAAAGCGCGCCTCTGCGCCACGCACCTTGGGGCTCACCATCGCGCAGGTCCCACATTCATTGCCGGAAAAGATAATGTCGCCATCCTCGATTGCGATCTTCATGATCTGTCCCCACAGATCCGCCCCCTGCTCGTCGGGCAAGTTTTTGGCTTTGGCATATAGATCTTCGATCCGCGGGTCTTGTACATGGAACGGATTGTAGATGCCGTTCTTCAGCAACCGGTTTTCGACAAAGGTCTTGGGGTGTCCCTCTGTGACGGGACACGATGCGACAGCCCACTTGCCTGACGCGCACTCGGGGACAATCGTGCCCGGCGCGATGGTGCTAATCTTGAGCGTCACGCCCAGAGGAGCGAAAAAACCACCTAGCGCCTGGTTTGCAGGCAGGACTGCGGCACCCGAAGGCACATTCAACTCCAGGTTGCTGACGCCGGCTTCTGCCATCAGGGCTTTGGCGCGGGTTGGGTTGTAGGACAAGTCCATCAGGTCTTTGACATTGCCGACGTAGCCGGCGGGAAAGGGTTGCGTAGACGGGATGCCGACGGCAATTGTCTTGTAGAATGCCTCACGATCAATGGACATGGCAAGTGCCTGCCGAATGCGCTTGTCCGCCAGCGCTTTGACCTGCGTACCTTGGCGGTCAAAGATATGTAGCGCAAAGCCGTTGATACTCACGTCGCCAATACCCTTAAAGCCCTTCGCTTCGAGTTGTTGGCGCGTGGCAAGCACACCTATGGCTGCCGAGTCAACTTCGCCGCTCTGCAATCCATTCACTCGCGCGGCGAGGTCCACAATTGGGTAGATCTCGACCCGCGCCACGCCCGTCTGTGAGGGGTCCCAATACTTGGGGAAGAAATCAAAAACGTACTTGGTATCTGTTTTCGAGTCTTGGGCGTTGTACATCCAGGGTCCCGTCCCCACCGGAACCTTGTCAGCAGTCTTGAGCGCCGCCGGGCTGACCTGCGTCCCGGCGAAGCCCGCCAGACTGAACATCAATGCCGGGTCAAAGCCGCTAAGGTTCAGCCGGACGGTCATATCATCAATCGCCTGCACCGATTCGACCGACGCCAGTTCGCCTTTCAGCGGCGCAGGGGTGCCGCTTTTGACGTCATTCAAGTTGGTGACGACTGCCTGAGCGTTGAAGGGCGTGCCATCATGGAACACGACCCCCTGACGCAACTTGAAGGTGATTGCCTTGTCGGTGATCTGCCATTCTGTCGCCAGTTGCGGCGCGAACTTGCCATCCTTGCCAACCCATACCAGTGTCTCGTATCCGAGCTGATAATACATCCCCATCAAAGCCGCCTGGTTCTGGTGCGGATTGAACGTGGTTGGCGCGATGGTGTGCGCGTGCCTCAATGTTCCCTGCGGCGTCGCGGGAGCTTTCGTCGCCGGCGCTGTCGTTGGCACTGCCTGCGTTGCCGCCGGTACTGTGGGTGCTGTTGTTGCCGGTACTTGGGTTGGAACCGGCGTCGGCGCGGGAGCGCACGCGCTAATCAAAATGCTCACTGCGCTTGCGCATACGAAAATCAAAAACGCGCGTTTCATTTTTTCATCCTCTTGGGTCTGGTTGATACTTGAATCGCTGCTTCATTCGATTGTTGGATCACAATCACCTCCTCATATCGTCCCTGATGGATCCGTTCGAACCGTTGAGTCCGTCCCTACGGGATGCTGCGCGATCTTGTGCTTACGCATGGGCGTGCTGGCGTTCACCAGTCCGGCGATGGAACCTGCCGCCATTACGACGAGCGACCAGTAGATATCAAAACTGAACAGCAACACCCCGCCAATCAATGCGACGCGCAGACCTTTGACAATATCAAAACTACGCTTTTGTGTGGCGTCCAGGTCCGTGGCAATCTCTAGCAACCGGACAAAGGGGTCCAGATTCTGCTGGAGCAGGACGATCTGCGCCGCGTCAATCGCCACCGTCGTCGCCCCGCGCAACGAAACCGAGACGTGCGCTTTTTTGAGCGCGATCGCATCGTTGATTCCGTCACCCACAAAGCACACCGACCGCCCCGCCGTCTGCAACTGCTCGATCACAGCCGCCTTGTCTTCAGGCAGCACGTTCGCTGAATAATGTTCCACCCCGAGTTCCTGCGCCAGGCGCCGGGTGGGCGCCTCTTGGTCGCCCGACAAGATATGAACCTGTAATCCGCGTGCGTGCAGTCTTTGGATCAACTGCTTGGCTTCCGGGCGAACCGTCGAGTGCAGTTCGATCGCGCCGGCGATTTGCCCATCCACCGCTGCGAACACGAGCGAGTGTCCTTCGGCGGCGCAACGCTGCTGCTGCGCGTTGCCAGCGTCGGGCATGGCGATGCCTTGCATCGCCATAAAGCGCGCGCTACCTACCTGGATCAACCGACCGTTCTCACGTACCTCGATGCCAAAGCCGACTTTCACGTGGGCATCGTCAATCGGGCGGAGGGGCAAGCCGCGCTCGTGCGCCGCTGCGAGAATGGCGCGGGCAATCGGGTGACTTTGGTACTGCTCTGCCATCGCCGCAAAACCAAGCACCTGGTCCGGGGCAACCCCGTTGAGTTCATGCGTCTTAGCCACGTGCGGCTGTTCCAGAGTCAGCGTGCCGGTTTTGTCGAACACAACGGTATCCACGTTGGCGAGCAGTTCCAGCGATCGGCTATCTTTTACCAGGATTCCATAGCGAGAAAGTACGTTGAGGTAATTGAGCATCGCTATCGGTGCCGTCATCCTGAGCGGGGCTGCCAGAGGGAAGCGTAACAGCGCGACCGCAGAGTTAGCCCCAAGGAGCGGCAGAGCCGCGCCACTCATCAACAGAGCGGGAAGAACGGCGCGGTCGCCAAATTGGACCGCCTTTGCGTCTATCGAGAGTTGATGACTGTCCAGGTGGCTAAGGATGCGAGCGATTTCGGAGGCGGTAGTGTCTTGCCCCGCCTTCTCGACGCGGATAAGGATCGTCCCCGTCAGCACCACGGTCGTCGCCAGGACCGGGTCACCCACGCCGCGTTCGACCGGCTGCGCCTCGCCCGTCAACATGTGTTGGTCAATGGTCGCGATACCTTGCGCAATGGTTCCGTCCACTGGAATGGGTTGACCCGCGCGCACGACGACGGTATCGCTCACCTTGACCTGCTCAAAGGGCACCTCAACCTCAAGACCCTCGACCATCACAGTGGCAGTGCGCGGCTGCTGGCTGTACGCCGTCACGAGATTTTGGCGCGCCCGGTTGTGCGATTTGAAAAGGAGTTTGTCGCCGGCGGCAAAGACTACGGAGCCGAGGGCGCCCGCAAGATAAAAGCCGCCGAGCCAGGCGCCCCAACTGGCTAAGGTNNGTCGTGCCGGCAATCGTCGCCGCAGTCGAAGCAAGTCCGATGACTAAATGGCGATTGATGTACCGCTCGATCGAGGTGATGTCGGCAGGAGCCGCCGGCAGCCCCATGTCTTGGAGGTGGCGATCGGCTCCCGCGCCCATCAGCGGGTCAATGTAGCGCAATGTAAAATCTTGTATCGCTTGGTCCGCCATCGCAAACGAACGGGAGGCGGACTTGTTCTGAGCACTGCCCTTCAGACCGCGCGTGGGATCGGCTGGGGGCTGGAACCAGGGTTGCGCCTCGCGACGTAGCAACTCTAGGAACTCTTCGAGCGACAGCGCTCCGTCGCCGCCCAGAACACTCGCGGTCGCGTGTCCATTGCCACCCAGGACGCCGGCGGCACCATGTCCGTTGCCTCCAGTCTGAGCCGCGCCTACTGCCAATAATTCTCCCGTCTTGATGTTAGTTTGGACTTTCATGGTTGATTGCCTCTCGTTATGAATCGCCTTGCAGCGAACGCATCGAGCGGGAAAATGAGATTGCCATACTTGTCTCCCCTACGGCTAGAAATACGATTGGAGCGTGCCGCGCCGCCGAATGTCCAGAGTGGCGCAGTGAAAAGAACCCAGAAATGGGTAATAACTCTCAAGGGCGCACGGAATCGGTTTGAACTTCCAGTCCTTGAGCGCGTTGATTAATGGCTCCTGGCGTTTTTCCACAATGACGCGTTCTTCGTCCAACATTAGAACATTTATCGCGATCCATTTACTCACCAGTCGTAGCGGGTCATGAATAACCGGCACTGGTTCCGGCGGAACGAGTACGTCCCAACTCTTTAGAATGTTAGGCAACTTGTTCAAGTCGAGATAATCAGGGCTGACCAACACCTTGCCCGGCGCCAGCGGCATAAAAGTCGTATCAATATGAATCGCCTCCGGGCTGCGATTTTCTAGAACGTGGACGCGATAGCCATCGCCCAAATGGCTTTGCAACCAGTCAATGCCCAGTTGATTGGTGACGTTACTTTTCTGCCCGAAAATGTCGCGCCCGCAACGGACAAAATCGGCGGCGTCAAAGACCGGCTCAAACTCGGTCACCATAAAGCGCATGGGTTCATCCGGTCTCGGCACGGTATAGTTTTGATCATATAGCGCGTCGAGCAGTTGCGGCTTGGGCGCGGCAGTCCATTTCGCCCCGGCTTGGAAATACTCTTTGAACAGCGACCGATAAGCCCACGCTTCAAAATAACGCGAGCGGTCAGCCATCGGCGTTTCGAGGATCTCGTTGCCGATGATCATAAAGGGATCGCGCGGGTTGGCTCCGCAAAAACCNNGCCGCGCCGCTTGTACCAACGCTGGTGGATACGGAGAGCCGCCGCCACCCACGCGCTGCTCTGCCGCAACCCAATCACCGGGCGGCACCGTCGCTATGTTGATCGTGTTCCATTCCGGAAACATGGCGCCGTCCAGTGTGCCGATTATCACTTCTTCCAACGGGTCCCATTCATTGTGCGAGTTGACGGGGCACGCGGGGACAGCCGCGGCGAAAACCGGGTTCATGCTTGTGTTTGCTCCTCGTCATTCTGACCCATGTGAGTTTTTGCTCACTAGAAAATTGCCAATCGCCAGATGATCAATGCCCGTCTTCAAGAATGTGTTGATCGCATCGTCGGGCGTACAAATGATTGGCTCGCTATCATTGAACGATGTATTGAGCACCAGTGGAACTCCACTGAGCTTGTAGAATTCCGACAGGAGTTTGTGATAGCGCGGATTGATCTCTTGCCGCACCGTTTGAATTCGGCTGCTCCCATCCACGTGCACTACCGCGGGGATTCGGTCTTTGACCTGCGGACGCGTTGGATAAGTCATCAACATACACTCCGCCGCGCAAGTCTCTTTGCCCATCTCGAACCAGTCGTGCGCCTCTTCATGCAACACACTTGGCGCCAAGGGGCGAAAGTACTCGCGATGCTTGACCTTTTGGTTGAGCATGTCACGCATCTTGGGGTGACGCGGATCGGCGACAATGCTGCGGTTGCCCAAGGCGCGTGGCCCCAACTCCATCGAACCCTGGAAGAAACCGACAATATCACCTTGATTGACGAGCCGGGCAACGCGCTCTTCGATGTTGGGCACGCCTTCATACCGCAGCGAGTATGCTTGGAGCCGCTGTTCAATGGCAGCATCAGAAAAAGCTGGTCCCCAATACGCGTGCGACATCGGCTCGCGGTCTGGATTGCCGAGAAGATGGCTCCAAATGTAGTAGGCAGCGCCGACGGCGGTGCCGCCGTCGTGCGCCGCGGGTTGAACATAGAGTTGAGCGAAGGGTCCATTCTCCAACGCATAGTAGTTGGTGAGGCAATTCAAAGCCACTCCACCAGCCAGGCACAGAGTGTCACCGCCAGTCCTCGCGTGGAGTGCCTTGACAATATGCAATACAACCTCATTGGTGACGGCTTGGAGGGATGCGGCAATGTCCTGGTGTTCACGCGTAAGCGGTTGCTGGCGTGTACGTCTGTCGAGTCGGAATAGGTTTTCAAGTCCGTCCATGTAACCGTTGGGCGGATCGTATTGGATGTGCTCGAAGCGCAGGATGTCGTTATTGACTTGAAATCTTCCCTCCGGCATCAACTGCACCAGGGTTTGGAAATGCGTGGCATACTTTGCGGGTGTCCCGTACCCAGCCAGACCCATCACCTTTGCCGCATCATAGATGTCAAACCCCAGGAACATGGACAGGGATTCCCAAAGAAAGCCGAGCGAATGGGGATATTCAATGCTGGACAAGCATTCCAACCGGTTGCCTTCTCCCAGGTACACCGTGGTCGTATCGAATTCGCCTATGCCATCTATCGCCAGCACCGCCGCTCTTTGGAACGGCGAAGCGTAGAAGGCGGACGCGGCGTGAGCCGCGTGATGGTCTATCCAGAGAAACTCGCCCTTGAAACCGCAAGCGCGAAGCTGCTCAGGGATCAGGGACAGTTTGTGAAGAAACTGCGCCTCATCCCAGTTGGGTCCATCGAAAAACATATCTGGAGGGTGCTGCTGATATTTCTGGGGATTGACTGAATAGCCGACGTAATCAATCTGTCCCCAATCAATTCCCTCCGATTTGACGCAGTACGCGATCGAGTGGAGCGGCAGTTCATCGGCATTATCCGCCCTAGGACGCTTGCCATGTTTGACCCGATTAAATCGCTCCTCTTCCGCAGCCGCTATAACCCGTCCATCTCTCAACAGGCATGCCGCTGACTCGTGATAAACCGAGTTGATGCCCAGGATATACATGCTATCTCCTCCTTTCATGCTTTCGATTCCGTCTTTTCTTCATTGCCAGCCACCCAGCGCGGCAGCATGGCATTCGCTATGCCGGCGGTAAAGCCACCCATTCCGATCAGGAAAGCCGGCAATACTCCGAGGTGCAAGATGAACACACCGGCGATCGCCACGGCGCCCGGCACAAAGGAGGCGAGCAAATCTCCCCGCAGGTTTCCTTTCAAACCAGCGGCGATCTCGAACAGCCGCCCCAATTTTGCGAGATCGCCGTCCATGAGAACCACCGAGGCGGCATCGGTTGCCACCGTGGACGCCCCGTGCAGCGACACCGAGACGTTCGCTTTTTTCAGCGCAATCGCGTCATTGATGCCATCGCCGACAAAACAGACCGATGCGCCATTCGCTTGCAATCGCTCGACAAAGGCCGCCTTGTCCGCCGGCAACACTTCTGCCACGTAATGCTCGATGCCCAGTTCCTGAGCCAGTGCGCGGGTCACTTGCTCATGATCGCCCGAGAGAATATAGAGCGACAGTTTGCGTTTTTTCAGTTTCTGGACGAGTTGCTTTACTTCCGGGCGAATAGCTGGGCGCAGTTCGATCAATCCGCTCAGATGGTGATCCACCGCGACGCACACGTACGAATAGCCCTGCGCGTGACCCGCCGCTTGCAATGCGCGCCAATCGGTCGGAATGTCAATCTCTTCCATATCCATATACCGCGCGCTGCCNNGGCTTGCAGGATCGCGCGGGCAATCGGGTGCGTTTGCCGCGCTTCGGCCGAGGCGGCATACGTCAACAATTGGTTTTCATCCAGTCCATTGCGCACATAGATTCGTCCCAGTTCCGGTTGTTCCAGCGTCAGCGTACCGGTCTTGTCGAACACGACGGTATTGACATGCGACAGCAATTCCAGAGCGCGCCCATCCTTGATCATAATGCCATGTTGCTTGGCGAGATTGAGATAGTTCAACACGCTGAGTGGTCCGGTC
>DHFK01000201.1 GCA_002400365.1 Anaerolineales bacterium UBA4826 | reverse complement strand
ATGAAAGATGAAGAATCTCATCTTCATTCATCTTTCATCTTTCATCCTTCATCTTTAGTACGGTGGTGAACCTAGCGCCGCCGCTGCCGTCTCCATCGTCACCGCAAAGCCAATGCCGATGAAAACGTCTTGGTCGGTTGGGTTTAGCAGCGCGGTGACAATGCCGACGACTTCGCCATCGCGGTTGAGCAGCGGACCGCCCGAGTTGCCGGGATTGACCGCCGCGTCGAATTGGATCAAGCCAGTCAGGGTTTCCCCGGTCTTGGGGGATTTGAAACTGCGATTCATGCCGGAGACGACGCCCGCCGAAAGCGAATTTGTGATTCCAAACGGATTGCCCACCGCGACCACTTCGTCGCCGACGCGCAGCGCGCCGGCGCTGCCCAGCGTGGCAGGCAGCAGATCGTCGGGGATTTCGCGCGGACGCAAGACCGCCAGGTCGTTCTCCGGCACGCGCGCGACGATGGAGGCTTCGGTCTCGGTGCCGTCGGCAAAGGTGACGCGCACTTCGACCGCGTCCTTGACGACGTGCAGACTGGTCAGGATCATCCCGCTGTCGTCAATGACGACGCCCGTGCCGATCGAGGCATCGTGTTTCCCCTCCGTGCTCAGCGTGCGCGCGACCACACGCACGAGCGAAGGGCGAATGATCTCATACACTTGTGAGGCATAGGCAGGTTTGGGGGTCGCGGAAGCCAGCGCGCGCGCGACGGCGTTGTTGATGTCGCGCTGGGTGAGACGCTGGGGTGGGGGTCTGGTGGCGTCGTACGCCGTCATCGCCGCGAGCGCGATAAGGATGCCCGCGCCGACGAGGAAAACGGCGCGCCCGCGCGCGTAGAGTTTGTGCGCGCGCTGACGCAAAATTTCCAACCGGGAGGGCGGGAGCGGCGTCGCCGGCTTGGGTTGGGGGCGTTCTGAAGGAAAGCGTATGTTTCGCCGCATGGCGGGATTCTCGATTCTAGGGGATGCGCCGTCGAAACCCCGTATATAGATTACTACGCAGAACGGAGCAAGAAAGTTTCGTGGGAGGGTTGCTGCAAGTGGTTTGATTATCTTGATTTTGAGTGTGTTGTCAATAGCCCCCCAAGGCACAACGACGAATTAGAGCGGGAGCGAACCACGCACGGCCTTGCGACGCACTCGGCGGCGCATGCACACAAGCCGCACCCAATTCGTTATTTTCTCGATTCGTGGTTGTTCTCTCCCCGCTCCGAACCCCGTTCGCGCAACCGCTCCACCAGCGTACTGTAAAAGTACGTGTGCGGCTGAAAGCGCGCAAAGCGCGCGACGTTTTGGCTCGCTTGCACCAGAATCTCGTCGCCGTTCTGCAATTCGACGTCAATTTGCCCGTCAATCGTGAGGATCGCGTTGTGGTCCGTCTCGAGGCGGAACAGGACGCGCGATCCTTCTGGCAGCACGAGCGATTTCAACTGGCTCAGGTACGGCGCGATCGGAACGAGGACGAGCGTCTTGACCTCCGGCGCGAGGATCGGCCCGCCGGCGGCAAAGACGTAGGCGGGGGAACCGGTCGCGGTCGAGACGATCGCGCCGTCGGCGACAAACGTCTTCAAGTAATCGCCGTCAATGCACGTCGCCAACCGGATGACGCGCGCGAGTTTGCCGCGCCCGACGACGACGTCGTTCAACGCTTCGAATTCGCCGAGCGATGCACCGTTGCGTGAGCAGCGCGCATGCAGCATCATGCGCTCTTCGATCCAGGGCGTAGCGTCCACCACCCGGTGCGCGTCGAATTGCTCCGGCGTCATTTCGGACAAAAAGCCGACGCGCCCAAAGTTGACGCCGAGGATCGGGACCCGCGCCGGCGCGCACGCGCGCGCCGCGCGCAGAATCGTGCCGTCGCCGCCTAACGTAATCGCGAGGTCGGCGCTTGGCGCGCGGCGCACGATTTCCGTTTCAGCCCACGCGGAGATGATTGTTGTCGCGATGCCGAGGTGATTGAATTGGTCAGCCCATTGTTGCGCGAGTTCGAGCGAATGAGGAATCTTCGGGTGATGCAGGAGGAGAATATGTTTCATCATTGGCATTATACCACTTTTCTTTTCCCCCTCGAAATATGCTATAATCCCATCTATGGAGCGGGCGAGGCGTCTAGAAAAAATCGCGCTGCTGTCGTTGATCTTGATCGCGGCGGCGCTCCGCTTTTACCGCCTGGGCGCGCAGGACCTCTGGGGCGATGAAGCGTTCAGCATTTCTCTCAGTCAGCAGCCGCTGAGCGTCGTGATCGCCGGCGCGTCCGACACACATCCGCCATTCTACCCGCTGCTACTTTTCTTCTGGCTAAAACTGGTCGGCGCGCCGATGGCAAGCGCCGGCGCGTTTGCGACGCGCGCGCTGTCCGCGTTCATCGGCATTCTGGTCGTCCCGCTGATTTTTGTTTTGGCAAGAGGCATAACTACGCGCGCAAGTCGAAGGATGCCGGCTGCCGATGCGCCCAGCGCGGCTGGGCTGCTACCCTCCCAAGCGCGCGTGCCCTGGTTCGCCGTGGTTCTGGCGACCGTCTCGCCGCTCTTGATCTACTATAGCCAGGAAACGCGGATGTACGAACTGGTCGCGGTGCTGGCTCTGGCATCGTCATGCTGGTTGGTGAAAATCGTCGCCCTTGCCGATGGGAGCAGAGGAGCAGAGCAGCAGAGGGGCAATGGTTCCCCTCTGCTCCCCCGCGCCNNCACTACTCGGCGTTCTTCGTTCTCGCCGCCGAGAATGTTTTTGCGAGCGTGCGTCTCCGCAAGAACCGCGCCGCGCTCGTGCGCTGGCTGTGGCTGCAGGGCGCGCTCGTCGTCGCGTACGTTCCATGGATCTTGGCGCAGACGGCGTTCCTCGGCGGCAAGGCGAGCGCGCGTTTTGACGAGTGGGGCTGGCGCGGCGTCGAGATGATTTTCGGCAAGACGCTGCTGGCGTTCAGCGCGGGGCTGACGGTCGAATTTCCAGTCGCGCACATTGCGGCAGCGCTGTCTCTGGCGTTTGCCGCGTTGGGCGGGGTGGCGATTGCAGAAACCCGTTTTCTCGATGCGCGAGCCTCTCGTAGAGAGAAAACGGGTTTCTCCGACAGACTGTTCGCGCCCTTGTACTTTATCGTGCCGGTGGCGCTTGCCTATGTCGTCAATCCGGTGATGCCATTCTTCTTCGAGCGGTACGTGCTGGTCGCGTTGCCGGGTTTCATTTTGACGGTCGCGTTCGGCTTGGACAATGTCGCGCAGCGCGACGCGCGCGCGGCAATCGGCGTGACCGGCGTGCTCGTTCTCGTCAGCGCGTTCTCGCTCGGCAACTATTACTTTGACGACGCGTACGCCAAAGGCAAGTACGGGCAGATGATGGCGTACGTTTCGCAAAACGCGCAGCCGGGCGACGCGCTCGTTCTGAACAACCCGCTGCAAAAACCGTTGTATAATTACTATGCGCCGCGCGGCATCCCGGCGTTCTTCCTGCCCGATGGCGCACCCCTCGAAGACCCGCGCGCGCGGCAGCAGTTGGAAGAGATCGCGCGCCAACACGCGCGGCTGTGGCTCGTGATGTTCGGCAACCCGGCGGAGTACGATCCGACCGGCTATCTGGAGCGTTGGCTTGGCGCGCACGCGTTCAAAACCTATTTCAATGGCTTTGTGGATGCAAGTCTGAGTCTGTACGCGATGCCCGGCGCGCAACCGGTGATTCAACGTCAACTCCGCGCGACGCTCGGCGAAAGTATTCAACTTGTCGGCTACGCGTTGGATCGCGCCGAGGCATTGCCGGGGCAGACGCTGCAACTCACGCTGCATTGGAAGACGCACATGCCGATCACGAACCGCTACACTGTTTTCGCGCACGTGATCGGCGCGCCGAACCCGGCGACCCAGTCGCCGGTGTGGGCGCAGATGGACAACGAGCCGGTCGGCGGCTCGCGTCCGACGACGACCTGGCAAGTTGGTGAGACGATTGACGACCGCTACGGGTTACGGCTGCCGCAAGACACTCCGCCCGGCGAGTACCTGATCGAGATAGGGATGTACGATCCGGCGACGCTCGCGCGCTTGCCGGTGCGCGATGAGACTGGCGCGCGCGTGGCGGAGGACCGGGTGTTGTTGGGGACGGTGCGCGTGCTCGCGCGATAGAGGAAACTTGGCGTGACGTTGAATCAATTGCTGCGCGCGAAATCTTTCGTCATTGTCGCGCTGCTCCTGAGCGGCTTGTCCATCGGCGCGCTCCTCGGGCGGCATTGGCGCGGCAGCATCGCCGACTGGACGTTGCTCGGCTTGGCAATCGTCACGCTCGCCTTGCTCGCGGTCAACGCGATCGGCGTCCTCGCGTCGCGCGAGCGCTTGTCCATCGGCGATCATTTCGTGCTGGCGCGCCAGGAGGATCGCTGGGTTCTGCGCTTGCAGAACGTGTGGCGACTACTCTTTATCGAAATTGACGTGACGCTGCCGCAGGGTTTGAGGTCGCGGCTCCCAGCGACCCCGGTCGAGCCCGAGGCGACTGCAGATCTCGGCGCGCCGGAATCCATCGCGCTGGAGCACCCCGCGTTGGCGGACGGTCGCCGCGATAGTATGTTGCGAGCGACCGCGGAGAGGGTCATTCCGAGCGACGCGAGAAATCCCGGCGTTGGCGCGCGCGCGTTCTCGCCCAAACGGCTCGCGATGACATGGGCTGAGCAGTCGCTGTTGCGGAGGCAACCGCTGCACGCGCTCGTTCTCGCAGGCGCGGTGGGACTGGGTCTTTGGATTCTGGCTCTGCTAATCCCACTCTTGATGAACGCGCCGGCGGATCAATGGAGCAGTGTGTGGCAAATGGTCCAAGCCCTGCGATCGCTGATCCGATCAAACCACGGCGCGTTAAGCGTCCTGCTCATCGGCGGCGCGTCGGCAATGACGTTCCTTTGGTGGCGGCGCGAAGGCGCGGCAGGTCTGTGGCGCGGCGTGTTCGCGCTCAGTCTCGCCCTGGTATTCGCGGGCGAAATGATTGTCCTGGACAAAAACTTTGCTCTGGGCGCTGGCTTGTATCTTGCCGGGGGAATCGTGCTGGTGGTGCAGACTCGGCTTAGCCGCGACCAAGCCGGCGCGGCGTTGGAATCGGCGACGATGCCCTGGAAAAAAGAATTGCTCGCGTTCGGTTTGGTGTTCGCCGTCGTCCTGGTCACTCACTTTTACTTATTGGGACGCGCGCCCTATGGCGTGGAAGGCGACGAATCCAGTTGGGCGCTGCGGGTCGCCGATGCGCTGAATCGCACCGAGCCACAGATGCCTTACCCATTCGCGCAGATGCCGACCACGTTCTGGGTTCAGAGCGCGTCATACCAACTCTTTGGCATGAGTATCGAGTCGGCGCGTTTGGGGGTCGCGCTGCTCAGTCTCGTCGGAACCGTCTTGTTCTATCTGGCAGTGCGCGAGATGATTAACGTTCCCGTCGCTTTGATCGCGACCTACCTGCTTGGCGTATCGTTGATTGACCTAGCCGCCAGTCGTCAAGCCCATGTGGAAACGTACGTCAAGGTTTGGATCATGGCTGCCGTCTTCGGCGTGTTCCTGGGCTATCGAAAACGCCAACCGCTACTGTTCTTGCTCGCCGGGATCGCCCTCGCCTTGGGCTATATGACGTACGATAGTTTCGCCCTGACGCCGCCCGCGCTCTTTGCCTATGCGCTCTATCGTTTGTTCCGCGAGCGGCAGAGTTGGCGGCGCCATCTGTTGTATATTGGCGCGCTGCTTGTGCCGGTGCTCGTCGTCGCGCCGGGCGTGTGGACCTATCTCGAAGGTCGGCGCATTTCCCAAGTCGCCATTTTGTCTTTTGAAACCGGGGTTTATCCCGACTCGCTTGACAAGATTGTGCCGTTCTTGCCGCAAGCGTTCGGCTTTGCGCTCAAATACGCCGGCGTCACCCTGGGCCGATTGACCTACCAGCAATTGGGCGATGTTCTCATTAGCCGACCGGGACCGTTGGAGAGCGCTGCCTTTATTCCGCTCGTTTTCTTGGGCTTGATTCTTGCCGCCGCGTATTGGAGACGGCGGCATAGCGTTTTCCCGCTTTTGTGGGTTCTGATCCCGGCGCTGCCCACCAGTCTGATTCTGGGACAGGCGTTTGCTCGGACGTACTATCCGTTCCTGGGCGGGCTGGTCATCCTCGCAGCCATCGCGCTGTGGGTGCCATACCGCGCGTTGCGCCAACACCTGGCGACGCGCGCGCGCCGGCTCTTGATGGCGGGCTGGCTGCTCTGCTTGGGTTTGCTGGGACTGTCCAATGCCTACGTGTACTTTAACGAGGTCTTGGATCCCGTCGAGCGGCAGGTGCGCCGGGAGTTTGGCGATTTGCTCAGGAGCAACGTTGGGCAAGCGCAGATGGTCTATCTGCCCTACTTGCCGCTACAAAACGATTTTCTGGAGTACGAATGGCGCTATGCGCGCTATGCAGTCAGCGCGCGCGTTCCCCGCGGCGCTGAGAATCAGTTCTATCGTTCCATTCCGTATCCAGACATGCTGAGAACGATTGCCCGCCAAGGGCAGGGCGCGGTCAAGGTTTTCTATGACAAGACGATCACTGCGCCCGCGCAACGTCAGCCAGCCCTGGAAGTTTTCAAGCGCTGCTATCCAACTCATGCGATTCAAACTGGGCGCTTTTTCGATGTTTACACCGTGTCGCCGCAAGGGCTGGCGCAAGCCGCCTGCTACGCCGATGCTGAGATCGCGCTGACCAGTCCGCCGATGAACCAGACGCTCCCGGCAAACCAGGGCGTGAACTTTGCCTGGGAGACATCCAAAGGGCAACAGACGACTTTTTGGCTGACTGTGGAAAAACACAACGATCGGATCATCTGGCTGGAGGCAGAGGATTTTTCCCACGGGCAGGGCTGGGAAGCGCAGGCGCATCTCGCGTCGGGCTATAGCGGTTCGGCGTATTTGGCAGACCTGGGTCAGGACGATACGAACGTCGCGCGCCAGAGTATTGACGTGCCTGAAGCCGGGCGCTATCGAGTCTGGGCGCGTTCCTATCGCCGCCGCGATGACGGCGGTCCCGTGTTCCTCGACGTCGCCGGTCACCATCAGGAGATCGCCCGCGCGCTCCCCGCGGCATTGAATCGTTGGCAGTGGGAATCTCTGGGTGAGTACGACTTGTCGCGTGGGAAACAAGTGCTCACGCTTGCCCGCCGTTACGCGGGCGATTCGCCGTGGCAGATTTTTATTGATGCGATCGTTCTAGCGCGGCAGGAAGATTTCGATCCGAACGTTCAGTCCGCTTGGGAAACGGTGATAGACACATCCGAAGTTCAATCGTCCGAACGCGCGTTCAGATACGCCCAACCCCTCGCGCCTGGGAACTACCGCTGGCGAGTACAAGTATTCGACAGCCAGCGCCTGGTTGAGTGGAATGGCAGTCTGGGCGTGACCTCCGCCGATAGCCATTTTCGAGTTTCAGAATAGCGCGTCAAATCACTTATGCAGATCCGATTCCTTCCCACGACCACACTCGTACTCGTCGGCGTCACGCTCGGCGCGCTGATCGGGCGCCGCTGGCGCGGCGATGTCGCGGACACGGTGTTAGCGGCGATCGAGTTGTTGACGATCGGCTTGCTCGCCGTCGCCGTGGCGGTCTTGCTCTGGGAACGCCTTCGGCACGCGCCAGCCGTTCCGCAGCCGGAAGAGGGCAAAGACCGCGCGCAACCCAAAGCCGCGGCGGTTGCTGCGCCCAAAGAAATCGCGCTGGGCAGCCATCTGGTTCTTGCGCGCCGCGCCGACCGATGGACTGTGCGCCTCCAAGATTTCTGGCGTATTGACGCGTTGGAATTGACGATCGCGCTCCCGCGCGGCTGGGCTGATCGGCTGCGGATGCCGTCCGCGCGCGCGGTCGAGCCGCGCGAGTGGTGGGCGTCGCTCACCAGAGCAGAGACGCTTCCCCTGATCATGTTCGCGCTGTCGNNCCTGGCTCCCGACGTACTTTCAGAATGGGCAGTACTGGAATCTCTCGCTGTCGGTGTACCTTCACGCGTTGACGGCGACGCTGTTTGGCAAATCTATTCTGATCACGCGCGCGACCTCGGCGGTGATGAGTCTTTTCGGCGCGCTCGCGATCGGGCTGAGTCTGAAACTCGCGTTCAAGATCAAGTGGTGGTGGTTGGTCGTTCTCTTTCTGACGCTGACCCCGGCATGGTTCTTTCACTCGCGCACGGCGTTCGAGACTGTGATGATGGTCTCGCTCTATGCCTGGTTTCTGCTGTGCTATTTGCTCTATCGCTATCGCTCGCCCAACTTCTTGTTTCCCGCGTTGATCTTCGGCGCGGCGACGCTGTACGCGTACTCGAACGGGCAAGCCGTCATGGTCGCCTCCGGCATTCTCTTGCTCATTTTCGATTTGCCCTACCACTTGCGCCATTGGCGGACCGGCGTTCTGGGCGTGGGTCTGCTCGTTCTGCTCGCTATGCCCTATCTCCGCTTTCGGCTGCAAAATCCAGAGGCGATTTCATCCCAGTTGCGGATCCTGGACTCGTACTGGCTGCAGCCAATTTCGCTGCAAGAAAAACTCGCGCACTTTGCGGCGACGTACGCGTACGGTCTCAGCCCACAGTACTGGTTCATTCCCAACAATCAGGATCTCATCCGCCACCAGATGAAGGGTTATGGACACATCGCGCTGTGGACGCTGCCATTTTTCGCGCTCGGCGTGATCCTCTGTCTGCGCCGATTCAAATCCGCGGCGCATCGCGCGGTCTTGATCGCCGCGCTCGCGGCGCCGTTCGGCAGCGCGCTGGCGGACATCGCGGTCACGCGCGCGCTCTTGTTCGTCGTCCCGGCGAGCATGTTCGCCGCGCTCGGTCTGGATGCCGTGATCGCGTGGTTCAAGTCGCCGCGCGTGCAGTGGGCGCTCGCGCTCGCGTCGTTCGTCGTCATGTCATTCCTGAGTTTCGGAATGTTACGCGACGCGTTGGTCAACGGTCCCACCTGGTTCGACAATTATGGCTTGTACGGAATGGCGTGGGGCACAAAGCAACTTTTCGCCGAAGCGATCCCGGCTTTTTTGCAGCGTCATCCGACCGAGACCGTTTACTTGACGTCAACCTGGGCGAATGGCACGGACATTTTCCTGCGGTTCTTTCCGGTGGACAGCCGGCGCGTCCAAATGCTCAACGTGGATTATTTCATCGCCAACGAACACGCGATTGATCCCAACGCGGTCTTTGTGATGACGCCCGATGAAGTGGATCGCGCCAATGTCAGCCAGAAATTCAAGCCGCTCGCGGTCGAGCAAACGATCCAGTATCCGAACGGCGTGGCTGGATTCCACTTTGCGCGCCTGGCATACGTGGACAACGTGGACGAGGTCTTTGCGGCAGAGCGGGAGGCGCGGCGCAAACTGGTCGTCGAATCGGTTGTGCTGGGCGGCGAGACCGTCCAAGTTTCCCATTCGCTTTTCGACATAGGTCGCGTCCAAGACCTCTTCGACGGCGATCCATTCACGCTGGCGCGCGGGCTGGAAGCGAATCCGCTGATTGTCGAGATGGTCTTTCCCAAGCCGCGGCCCATTCAAGGCGTCGCCGGCAGTTTCGGCAAAATGAATTTCAAGTGGACCTTTTTGCTTTACGCCGACCAAGACGCCGCGCCGGTCGAGTACGCCGCGCAGTACGCCGACTTGCCCGGCGAGCCGCGCGTGCAGATGGATTTCGATCGCGGACCCGCATTGGTGTCGAGAATCCGCCTGGAGATTCTGGCGACCAATCTCGGCGAGCCGGTGCATGTCCACGTCCGCGAGTTATCTCTACGATAGGATGATCCGTTGACCAAGTGGCAGGGTTTCTTTATTTTCATCGCGATCGTTTTGCTCGCGGCGTGCCTGCGCCTCTATCGCCTCGATCAACTGCCGCCCGGTCTGCATTACGACGAAGCGTTCAAAGGCGTCGCCGCGCGCGGCGTGATTACGGGCGCTGCGCGCCCCATCTTCTTCACCGAGAATCTGACCGAAGAGCCGATGATGGCATACGCCACCGCGCTTGCGTTCGTGCTGTTTGGCGAAACGCCCTGGGCAATCCGCTTGGTCTCCGCGCTCGCCGGCATCCTAACCGTCGCCGCGCTGTACATGCTCGCGCGCGCGTTGTTTCGATCGCGCGCGAGTGCCGCGCTCGCCGCGCTCGTGCTGGCGATTTTGTACTGGCACGTCAACTTTAGTCGCCTCGGCATGGAGCCGATTCTCACACCGTTCACGCTGACGCTCGCGTTTGCGTTTCTGTGGCGCGGGTTGCACCTCACCCCTCACCCCCGTAGCCCCCTCTCCCCTCTCCTGACGAACCTCGCCAGGAGAGGGGAGAGGGGGTTGGGGGAGTGGGGTGAGGTAGATTTCGCCCTCGCCGGCTTGTTTCTTGCCGGAACGCAATACACCTACAAAGCCGCGCTGTTCATCCCGCTTCTCGTCGCGGTGTTCATCGGCATTGAGATTCTGGTTGATCGCGGATTCTGGATGCGGAATTGGCGCGGGCTGCTGATTTGCGCGCTCGTCGCCGTTTTGGTTTTTGCGCCGCTTGGGTTATACTTTGTCACGCATCCGGGCGAGTTTCTCGAACGCCCCAGCGCCGTCGCAGCGTCCGGCGCGGCAACGCTTGCCGATAACGCGCTCAAGGTCGCGGGAATGTTCTTTTGGCGCGGCGACGACAACCCGCGCAGCAATCTGCCCGGTCGCCCCGCGCTCGATCCGTTTCTCGCGATTGGATTTATCGTCGGTCTCGTCGCGTGCGTCGCGCGAATTTGCAAACCCGAGTCGCGTTTTCTGCTGCTCTGGCTGATCGTGATGACGCTGCCGAGTGTGCTAACGGATTTCGCGCCGCACTTTGGGCGCAGCATCGGCGCGACGCCGGCGGTGGCGTTGATTACGGCGTACGGATTTGGCACGGTGGGGCAAGTGGCGAGTGCCGCGTGGCGAG
>DHFK01000210.1 GCA_002400365.1 Anaerolineales bacterium UBA4826 | reverse complement strand
AACCAATCGTCCGAGATGAACATTGACGCGATTCGCCAGACGTGCCCGCGCGCGATCATCGTCTATCGCCAGTACACCAACCTGGACTATCACGGTTCCGCCGACGATTTTTTTGCCGAACTCGGCGACACGTTCAACAAACTGCGCGGCCGCGGCTTGCTCTGGGAAGGGATCAACGAACCCGTCGTCAATTCGGTGGACGACGCCAAGGCGTTGAACGCGTGGTACGTGCGCTTTGCGGAACTGATGCACGCGCACGGCGAACTCGTCGCCGGGTTTTCGTGGTCCACTGGCAACCCACCGCAAGACAAGTATGAGCAGGTCATCCCCTATATCGTCGAAGCCGCGGCGGCGGTGGATGCTCACGCCTTTCACGAATACTATAGCATCTGGGGCAAAGAGTGGGACTGGGGCAGATACCGCGCGTTTCAAGCCGCGCTGCCGGCGCACGCGCGCAAGCCCGTCGTCATCACGGAAGCCGGGCTGGACGACAACGGCGATCCGTACACCGGCGGCTATCGCGGCAAGAAATCGGTCCAGGAATATCTGGAGATTCTGAAAGCGTACGACGCGGTGTTGATGCAGGATCCCTACGTCCTCGGCGCGACGGTTTTCGAATGGGGCGACTATGGCTGGCCCTCGTTCGAAATTGATCCGATGATTGACCTGATCGCCAACTACGTCGCTTCGACCGGCGGCGGCGCGTACATTCCGACCCCATGGCCCACGCCGACGTTTGACGGGCAGCCGACGTACGCGTTCGCCGTCACGCCTACTTTGATTCTCGTCGGACAAAACGCCACGTTGAAATGGGACGTGGAGGGCGTGCGCGAAATCTATCTCGACGGCGAAAGCGTGGCGGGGCACGACTCGCGCGTCGTCGCGCCGACGCAGACGACAACCTATACGCTGCGCCTCATCTTGCGCGATGGCAGCGCCAAAGACCTCGCAGCGACGCTCACGGTCAAGCCGGTGCCGACGCCAACCTTTGCCTTTACCGCCGCGCCCGAGACGATCATCGCCGGGCAATCGTCAACGCTCAAGTGGGATGTAGACGATGTGCGCGAGGTGTACCTGGAAGGTCAGGGCGTCACCGGGCACGAGACGCGCGTCGTCACGCCCGCGCAGACCAAGACCTATACGTTGCGCGTCGTTCTCATGGATGGCAGCACGAAAGATTTGACCGCGACGGTGACGGTCGTGCCGCAGCCCGCGTACACCTTTACCGCGACGCCCAGTTCGATTACTGCCGGGCAGTCGGCGACGTTGGCGTGGGAGGTACAGGGCGCGCGTTCGATTGCTTTGCAAGGTCAGCCGGTCGCGGCAAAGGGATCGTCCGTCGTGTCGCCGACGGAGACGACCGCGTACGTTCTGCGCATGGTCTTTTGGGATAACAGCACCAAGGATTTGACGGCGACGGTGAATATCACTGCCGCGCCGCTGCCCCCGACGTATTCCTTTTCCGCCAGCCCGGCGAGTATTGCCGCGGGCGAATCAGCGACGCTGCGGTGGAGCGTCTCGTCCGCAAAAACGGTTACGCTCAATGGGCAGCCGGTTGCGGCGCAGGGCGCGCAAGTCGTCACGCCGACGCAGACGACGACGTACACGCTGCATATCGTCTTCGACGACGACAGCACGCAAGACCTGTCAACGACCGTGACCGTGACCTCGCCGCAGCCGGGCACGACGCGCGCGCCGACGGTCGTCCTGACGCCGGAAAACATCGCACAACTCAAGACGTACCCGCGTCCCGCGCAGGACAATGGTCGCGGGCTGCATTTCAACATGGACCTGCGCGATACGACGAACGCGGTCACGGTAGCGCACTTGCTTTCGATCAACGCGCGCTGGACCATGATCTACGCGCCGGACGAAGTCCAAGCCCGGCGCGCGGCGCAAGCGTGCTGGAGCGCCGGCATCATGCCGATCGTGCGCATCGGCAAAAAAGTGGACGAGCCGTTCGACCCGGTGCCGTACGTCAACGCGCTCAAAGCCGTCGGCGCGCCGCCGTACGTGCAAATCTACAACGAACCCGGCGATCTCCGCGAATGGAAGAACTATCCCGGCGACGACCAATGGGTTCGCATCTTTGCGCCACGGTGGGCGCAAGCCGCCGTCGCCGTTTTCGACGCGGGCGGCTATCCGGGCTTGCAGGTGCTTAGCCAGCCGGAATTCGACGCCGCGGTGGATTCGGTCCGGGCGCTGGGTCGCACGGACATTTGGCAGCGCGCGTTCTTTGCGCTGCACAACTATGGCGCGAATCATCCGCCGGCGTACCCGTAC
The DNA here is from genome assembly GCA_002400365.1 of Anaerolineales bacterium UBA4826. Classification (GTDB taxonomy): domain Bacteria; phylum Chloroflexota; class Anaerolineae; order UBA4142; family UBA4142; genus UBA4142. The sequence continues at coordinate 25,836 of DHFK01000210.1, read as the reverse complement.
GATCCGCAAAATCAAGCGGATCATCCGGACGCCACCATCTTCACCGACGATACGGCGGTCCTCAACCTGCTCGAGTACGCCAAGTGGATGCAAGACCGCATCGGCTTTGTCTTGCCGATCATCGGCGGCGAAGGGGGCTGGGAATACGGCGCGTCGGAGGACGGGCGCTATCCCAAGGTCGAGCAGCCGTACCACGCGCGCTATCACGCGGAGATGTTCAACTGGTTCAGGTCCGGCGTCCTGTCGAATGGCGAGCCGCTGCCGGATTACCTGTTCAGCGTGACGCCCTGGATCGAAGGCGGCTGGGGCGCGGACGATTGGTGGGGTGGACCATTAGGCACCAAGAACGATACGATCAACGCGGTCAAATCCATTCCGGCGTTCGTGCGGAAGTTCGGTTGGGATAGCGAAACGCCGCCGCCCGCGCCGACGTATGCCTTCTCGGCGACGCCCCACGCGATTCCCGCCGGCGGATCGGCGACGTTACAGTGGCAGGTGACCGGCGCGCGCACGGTATCGTTGGACGGACAAGCCGTCGCGTTCAAAGGATCGAAGGTGGTCTCGCCCGCGCAGACCGCGACGTACGTCCTGAGCATCGTCTTCTTCGACGGCAGCGCCAAGAACCTGAGTGTGACCGTCGCCGTGACCGCGACCCCGCCGCCCGTCGGACTCGACTGGGATGCGCGCCTCGATCCGCTCGGAGTCAAACTGACGCGCAGTTCGGCGACGCCGGCGTGGCGCTTGATCGCCGCGCGGTATCAAGACGTGAACGAAGCCGGGGGCAATCACCACGTCTTTCTCAAAGTGCTGAACGAGAATGACGCGCCGGTGCCGGGAATCAAGTTCGCGGTGGATTGGGTCGGGCGTGAGTCAGGCGATCAGCCGGCGATCGTCACAACCGACGCGAGCGGCGCGGCGAACTGTCCGCTGTGGGCAGCGTTCGATCCGGCAAAGCGGAACGGCGCGTATTTCGTTTACGCCAAGGGCTCGCCGAGCGACCAGGTGAGCGGCATGGGCTTGCCCGGGGGCAAGCAGGTGAACTTTGTCCTGACGTTCAAGTGGGACAGCGGCGCGCCGCCGCCCCCGCCACCGCCGCCATCGGCAACCTTTGCCGCCGCGCCGACGGTCATCGCGCCGGGCGCAGCGTCAACGCTGACCTGGGACGCGACCGGCGCAAGCGCGGCGACGCTGAACGGCGAGAGCGTTCCGAGCAAAGGGACGCGCGTCGTCACGCCGACGCAGACGACGGCGTACGTTCTCCACATCGTTTACCCGGATGGGACGACCAAAGACTTGAGCGCGACGGTGACGGTGACCGGCGCGCCGCCGCCAGACAATCTGGAATGGGATCCGCGCCTGGACCCGCTGGGCGTCCGTCTCACGCGCACGACGGCGGCGCAGGGGTGGCGGTTGATCGTCGCGAAATTCCAGGACGAGAACGAGTCGTCCGGCAACCACCACATTTATTTCAAGATCCTGAACGCGAACGGGACGCCGGCGGCGGGCGTCAAACTCATCGTGGATTGGAACGGACGCGCGGGGAGCGATCAGCCGGCGGTCGTGGTGACGGATGGGAACGGGGAAGCGAACTGCGCGCTCTGGTCCATCCTGCATCTTGCGCTCAAAGATGGACCGTACTATACCTTCGTCAAAGATGCGCCCAGCGACCGGGTAAGCGGCATGGGCTTGCCGGAGAACCGGCACGTCAATTTCCTGCTGACGTTCCGATACGGCTAGCGGTTTGTCAGAGAGATAGCGGTGCGGGCTCCCACTCCCGCACAAACGGCAGCGTGAGAGTCGCCGCGACTGGATTCTCTGACAATCAGCCAAAGAAAACAGAACACCAGGTTTCCTGCCTTCGGAAACCTGGTGTTTGATTTACGGGAACGCTACGATTCACGTACCGTGTCCTTTGCCGGGATTGAAATGCTGATTTCTCTTCCATTTAGGCCCATACATACTTGCAGCAAAAAACACCCGCCGCCAACGCNNCCACCGCTGTGTCTTTCGGCGCGTGACCGTGCGCGTTAGTGCCGCCGGCGTTGGGAGCGAGCGCGCCGAGCGGATTGCGGCAGAGTGCGCGGCATGCGTTGAGGGCGAGTTGCCCTTCTCTCAGGCAACAGCGTATTCAGTGTATTGCCTGACCTCTGGGGAATGGAATCCCAAAATGATTTGGTCTTTCGGAATCCCTGCTTTTTCTAGTTCGCGGGCAATGCCGTGTTCAGTGCCGTCGCGTTGAATCCAGACTTTGCCATCGGCAATATCAATGTGGACGAGGCAACCGTGAATCCGTTTGGCATCGTGCCAGCCAACCGACATTACGAGATAGCGATCGGCTTCACGGTCAAAAACAACTTCGTTTTGAATCTTGCCGTAGGCGTACTGCACTCGGACGTATTCTCGCAGTACGTTTTGGACGATCTGGCGATAAGTGTCTAGGATACCCATTTTAGAATCACCTCCGCTTGCGGGTCAAAAACGACAAGTCGGACACGCCGATTTTCCAGCAGAANNACAGCGTTCTCCAGGTCCTCAACTTCAGATGGGCTAACGAAACTCTTTATCTCAACGGCGATTTTGCGTCCTGCCTTCTCGGCTGCCACAAGTCGCTCCGCGCCAAAGTCAACGTACAGATCTTTGGGCCCCCATTTGAGTACCAAGGGGTCATGTGTAATTGTCCAGCCATCTTTGATGAGAGCGTTCCTGACGGCATCGTGATAGATGTCTTTCGCCGGCATACCGCGTCACCTCGCTGTGGCTATTTTACACGATTTCTCGTCGGTTGTCATACTACACAGCGGCACAACACAACGCACCTTGGGTTCACTTGGCGAGACTCACCTTCGCGGTCATATTCCAGCGCAAGCGCTCGTCCTGCTTGTCGAGGTTGATGACCAGCGTGTAAACAATGTCGCCTTGCTTGTTGTCCCCAAACCCCTTGATGCTCGCGACCTTGCCGGTCAACTCCAGTTCTGGGATCGCGTCAAAGGTTACGGTTGCCGGATCGCCTTCTTTGACGTTGACGACGTTGATTTCGGTGAGGTCCGTCGTCTCCACCTGCCAGTTGGCATAATCCGCCAAGCGCACCACCGGCGCGCCGATGGCAACCTGCTCGCCCACTTTGAGGTCGAGCGACGCGACATTGCCGGCGAACGGCGCCAGGAGTTTCGCGCGGCTGAGTTGCTCCGCCGCCAGGTCGCGCGCGGCTTGCGACGCTTTCACATTCGCTTCCGCCGCGGCAATGTCTTCTGCCGCCGGCGTCAACTTTGCCAATTGATTCTTCGCGGTCTGAACGGCGGACAGCGCCTGCTGAATTTGCGCGTCGGATGGATTGACTTTGAGGTTGTACGCCGTCAATGCCTTTTGGTAATCAATCCACGCGGTCTGCAATTGTGCGCGCTGCGGCAACATTCCGGCATACGGATTGCTGTCGCCGCCGGCGCGATCATAAGCCGCTTGCGCCTGATCCAACAGCGCCTTGGCTTTATCCACGTCTGCCTTGAGCATGCTGAGTTCGCTGGGATCTGGCTTCAGCAACTTTTCATAACTGACCTGCGCCGACTTGAGCGCTTGTTGCGCCGCCGCCAAATCCTCCGGCGTTGCGCCGCGTTTCAACTGGCTCGACTTGGCTTGCGCGGCAGCCAGGTTCGCATCCGCCTGCGCGAGTTGCAATTCCAATTGCCGCGTGTCCAACTGCGCCAAGACCTTGCCGCTTTCGACGCGATCGCCGACCGCGACTGGTACTTGCGCGACGACGCCAGCGACCTGAAAGCCCAGCGACGCGCTGCGCGCCGGCACGACTCTGCCTTCGGCGACGATCTTGCCGCTGGACTTGACCGCCGCCAGCGTCGGCTGGACTTTGGGTGTTGGCGTCACCGACGCGGAACAGGCGATGAGACTGATGGCGGTGAGTGCCAGGGCTGTGAATGCGATAAGTTTTCTCATTGTGATCTCCTTTGAGCAGTGATGCGTGATGCGTGATGCGTGAAGCGTGAACATTCACGCATTACGTATCACGCCTTATTCGTACGCCAGAATTTCGCGAACCGTCAGCCGCGACGCGTTGAACGCGGGCAGCAGACTTGAAAGCGCAGAGAGAATGACGACGATGACGAGCCACATTATAATCCCATCCACCGAGATTGTGTAACTGAGCGGCAATTGGAAGATCGCCTCACCCACGAGATCGGAGAAGGCGCGGCTCAGCGGGTACGATAGCACGACGGCGATCAGCGCGCTGAGCAAGCCGATGAAGACGCCCTCGGCCAGGACGATGCGCCGTACCGCGCCGTTCGATGCGCCGACCGCGCGCATCACGCCGATCTCGCGCGTGCGCTCGAGCACGTTCAGCGACATCGTGCCCATCAACCCCAGCCCGCCGACCATCGCCATCAGAATCGCCATGATCATCAACAGGACGCTGATGATGTTGAAAAAGATCTCGTTCTGGTCGCGAATCTGCCCGCTGGTGATTCCGCCGGCGGAGGCACGCACTCCAACCTGCTTGTATCTTTCCTCGAGCGCTTGCTGAACCTGCACCTGTGACGCGGTGTCGTGCTTCGCGGTGCTCAGTTGTACGCTGCCCGCGCGCCCCACCTGTCCGGTCACGCGCGCATAGTGCGGGTAGTTCACGTACGCCACGCCGATGCCGCCGCGGAATCCGACGACGCGCACGGTGCCGACGATGCGCCAGGTCGTCTTGCGACCCTGAATCTTGAGTCTGATCTCATCGCCGACCTTCAGGTCTTTCTCGGCGTGCTGAACGTCGGTGCTGATGACGATCGCGTTCTCGTCCGCCGGCGTCAGCCATCGTCCTTCGATGATGGTCGGCTGGAGCATCGTAGTATCCGGCGGCGCGGCGAAGAGCGTGATCGAATCGCTTTCGCTTTCGTCCGCGCGCAAACGACGAACGCTATTGTAGCCCCAGGACTCGACGCGGGTCACGCCCGGCGTTTGCTTGGCGATTTCTTCGATGATGTCGTTGCGATAGGAATGTTCGAACGGGACCAGGATGTCGAACTGCCAGTACTTGAACACATCGTCCAGCGTCTGATACATGGACGCGCGCACGTTGAGCACCGAGATGAAGATCGTGCCGCCCAGAATCAGCGTCAGCAGCGTGAGCGCGAGTCGCCCTTTGCGGCGAAACGTATTGCGGAACGAAAGCATCATCGGGCGGGGAAGAAATTCAAAATTCGTCATTCGGAATTCAAAATTCGGAATACGGAATCTGCCTTTCGGATTTTGAATTTTGATCCTTCGCCTTCGCTCAGGACTAGATTTTGAATCTCGAATTCCATAATCGGTGATCGCCTCGCGAACCGTGACGCGCGTGCCGGACAAGATCGGAAAGATCGCGGCGAGGACTGGCAACAAGAGTCCGATCGCGATTTCGGTCATCAGGATGCTGGGCGGCAGACTGAAATCCGGAAAATCCACGTTCACAAAGCCGGCGAGATACTTGCTGGTTTCGGCTGCCACGAACATCGCGCTTGGAATCGCAATGACCAGCGCGAACACGCCGAACAACAACACGGTCGCAAAGTACATCGCGACGATTTGCCGCGTCCGCCCGCCAATCGCTTTCATAATTCCGATTTGCCGCACTTGCTGCGCCAGGAGCGCGGTGATCGTGTTGACGACGAGGAACCCGCTCAAGCACAGCGCGCCAAAGCCAAGCAGATTCAGAATCAGCAACATCCCGGCAAAAATATCCTGGAGCGGATGCTTTCCCGGTTCTGGGATCGCCACGCTGTAAACAGTTCGTCCACCGGATTCGATTTTATTCTTGACCTGCTCGGCGACGCGCGTAATGTGCGCCTTGTCGAGTTTATGGTCCGAAACGGTGATCATCAGTTGGTCCGCCTGGCGCGAGCCGGTCAGCCACTCAAGCGTATCCATCGTGATATAGCCGTACGGGTAGTTGACGAATGGCGCGGGCGCAAAGACGGATTCGTGCGCCAGGCCTGCCAAGCGCAGTTGACGGATCTGTCCGCCCGTAGACTGCTGAACCTCGATGGTATCGCCGACCCGAATGTTCGATGGGACCAGCCCAGGAATGAGGAACGACGAGCGTTCCAACACCACGGCATGATCGGGCGGGGGCCACACGCCGCGTTCGGCGTGAAAATCCGGCGCAGGTCCATACTCGCCCTGCGGCGCGACCTTGTTGATGCGAATGTGGTCATAGTCGGGAATGGCAAAGAGCAAGAGGTTCTTCCACTCGTCTTGCCCCATCCGCAATCGAACGATAATGAGCGAGCGCCCTTCCGCGTCTTCGACTCCCGGGATGCGTTTGACCGTTTCGACCAGCGTATCGTCGAACGCGCCGGGGTAGAGCGTTGCGGCGGCGGGATTCGCCTTGGGATAGGTGACGAGCAATTCCTGCGAGACGATCGTGAAGGTGTGCGTGACTGCGCCCACCGCGAACACGCCGACCGCGATGGAGAGGACGACGAGCAGCGTGCGGAATTTGTTGCCCCACAGATCGCGCAGGACTTTGCGCCAGCGCGGGCTAAGCATGGCGCGCCTCGCCGTTACGCGCGGCGACGTTCTCCGCGGTGCGTGCTTGCGCGATGCGCGCGATCGCGTCTTTCAGCGCCGAATTCTGACTCACCATTTCGTTGAACGTGGCGCGGTCGAAGCGGAGGACTTCGACTGGCGCATCGGACGCGGCGCGCGCGGTGGCAAGACTCGCGCCGCCGCGCAACAATTCGATTTCGCCAAAGTACTCGCCGCGGCTCATCGTCGCGACGATCTTCTCCGCGCCGTCCGGCTGCGGCACGACAATTTCGACGCGTCCGTTGACGATGACGTTGAACTGCTCGACGGGCTCGCCCTGGCGCAGAATGATTTGACCGGGCGCGTACTTTTCCGGGTCCACTTTGTGCGTCAAGGCGACGAGTTGGGCTTGGGTGAGAACAGGGAACGCCTGGGCAAGTTGCTGTTCGATGATCTCGCCGTCGGCGATCTGCACCGCGCGCGTCGCGCGCTTTGCCAAATCGTGATCATGCGTCACCATCAAGATCGTCTTGCCGCGTTTCACCAAGCCCTCGAAAAGTTCAAAGACCGAGTCGGCGGTCTTGGAATCGAGGTTGCCGGTCGGCTCATCCGCGAGCAGAATCGGCGGATCATTTGCCAGCGCGCGCGCGATCGCGACGCGCTGCTGCTGTCCGCCGGAAATCGCGGCAGGCAGTTTGTTCGCGTGGTCCGCCATCTCCATCTGTTCGAGCAGGTTCAGCGCGCGTTTGCGGCGTTCGCCCGATTTGTAAACGTTGCAGAAATCCATCGGCAGCATGATGTTTTCGGCGAGCGTCAGCGTCGGCAAGAGTTGAAAGAACTGAAAGACGATCCCAAGGTTGCGCCCGCGCCACTCTGCCATCTGTCCTTCGTTGAGTTTGTGCACCGCGGTGTTGCCGACCAGCACCTCGCCTGCCGTCGGACGGTCAATGCCTGCGACCATGTTGACCAGCGTCGTCTTTCCGCTGCCCGATTTGCCAATGACCGCGACGAACTCGCCGGCATCCACGCGCAGGTCAACGCCCCTGAGCGCGGTGAATTTGCCAGCGGCGGAGTCGAACGTCTTGACGACCTGGCGCAAGTGAATCAGTTCTTCGTTGCCGTGTTGGTAGAGTCCATTGGATTTCTTTCCAAGTTCGTTTTTCTTTTGGCGATTCCAGAACATAGATACCTCTGCGTCTCTCCACGTCAATTCCAGATTGTACCAATCTAACTAGTACAATTATACCACGCCTTGTCAAGCCGGTGTGTCACAATCGCGAGACCACTCTGTATACGGATGCGGCGTGGAAAGGTTACACGCTAATCAAATCGGAATTTCCACACGCCAATCGCAAAGAACGCGAGCGCGAACGCGCCAAGCACGCCGACCTTGGGCAGCACGTCCACCAGACCATAACCGCGCACGAGCAAATCCTGGTACGCATCGAGCGCCCACGCGTGCGGTGTGAGCAAACCGGCTGTCCGCAGCCATTCCGGCATCGTCAAGCGCGGGATGAAGCAACCGCCGAGCGCGGACGCGGAGAGCAGCACGAGCGTCGTCAGTCCGCCGATTTGCGCTTCGGTGCGCGCGAACGCGGAAACCAAAACACCCAGTCCCGTGGCAGTGGCTGCCGCCGCCAAACTGACCACGATCAAGCCGGCGGGCGACGAACCCAACTTGAGTCCGAACAGCAGACTGGATGCGCCCAGCATTATAGCGATTTGCAGTACGTTAATCAAATAATACGGCAACATCTTGCCGGCGAGCATCGCCGTGCGCTTCATCGGCGCGACGAGCAAGCGGCGAAAAGTGCCATCGCGTTTTTCGACCAGCACGGAACTTGCCAACATGCTGACGATCCAAAAGATACCGTAGATGGTGTAGCCAGGAACGTTCTGCTGGAACGTGTCTGGAAATTTCTCGACGCGCATCCCCGGTGGCGCGACGCGTTCCACCGAAATGGTCGGCGGTTGCTCGCCGACCAAGCCGCCCGACAACGCTTGCGTTGCCTCCAACTTGAACGCCGCGCGTTGCTGTGCGGGAGTCTGCGGCGCGATTTGATCGAACAGCAGGTCAATCCCTTTGGGCACGGCGACGGCGAACGACTCTTTCTGCACTATGCCCTGAAGCGTCCCGATGATCGGCTCGGCAACTTGGGTCGGCGATGCGGGATCGGCGACCATCAGAATTTTCGTCGTCTCTGGATTTGCCGCGCCGNNTCAAAGCCCTTCATCTCGCCGAGTTGCTTGATGACGCTCGCCGCGTGCGCGCCGCGATCCTCATTCACCGCCAGCAGTTGGATCGGGTGATCGCCGCTGGTGAACAGTCCCGACATCGCGTAACTCATCACGACGATGAACATGAACGGCTGCAGGAAGATGAACACGACCGCGCCGGCGTCTTTGAAAAATATCTTGAGGTCTTTCCAGGTGAGGGCGAGAATCTGATTGAACANNATGCTATTGGCTAGTCGCGTAATCGTTTTCCCGTCAGCCGCAGGAAAACCGTTTCCAGGTTCGGCTCGAACACTTCGAGCGAGGTCACCTTCGCGTCGAGTTGATTTGCGATCTCTAGCACGCCGATCAACGCTTGCTGCGCGTGATGCGTCTGAATTTCCAGTTTGCCATCCACGCGGCGGATCTCTTCGATCGTCTGTAATCGGCGCGCCTGTTCGACGAGCGCATCCGCTTTGCCATCCACGATGCCCAAGTGAATCATCCCGCCGCTGATGGACTCGGTCAGCGCCTTGGGCGTGTCCAGCGCGATGATTTGTCCCTGGTCAATGATCGCGACGCGATGGCACAGCCGCTCCGCTTCTTCCATGTAATGCGTGGTGTAGAGAATCGTCAGCCCTTCGCGATTCAATCGTTCGACGTTTTCAAAAATATGGTTGCGGCTTTGCGGATCAACGCCAACCGTCGGCTCATCGAGAAAGAGAATGTCGGGCTTGTGCAGCAGTCCAGCCGCGATGTTGATGCGCCGCTTCATCCCGCCCGAATACGTTTGGATCGCATCCTTCGCGCGATCCGCCAGTCCGACAAGTTCGAGCGTCCAATTCACGCGCGCGTGCAACGCTTTGCCGCGCAGTCCGTAGATGCGCCCAAAGAAGATCAGGTTGTCGCGCGCCGAGAGCGTGGGATACAGCGCGAGGTCTTGCGGCACGAGACCGATGTGTTGCTTGACTTGATCGGATTGCTTGACCAGGTCCAAGCCCGATACCATGGCCGTTCCGCTCGTCGGCGTGAGCAAGCACGCTAGCATCGAGATCGTCGTCGTCTTGCCCGCGCCGTTCGGTCCGAGCAAGCCGAAAATTTCGCCCTGGCGAATCGCGAACGAAACGCCTTTGACGGCGACCTGATCGCCGTCCCTAGGGGATGCTCCGCGATACTTTTTCACAAGGTCTTTCACTTCGACGAGGTTGGACATTGGTACTCCTTTTCTGCCGCCACAATAACACGTTTGGCGCAAAAGGGAATGTGCCGGCAGTCACGTTGCACGTCACATTGTCGAGTATGACTGGTCATGGTGTTGCGTATGACCGTGCCGTAAAAGCAAAACGTGAGGCGCAATCACCACGCCTCACGTCTTACGTTCTACGCTTTACGTTTTGCACGCTACGTTTCCCGTCTGTTCAGAGGATTCCCAGTTCCTTCGCCTTCAACGCGGCTTGCGTGCGGTCGCCGACGCCCAGTTTGCCGAGGATGTTCGTGACGTGATTCTTGACCGTGCCTTCGGCGATGACGAGCGCGGCGGCGATCTCTTTGTTGCTCGCGCCGCGCGCGACCAGGCGCAGGATTTCCGATTCGCGTTCGGAGAGCGGTTCCTGCAGGGGCGCTGCTACGCGCGTGCCCGGCGCGCGGGTGAGCCGCGCGAATTCCGCGACGACTTTGGCGGCGACCGATGGCTGCAAGAACGACTCGCCGCGCGCCGCCGCCCGAATCGCCTCGATCAATTTCTCCGAGGGCGCGTCCTTGAGCAAATACCCCACCGCACCCGCGCGCAAGCCTTTGAAAACATTTTCGTCATCGTCGAAAGTGGTCAGAATGATAACGCGGCACTCGGGATGGGTCGCGCGCAGATGGCGCGTCGCGGTGACGCCATCCATGATCGGCATTCGCAAGTCCATCAGCACGACGTCTGGATGCAGCGTTGCCGCGAGTTGCAGCGCTTCTTCGCCGTGCGTGGCTTCGCCCACGACTTGCAGGTCGGGCTGGACGGAAAGCAGCGTGCCCAATCCTTCGCGGAAGAGCGTTTGATCGTCCACTAACAGGACGCGGATAGGCGGCAAGAGTCCACTACCTTTCAGATTGTCTAACCGGTTGTCGGACTCGCATATCTCACTCAATTTCCATTCGCGATGGGACGAAACTTGTAGCCATAAACCACCGCGCCTTCCTTACCATACTCGCGTAACTTGCGGATCACCATCTCTACGCGCTGACCGATTCTCACGTCGTCGGGATTTACATCGGTGATTTGCGCTTCGATCATCGGTCCTTCGTCCAACTTGACCATGCCGACGACGTACGGCAAGTTGCCTTCAAATCCCAGCGGCGCTTGGCGCACCGTCGTGAACGAATAGATTGCGCCGTGCCCGTCGAACTCGTGTGGCGTCAAATTAGACGATTTACATTCGGCGCAGACCTGGCGCGGCGGGAAAAATTTCGCGCCGCAGTCCGCGCATACCGTACCCTCCAATCTGTATCGTTGATCCTTCAAACGCCAGTTGCGCGCTAAATCCATAACAACCCCAATGAGCCAATCGCCCAATGAGCCAATGAGCCAACTCTAACTTCCAATTTCCAACATCCAATTTCCCAATTGGCTCATTGGTTCATTGGCACATTGGTTAATTGACGAAGATGTGTGTCACCGCGTTCGCCGCGACGCCGCCGAGCGATTGCGTCATCGCGACGCGCGCGTCGGGCACCTGGTTCTTGCCGGCTTCGCCGCGCAGTTGCGTCACGGCTTCGACGGCTTGGTACACGCCGGTCGCGCCGACAGGATGACCGCGCGCTTTCAAACCACCCATCGTGCAGAGCGGAATCTTGCCCTGCGGCGTGATTTCGTTTTCGCGCGCGAGGTACGCGCCGCGTCCGCGTTCCGCAAACCCTGCGGCTTCGAGCGACATGACGCTCATGATCGAGAACGCGTCGTGGACTTCGAACAAGTCAATGTCTTGCGGCGTCACACCGGCTTGCGCGTACGCTTTCTGCGACGATAACTCGACCGCGCCCAGCCACAGCGGATCGCGCCGCGCGTGGAGCGCGAGCGAGTCGGTGGCGACCGCGCTCGCGGCGACCTTGACCGCGCGCGCGCGATTGCCATTGAGACTCGCGGTCGGCATCAGAACGAGCGCCGCCGCGCCGTCGCCGACGGGCGACGAGTCCATTACGCTGATGGGATCGGACACGGGACGCGCGCGCGTGTACTGCTGAAGCGTGATCGGCGCTTGGAACATGGCGTACGGATTATTCGCCGCGTTCGCGTGCGCGTTCAGCGAAAAGGTCGCGAAATCTTCGGGCACCAGATCGTACTCGTACATATAGCGGCGCATCAAGAGCGCGTTGAGCGCGACGAACGAAATGCCGTGAATCGCTTCGTAGTCCGCGTCCGCCGCCATCGCAAGCGACGCGGTCGTATAACAATTGGATGATTCCGTGAGTTTTTCCGCGCCCGCGACGATGACGACGTCGAACGCGCCCGATGCGACCGCGAGATAGCCCGCGCGAATCGCCGCGCCGCCGCTGCCGCACGCCGCTTCGACTTTTAGCGCTTCGACGCCGCGCAAGCCGACCTCATCCGCGATCAGCGCGCCGAGATTCTCCTGACCGGTGAGTTCGCCGCTCAGCATGTTGCCAATGTAGAGCGCGTCCGCGTAATCCACGTGCGCGTCTTGCAGCGCGGCGAGGATGGCTTCCGTTGCCAACTCGCGCAGCGACTTGTCCCAATGTTCCTTGACCTTAGTTTGTCCAATTCCTACAACGCTGACTTGTCTCATTGAATCCTCCAGATAATTCCATCTACGTGCTTCGTGTTGCGTGTTCCGTTTGCTAAATACGCACCACGCACCACGTAACACGCACCACGCCTAATTCATCACCAGTTTTCCCCGATACCGCGCATACAGCGCGTAATCAATCACCTCACGGCGCTGAACGTACCACATCGTTTTCGCGGCTTGCGCGCGCCTTTCGAGAATTCTTTCGGTGACGACAAACGAAAACGCATCGCTCCCTGCGCCGCTGCCGAACGAGCACATCAAGAGCCGGTCGCCCGGCTTGGCGATATCGAGCACCGCGGTCGTACCGATCATCGCCGCGCCGGAGTATGTGTTCCCTATTTTACCACAAAGCAAGCCCGGGGCAATTTGCTCTTTGGCAAAGCCCAAGCGTTTCGCGGCGGTCTGCGGAAACTTGACATTCGGTTGATGAAAAATCGCGAACGCGAAATCACTGGGCTTGAAACCCAACCCGTCCATCAAGCCCTGCGCGCCATGCAAGGTGTGATCAAAGTACGCTGGCTCGCCCGTGAAACGATTGCCGTGTTCGGGATAGGGCTGATGCTCACGGCGAAAAAAGTCCGGCGTGTCCGTGACGTACGAGTACGAGCCCTCGAGAATCGCCAGCGCGTTCTCTGCCGGACCGATGATGTACGCCGCGCCGCCCGCGCCCGCGGTGTATTCCAGCGCATCGCCGGGGCGACCCTGCGCGGTGTCCATGCCAATCGCCATCGCGTAATCCGCCATCTCCGCTCCGACCAAGCCAATCGCGGCTTGCAGCGCTTCGGTCCCCGCTTTGCACGCGAATTCCCAATCGCCCGCTAGCACTGAACCCGCCGCGCCGATCGCTTCCGCGACCATCGTGGACGACGGCTTGACCGCGTACGGATGCGATTCGCTGCCGACCCACACCGCGCGCAGTTGCTTCGCTTCGATGCCTGCCCGCGCCAACGCGTTGCGCGCCGCTTCGATGCTCATCGTCACGGTATCTTCGTCGAGGCCCGGCACCGCTTTCTCTTCGATCGGCAGCGCTTCCTCCGCGCCGCCCCACACCCGCGCGATCTCTTCCGCGCGGATGCGAAAGCGCGGGACGTACGCGCCATAGCCGATGATGCCGACAGAGCGTTTGGGTTTCATTACTGACATTAGGTTCTATCCTTCGTGATTCGTGATTCGTGACTCGTAATTGGTGATTGGTAATTCGTGCTGCGTGTTCCGTTCACGCACCACGCATCACGTATCACGCTTTACATTCCTCCCCTTGAACACCGTCTCCCAATCCACCTGCGCGGTCACCTGCATCATCACCGCCAGCGTGACGATCGCGCCGATGGTGATGACCAGTCCGGTGTAGCCCTCGTAGAAGAACGCGTATGAAAAGAGCACGAGGAACAGCAACTGCGCGATGCCGACTTGGCGCAGCGCGAATCTCCAATTTGCCATGCGCCCCACGTACGTCACGACGAGCAAAAGCGACACGATTGCCGAAACCACGAATGCAATCTCGATCGCGACATGGTCGGCGAGGTACGCGAACAGCAGGTGGAACGAAAAGAACGCCGCGCCCAGAAAGAAATAGTGCATCGGGTGCAAGTTCTGCCCGCGCACCGCGCCGATGATGACGAGCACGGAGAAGAAGAACAGGAGCGACACCGGCGCAAAGAAACTCATCTGACTCGCGAGCGGTCCGGGCTGCGTCTTTTTCGGCATCTCGACGCCGATGTTGAATCCCGCGACAGTCGAATCAAACTTCCAGCCGAGTTTCCAGCCGTTCGCAGTCGCCTCTTTTGTTGACGAGGAGACCGTCTGCGGCGGGAAATCGAAATCGCGGAAATCGGTGTTGACGACGAGATTGAAGTTCTTGACGTTCGTGATCCCCGAACCAAACCGGTACAACCAGCGGTCCACGCCGCGCGAGTGATACATCACGCGCACGTTCGCGGTTCCGCGCGGTCCCAGGTTGACCACTTTGGTCAATGTTTCCGACAGATTGCCTTCGGGCAAGACCTGGGTGCCGTTGATCTCGAATCTAAAGTTGTCGTAGAGCGTGTTTGCCGCCGGAAACACGTATTGCACCGTCGCGGCAATCGGGCGATCGGTTGGGTTGACGAAACGGTACTTGCCGTCAAAATCAACGGTGTACGTCGAGTACCACAGCAACCCCTTTTGGCGATAGTCCAGATGCAAGTCAACTTTCAGATCGCTGGCGTCGAGCGGTACGGGTGGCAGGAGCGGCTGGACTGGCTGCCTACCGGTGTTCTCCAGCACTCCGATGTAAGCCATTGGCGCGGTTTGCGTGAGCGGCGGTCCCCACAATTCGCCGACTTGGGGCGTGAGTTCCCGGCTCACCTCTTGCGTGCGCACGACGGTGGCGCCGGCGAGCACGAGCCACGCGACGCTCACGCACGCGAAGATGATGACGATGGCGATGAGACGCGGGGCGGTCATTGGTACCTCCAAGCGTAAAACGTGATGCGTGATGCATGAATGTCACGCATCACGTATCACGAATCACGTCGTAGCAATTCCTTCGCGCGCGTAATGCTCACGTTCTTTTCTTCCGCCATTCGATCCGCGATCCGATCCACCTGGTCGCCGGTTGCGCCGGCGGAAATCGCGATCTGCCGCGCGTGCAATGCCATGTGCCCGCGCTGAATGCCTTCCGCCGCGAGCGCGCGCAACGCGCCGAGATTTTGCGCGAGTCCGACGGACGCGAGCACGCCCGCGAACTCTGGCGCGGACTGCACCCCCAGAATCTTCAACGCGATGCGCGCGAGCGGATGCGCGTTCACCGTTCCGCCGAGGATACCGCTGACGATGGGCAGTTCAAGCGACCCGACCAAATCGCCATTCGTGTCGCGATCCCATTGCGTCAGCGCGCGATACTGTCCGCTGCGCGCGGCGTACGCGTGCGCGCCGGCTTCGACCGCGCGCCAGTCGTTGCCAGTCGCGATGACGACCGAGTCAATGCCATTCATAATGCCTTTGTTGTGCGTCGCCGCGCGATAGGGATCAACTTCCGCCATCACCTGCGCCTCGACGATGTTGCGTACCACGTCCGCGCCCAGCGCGTCCCTCGCCACTCGACACTCGGCACGCGCCACGCGTTTGTCCGCGAGGTTCGACAAGATTCGCAGGACGACGCGCCCGCCGGTGAGTTTCTCCAGGAATGGCGCAATCGTCTCACACGACGTGTTGACCGAGTTCGCGCCCATCGCATCGCGCACGTCAACGATGAGATGCAAAATAATCATCGGACCGACGCGCGTCTCGCGAATCACGCGCACTTCGAGATCGCGCGTGCCGCCGCCAAATTCGACCAGCGTGGATTTCGAGTCGGCAAGTTTGATGATTTCGTCGCGCGCGGCGACAATCTTTTGGTACGCCGCGTCTACGTCGTTCATCCCGACGATCTGCACCTGTCCGATCATCATCGGCTTGTCCGCGCTCGCGGTGAATCCGCCGGCATCGCGCACGAGTTTTGCCGCGTGGCTCGCCGCGGCGACGACCGACGGTTCTTCGATCGCCATCGGGATCAAGTAATCGCGCCCGTTGACCTGGAAATTCGCGGCGATGCCAAGCGGCAAGCCGTGTACGCCGACGACATTTTCGATCAGACGATTGGCAAGTTCGAGCG
Source organism: Anaerolineales bacterium UBA4826 (assembly GCA_002400365.1). GTDB lineage: Bacteria > Chloroflexota > Anaerolineae > UBA4142 > UBA4142 > UBA4142. The sequence continues at coordinate 9,696 of DHFK01000210.1, read as the reverse complement.
AGAGTCCGCCACTCTCAAGCGCGCCGATTTCGACTTCTGTCAAGTTACAGCGGTCGCGTAGGATGCCCTGTCGTTCTGAGACGTTGAGGCGGTAGAACCCTTCGAGACGGGATGAGGCGGTCAAAATGCTTGTCTCCTGCGTAAAGATTGCGCGGATTATACCACGTGTCAACTGTCAAAGACTATCAGAGACCGTAGATTTGCTATCAGTTTGCCCGGAAACGCTCGACAAAAAAGAGCGACGCATCCTGAGTGCCCTGAGCGTAGTCGAAGGGCGAAGGATGCGTCGCTAAATGGAAACGAAAATCGGGCCCACTGGGTCCCCGCTTCGCTTCGGAATGCTCTTCGGGTCTTTTGTTACACCGCTTCCGCAAACTCCAATCGCGGCGTGTACACGGTCAGTACTTGCGGTACAAGCGTGATCTTGATGAGCGCGACCTTGCCGCCCTGCTTGCGAACGGTTTGCGCGAGCCGGCGGTTAGCCCGGGACAAATCGCGGTCATTCTCAGGTAGAAAGATCACTTGCGCGCCTTTGGGAATTTTCTTGGTCAGCGCAGGATTATCCAATACTTGTTGCATAAACAGCGCGAAAAGATCATGATTCCGTCTGAATTGTTCTTGGCGAGTCATTGCATTTCCCTTTCGTAGCGTTCCCGATAAAACTGCCACTGGGTCTGCACTTGGCGGATAGCCCACGTTAGCGCGGTGCCGTAGTCTTGACCAAACAGTTCACGCGTGTCTTGTGAACCATCGGGATGGCTAATGTCCATGTGCGCGCGTCCGTGCGCTGTGTCAAAGTGCACAATCGCTTGCCACGCGTTCCGCAAAAAGGCAAGGTACTGTACAGAGAACCGCACGACGTGATCGTTTTCTCTCTCGAAAGTTACGCGAATCAAATCCTCCTCGGTTGGGCGGATGAAAAATTCCTCGCGGCGCCTACGCACGATTCTTCCTGGCACAGCGCACCTCAGACTATGTTACAGGATTCGAGTTTCACGCGATCATTTTGCTCTAAAACGTTAACGCGCGTCAAGTTTACGCCGCCGCTTTGACCTTGTACGGCCGAATCAGCACCTCCGCCGCAATTCCAAGTTGATTCAAGCGGTGGATCATTTCAAGCGAAAGCGGTCGCTTGCGATTCAGCACTCTCTTGATGCGAACCGATGAAACGGATCTAAACGATATTGTTTCGCCGGGTTTTATCCGCGTTCATCCGGGCTCGCCTGCGTCCCATTCCCCGCGCCCTTCCCCTGACTCTGCTCCTCCATCGTCGCCAGCGTCTTTGCCACTTCTTGAATCGCGATACGCTGCTTGCGGTACAAATCGCTTTCGCTCATCGCAAGTTTCAGCGCGATCTCGCGCACTTTCATCCCTTGCATCACTTTGAACTCGAGGATGTTGTAGAGCAGCCATTCCGGCGCAGTGAGCGAGCGCGTGCCGTCTGGCTTGAGCGTCTCAATCGCGCGCGCGATCTGTCCGCGGAGCGCGCGCACCGGATTCCCTTCGTAATCGTCCAGCGACTCTTGCACGATGTTGAGTTGGAGGAGGGGGCTGGCGGTCAGTTTGGGCCCACCCCAGTAATGATCGAGCGCATCTTTGACCGCGTGGTGAAAATCGGACGAAGCAACCACTTCGTCTTCCACGCGCTCGCTGGCGATGCCGCCGACATAGCGCGGTTTGCCGCGCGCGCGTTGCAGCAATTCGATTTCGCTGCTGAGTTGTTCGAATGCGCTGAACACGCCCTGCTGCAATTGCCGATCCTCGAGCGCGAGTTCCGCTTGGGCGACCAGCGCCGCAATCATCTTCTGCTCGCGCTCTGAGAGCGCGGGCTCGGGAGTGCGCGCGGCGACTCCCAGCACGCCGATGACCCCTTCGCGGGATTTGGCGCGCAGACGCCACAACCAGAAACCATCGCCGGCGATAAAGCCATGCGCGTTCGCGCCGCCCTCGCCGACAAGTTGGGTCAAGTTCTTTGCGCCGAGAAATTGACGCACGAGTTCGCGCGGACCCGTCGCCGTCTCGATCTTCCACTCGCCGTCTTCAGGCGCGACGACGAAACCGGTCTGCACTTGCAGCAGATCGCACGTCGCGGACAGGATGTTTTCCAGCAACTGCCGCAGATCGCTCGTCGTCAGCAAACGCTTGTCAATCTCCTGGATGCGTTCGAGGTCCTCGCGATCGCCCCAGAAAATAATCTTGTCAATCCACGGTTTTGCCAGATTGATCGCGAGTTCCAGCGTCACGATCGCGCCGATGACCGTCGCGAACAAGATCGTCTCACGCGTCAGCCCTAGCCAGCGTTCGACCGTCGGCACCGAAAGCATCAAGCCGACGACGGCGGTCGCGACGAGCGGACCGCGCAGCAGATAATGAATCAAATTATGCTTGACGACGCGGTCGGGCGCGAGGGCGCCCTGATAAGCCACGGTGTACGCCATGACGATGATCATCAGCGCGATACCGATTTTGGCGAGCAGGTTGAGGAGCAGGAGCAGCGGCGGCGAAAACTCGGCGGGAAAACTCGCGATGATGAGGTATGGGAACGCGCCGAGCGCGGGCGCGAAGAACGCGGCGGCGAGGTACGTCATGCGGCGGCGCGTCGTCGAAGTGAGGCAGCGTTTGTATGCTTTGCGGATGTTGTAAAAGCCCCAGACCGTCAGCGCGAAGAAGAAGATGGCAAAGAGCGGGAACAACACGCCGGCTTGGAACTGGGCGGCTTGGGGAAAGAAGAAGCCGTCGCGCACCACGAGATCGGTCAGCGTCACGAGGAGGAGAAACGCGCCGCTCGTAAGATAGGACAGCGCGACGGCAAGACGGCGTCGGCGCGAGTACGCGTTGGTCGAGCGCAGCAGCGCATCGGAAAAGTGCAGGTAGATCGCCGGGACGAACGCGATGCCGATCCACTTGAATTTCAACCAGACGACCGCGTCGGCGAACGTTTCGACGCGCTGCAGGAACACGTCGCCGGTATAGATGATGGTGAGAAACGCAAGCAAGCCGGAAAACGAACGCGCCACCGAGTTGCGAAAGTTATTCGCCAAGAGATAGAGGAAAAGCGACAGCGCGACGATGATGATGGCGGAGGAAAAAATAATGTTGCCGAGCGAGAGGATAGAGAGAAGCAAGTTCAACATACGTGTGCCGAGTGACGTGTGCCGAGTGACGCGGGCTGTCTCACACCACGCGCCGCCCGACACTCGTCACTTGCTTATGTGCGCAGAATCCAAACGAAATAGTAATACGCAAATACCGCCGCAAACAACAGACTATCAATCCGATCGAGCAACCCGCCGTGACCCGGCACGATGTTGCTCGAGTCCTTGACGCCGGTCTGGCGCTTGAGGAGCGATTCTGCCAGATCGCCGAAGGTTGCCGCAATGCCAATGCCAAGTCCGAACAGCGCGCGCTGCGTGATCGGCAGATTCAAGAACTCTCCGAGGAAGAGCGCGGCGAGCAGCGCGCTCGCCCAGCCGCCGAGCGCGCCTTCCCAGGTTTTCTTTGGGCTGACCGTGGTAAAGAACCCATGTCTGCCGACGCGCGTGCCGACCAAGTACGCGCCGGCGTCAGTCGCCCACGCCGTCAGCAGCGCAAACGCCGTCCACAACATGCCATTCGGCAGCGCGCGCACCAGAAGAAAATACGCGCCCAGCCAGCCGATGTACAGCGCGCCGGCGAGCGTGAGCGCCCAGCCGGTCAGCCAGCCAGCGCGGTGACGAAAAACGCCGACGACAAGCGAAACGACGAGCGCCGCGCTCAGGAGCGGGCGCAGCCAATCGTTCGGCGCGTACGCGTCCCAGAGGATCAGCGCGATGAGCGCGAGACCGATGCCGGTCAGCGGCTGGTGACCGGCGCGCCGCGCCATTTCGAAAAACTCATAGCCCGCGATCAGCAACGCGACGGCCACTGCCGCGAAAAAAAGGAGTCCGCCAAAGTACACGGACCCGAGGACGAGTGGAATCAGGACGAGCGCAGTAGCGATGCGAATTCTCAGCACGATGCGGTCTCTTAGCGGTTTTCCAGTTTCCCAAATCGTCGCTGACGCTGGCTAAACGCGACCAGCGCGTTGTACAATTCCCCCTGGTCGAAATCGGGCCAGAGGGTTGGCGTGCTGTAGTATTCGGCGTACGCGGCTTGCCAGACCAGGAAATTCGAGAGGCGCATCTCGCCGGCGGTGCGAATGATGAGATCAGGGTCGGGCTGACCGGCGGTGTAGAGATAACGCTCAAAGAGTTGTTCGTTCACCTGCTCGGGCGCGACGCGATCGGCGATCATCCGGCGAATCACGGTGAGGATCTCTGCGCGCCCGCCGTAGTTGAACGCGACATTCAGGGTAATGCGGTCGTTGTGCCGGGTCAACGCGATCGCGCTCTGGACTGCCTCTTTCATGCGGTCGCTGATGCCCTCGAGCGCGCCGAGGTGACACAGTTTAACGCCGTTCTTGTGCAGTTCGGACACCTCACGCGAAATCACTTCCTCAAAGATGCCCAGCAGCCCGCGCACTTCATCTTCGGGACGACCCCAGTTCTCGGTCGAAAAGGCGTAGATCGTCAGCACCTTGACGCCAAATTCTACGGCGGCAGTCAAGACGCGGCGCATGTTCTCGACGCCCGCGCGATGTCCTTCGTTGCGCGGCAGTCCGCGTTGCTTTGCCCAGCGCCCGTTGCCGTCCATGATGATCGCGACGTGGGCGGGGATTTTGGTCAATGCGCTCTTATCGAATTCCATCACACTTCCATGATTTCCGCTTCTTTGGCTTTGGCGATCTGATCTACCTGGGCGATGTACTTGTCGGTCAGTTCCTGCAGCATCTCTTTGCCCTTGAAATGCTGATCCTCCGAGATCATCTTCTCCTCTTCCATCTCGTCGAGGTCTTTGAGACTGTCGCGCCGGACATTCCGCAGCGCGACGTGCGCTTCTTCCGCGTGCTTGCGGACGACCTTGGTCAAGTCGCGGCGGCGCTCTTCGGTGAGCGGCGGCAAGGAGAGGCGGATGATCTTGCCGTCGTTCATCGGCGTGAGACCCAGGTCGGATTTCAGAATGGCTTTTTCAATCGCGTGGAGCGAGGATTGATCGAACGGCTTGATCATCAATAGCCGCGCTTCGGGCACGGAGATGGCGGCGAGTTGCTGAAGCGGGGTCGGCGCGCCGTAATAGTCCACTTTCAGCGGCTCGACGAGCGCGGGCGAGGCGCGTCCGGTGCGGATGCTGACTAACTCGCGCTTGAGCGCTTCAATCGTCTTTTTCATTTTGTTTTCGGCATCGGCTTTGACGTCGTCGAGCATAGACTCTCCGGAGTGACGGTGATCACTACTTGCAAATGATCGTCCCGATCGCCTCCCCCATCACCGCGCGTTCGATCGAGCGCGGCTGGGAGAGATCGAAAACGATGATCGGGAGGTTGTGCTCCATGCACAAACTGAGCGCGGTCGTATCCATGACTTGGACTTGTTCCATCAGGATGGCTTCGTTGTACGTCAGACGCTCGAACCGGTTTGCCTGAGGGTACTTGAGCGGGTCTTTATCGTACACGCCATCCACTTTGGTCGCCTTGAGCAAAACTTCGGCGTCAATCTCTTTGGCGCGCAGCGCGCCGGCGGTGTCGGTGGTGAAGAAGGGGTTGCCGGTGCCTCCCCCGAAGATGACCACGCGCCCTTTTTCCAGGTGGCGGATCGCGCGCCGGCGAATGTACGGCTCGGCGACGGCGCGCATTTCGATCGCAGTTTGCACGCGCGTATGAATGCCGCGCTCTTCGAGCGCGCTTTGCAGCGCGAGCGCGTTCATCACCGTCGCCAACATGCCCATGTAATCGGCGGTCGCGCGCTCGATGCTCTGCGCGTACGGATCGTTGCCGCGCCAGAAATTGCCGCCGCCGATCACGATCGCGATCTCGACCCCATGGGTCTTGACGGCTTGGATTTCATTGGCGAGATACGCCACGTCGTTGGGATCAATGCCGGTGCGACCCTTGCCCGAGAGCGATTCGCCGCCCAGTTTCAGCAGAATGCGCTTGTACTTTGCTTGTCCCATTTCCCCTCAATACCAAAGGCAGACCTTCGTCGGAGGGGAAAGCACAGGAAAGAAGGGGAAATCGAGTTCCCTTGTTTCCGCTCATTTCCCCTTCTTTGATATCTTATGCTCCTAGTTCAAACCGAACGAATCGCCGCACGACGATGTTCTCTTTCAGCACGGCGATCTTCGATTGGACGAGATCGTGAATCGTGATGGATTCATCGCGAATGAACGGCTGTTGGAGCAAACACGTCTCGCGATGGTAACTTGCCAATTTGCCTTGCGCGATTTTTTCGACGAGATCGGCGGGTTTGCCCTCGGCGATGGCGGCGTCGCTGAAAACTTTTTTCTGCTCTGCTAGGGTCGCCGCGGGAATATCGTCAACCGAAACGAACAGCGGTTTGGTCGCGGCGACCTGGAGCGCCAGGTCGTGCGCGAGTTGGCGGAATTCGTCCGTCGCCGCGACAAAATCGGTTTCGCAGTTGACTTCGACCATCGCGCCGATCTTGCCGCCCGGATGGAGATACGTCTCGATCAAGCCCTGCTTGGCAACGCGCTCGGCTTTCTGCGCGGCTGCCTTCAGGCCTTTTTCTTTCAAGATGGCGAGGGCTTGGTCGAAATCGCCATGGTGTTCTTCCAGCGCGCGCTTGGCGTCCAGGACGCCCGCGCCGGTCAGTTCGCGTAGTTTCTTGATTTGCTCGGCTGCGATGCTCATATCAACGGTGCCTCTGCGGTGCTCGCTTCTTCTTCTGCCGGCGGCTCCTCAAAATCCTCTTCGGCGACGACGATGTCGGGCAGACCGGCGTCGGTTTCTTCGACGGGCACAGGCGCGGCAGCGCTGACTTGTTCCGCTTCGGCGGCGAGAACGCCGCGAATGTTCTTGCCTTCGATGGCGGCATCGGCGATCTTGCCGGTCAGCAACTTGATCGCGCGGATCGCGTCGTCGTTCGACGGAATCGGATAGGCGATCGGATTGGGATCGGAGTTTGTATCGCACATGGCGATGATCGGGATTTGCAGCGCGGTCGCTTCGCTGATCGCGTTCTCTTCGTGCCGGGTATCAATGATGAACAACGCCTTGGGCAAGCGTTTCATCTCGCGCAGCCCGCCGAGGCGCGTCTGCAACTTGGTCAGTTCGCGCGTCAGCATGAGCGTTTCTTTCTTGGGCAGTTTGTCCAGTTCGCCGCTCGCTTGGCGGTCTTCCAGTTTGAGCATGTAATCAATGCGCGAGCGGATCGTGCGAAAGTTGGTGAGGGTGCCGCCCAGCCAGCGCTGGGTGACAAAGGGCATGGCGCAGCGGAGCGCTTCGACTTGAACAGTTTCTTGCGCCTGGCGCTTGGTGCCGACGAAGAGGATCATGCCGCCGTCGGCGATCGTGTCGCGCACATAGTTGTACGCTTCCTCCAACTTGCCCATCGTTTGCTGGAGGTCAATGATGTGGATGCCGTTCCGTTCGGTGAAGATGTAGGGGCGCATGCGCGGATTCCACCGGCGCGTGCGGTGACCAAAGTGAACCCCCGCTTCGAGCAGGGACTTCATGGGTAAAACAGCCACGTGCAGACTCCTTGTGTTTTGTTCCATCGTTCTGAATTTAATCTCGTCTGAGATTAGACGATGGCTTCCGCCCCTGTCGTTTCCTCGGACGACCGCCGCCGGCTGATCCTGCGACTTCGCTCAGGACAGGCTGCCGACCGCGCGGTACACATCGTTGGATTGAGGAGCGTGATTGTTGGCGACGAACATTATATATCAAGGTGAGCGAAAGAGCAAATGATGCGCGAGTCAGCGAACAGCGAAGAGTGCAAGTCTGGTGATTACCCAAAGTCCAAACAGCCACAGGGAACACAGAGAAATGATAATGGTTCTCTGTGATCTCTGTGTCCCCTGTGGCGAGGAATGTAATCACCAGAGAAAGTGTGTTGCATCGAGTCGGTTTCGTGGTATAATGCGCGTGGAACTTGCCTCTGGGTAAGAAGAACGACGCGCTGAACAATCGCTGTGGAGGTGTCGGTGCGAAATTCTCCGTGGTTCGTTCTCATCGTCGCGGTGTTTGTGACCTGCCTCATCACCGCGAACATCATCGCCGTCAAACTGGTCAACGTCTTTGGGCTAGTTGTCCCGGCGGCGGTAATTGTCTTCCCCATTAGTTACATCTTTGGCGACGTGCTGACTGGAGTCTGACGTTCTGAGTTCGGCGTACTTACGCGAGGAGAAATGAGATGGGCGAGTTGGTGCTTTCCAATGGTGAGCGCGTGGATTACGAGTATGACGCGGCTCAGGATATGCTGTTCGTACTATTCCGCGAACAGGTCGGCCCCACGCATTATCAAGATGTGGCTGGTCTGGCTGGGGTGATGCTCCGCTATGACAATTCCACAGACGAAATAGTTGGGATCACCGTTCACAACGTCCAGCGCAAGTTGATGCAAAAACTCATCGCCGAGATTGGCGATCAGGTCTTGCCGCGCGCGGCGTAGTGCCGATGGCGATAACAAAGCGACTCACCCCAGTCGCCGATATCCACCGACTAGAGGGACGGCATGGTTTCAGCCGTTCATGACGGAGTGGGATCTCCAACGGACAGCCGGCTTTCCTGTAACTTACGAGTGGCTGGCGATAATATAGTGCTGGAGTGAAGTAATGTCAATAGCAAAACGCAGACCTGACATTTGCCTGTTGCATCACAAAGTTTTCGGGGTATAATGGAATTGTAATTTTCCCCCGGCTAATTCCTCAGTCTAGCTGAAACGAACACATACGAACGAGACATGACTTTGAGCAAGGACGCTACACCAAACTCGGGTGCTCGTTTTCTCCACATATATGCCGATGAAAGCCACCAAACGGCAGACCGGTATATGGTCATCGGCGGCATCGTCACGCTTCGTGAAAATGAGCAACGATTTGCCGAGACAATGGCGCTCTATCGTCAAAGCCACAATATGCGCGCCGAACTCAAGTGGACCAAAGTCTCCAATCAAAAACTGAACGAGTACCGCGCCCTCATTGATCTGTTCTTTTCAGTTAACCAGTCCTTTCATTTCAAAACCATTGTGGTAGACACTCAGGAGATTGATCATCGTCGCTACAACAAGAATGACGCTGAATTGGGCTTTTACAAGTTGATGTACCAATTCCTGTTGCACAGTTTCGGTGCCTATCTGCGCCCCGCCGACCAGTGCATTGTTTTTCTCGACCGGCGCACGACCTCATACTACAAACTGTCAACCCTGTGCGCTATTCTCAACAATGGATTACGCAAGAAATACAAATATTTGCAACACCCAATCCGAAACATCCAAGCAACCAATTCCAAGTACAGCGATTTGATTCAAGTCGCAGATGTATTGATGGGCGCAATCGGATATGAGATGAATGGCGCGCATACAAGAACGGGGGCAAGGCGAAGCAAGGTGTTGTTGGCGGAATACATCGCGCAAAAGGCGGGGTTGGTCAATCTCCAGCAACCAACCCCGCGCAGCCGCAAGGATTTCTCCATCTGGCACTTTCATTTTCGCGAGTATCTGCCAAAATGAAAAATGCCCCAAGTCCTACGCCCTCACAGGCTACCCTCGAAGGGTTTCCGTGACGTCATCACGGTTTTCAGACTTGGTGGCACTTTCCATGTACATTATACCACAGGTTGTCAAGCGTGAAGAAATCTAATCAGCCCTGAAGAATACGGCA